>JBEVKG010000366.1:0-9886 GCA_040509765.1 Xanthomonas sp.
GCGCCGCCTCCCCCGGCACATGTAACCCCACGCGTACGAGCGGATTCAGCAGCGACGTGGCGTTACCTTTATGCCTGTCGCGGCTGAAGCCGCTCCTGCAGGACGACGGCGTGTGCCGCCGGCCCGTGACAAAACGCGTCACGGGCGGCGCCCTTAGTCGAGCAGGGCCAGCAGGTCCTGGTGCAGAGCATGCGGAATCCGCACGCCCTCGCGTTGGCTGCGTGCCCGCGCCTGGTAGCGGCGTTGCGACGGCAGGCGCGCGCCGGTGGCCTCGTAGGCGGCAAAGAAGGCTTCCGCGCGGGCCAGGTGCGCGGCGCGGTCGGCGCCGAGGAAGCGCGCCGGATCCAGCGCCAGGATCAGTTCGCCGTGGTAGGGCGCGGCACCGGCACCGGCGTCGTGGGCCAGCGATTCGGCGCTGGTGAGGTCGCCGATCAAGGGCCCGGCGATCAGTTCGATCATCGCCGACAGCGCCGAGCCCTTGTGGCCGCCGAAGGTCAGCATCGCGCCGCCATCGGCGACCGCGCCAGGATCGGTGGTCGGCGCGCCCGCCGCATCGACGCCCCAGCCTTCGGGAATCGGCTGGCCGGCGCGGCGGCGCAGCTCGATCTCGCCGCGCGCCACCGCGCTGGTGGCGAAATCGAACACGAACGGCGGCGCGTCCACGCGCGGCCAGCCGAACGCCAGCGGGTTGGTGCCCAGCAGCGGCGTGCGACCGCCGGCCGGCGTGACCCAGGCATGGCTGGGATTGCAGATCAGCGCGACCAGCCCGGCCTCGGTGATGCGTTCGACTTCCGGCCAGAGCGCGGAGAAGTGCACGCAATGGTTGATCGCCAGCGCGGCCAGGCCATTGGCATGGGTCTTCTCGATCAGCAGCGGCAACCCGCGTTCGAACGCCAGCAACGAAAACCCGCCGCGCGCATCGACCCTGACGATACCGGGCGCATGGTCGTGCACGATGGGCTCGGCATCGCCCACCACCTTGCCGTTGCGCAGCGTCGCCACGCAACCCAGGGTCCGGTACAGGCCATGCGACGCGCAGCCGTCGCGTTCGCCGGCGACGATGGTGTGGGTGAGGGCGTGCACATGCGCGGGGCTGAAGCCGGCATGGGACAGGATGCGGTCGACCAGGGCGGTGGCCTGGTCGAGGGACAGCGTGATGGTGTCGCTGGAAGTCATCGGTGGCAGGGACGGCGGGCGAGGGCGAAGCCGGCATCTTCGCCCGCACCGCACGTTCGGAAAACCCCCGGCGCGTCCCATCACCACGATCGCCATGCCGCCGTTGCGCGACGGCATGGCGCTGAGGCCTGCGGCGTGCTTACACCGACAGTTCCAGCAACAGCTTATTGAGCCGGCGCACATACGCCGCCGGATCCTTGAGGCTGTCGCCGGCGGCCAGCGCGGCCTGGTCGAA
Organism: Xanthomonas sp.; assembly: GCA_040509765.1. GTDB lineage: Bacteria > Pseudomonadota > Gammaproteobacteria > Xanthomonadales > Xanthomonadaceae > Xanthomonas_A. Next base: position 1,412 of record JBEVKG010000366.1, read on the forward strand.
CAGCACCCGGGCCAGGTCGCCGAAGCGTTCGCCGTCGGCTTCGGCGTCCAGCTTCTCGATCAGCGGGTGCGCCGGGTTGAACTCGAACACCGGCTTGCTCTCCGGCAGCTTCTGGCCGCTGGCTTCCAGGATCTGCCGCATCTGCAGGCCGAGGTCGCCCTGGCCGATGGCCAGGATCGCCGGCGAGTCGGTCAGGCGGTGCGAGACGCGCACCTCGGAGACCTCGTCCTTGAGCACGTTCTGGATGCGCTCGACCAGGCCCTGCTTGGCCTTGGCCGCCTCTTCCTTGGCCTGCTTCTCTTCCTCGCTGTCGAGCTTGCCCAGATCCAGGTCGCCGCGCGCCACGTCGACGAAGGACTTGCCGTCGAACTCGGTGAGGTAGCTCATCAGCCACTCGTCGATGCGGTCGGTGAGCAGCAGCACCTCGATGCCCTTCTTGCGGAACACTTCCAGGTGCGGGCTGTCCTTGATCTGCGCGTAGCTCTCGCCGGTCAGGTAGTACAGCTTGTCCTGGCCGTCCTGCATGCGCGCCACGTAGTCGGCCAGGGACACGGTCTGCGCGCCGTCGCTGCCGTGGGTGGAGGCGAAGCGCAGCAGGCCGGCGATCTTCTCGCGGTTGCCGAAGTCCTCGGCCGGGCCTTCCTTCAGCACCTGGCCGAAGTTCTTCCACACGCCCTGGTAGCGCTCGGCGTCGTCCTTGGCCAGCTTCTCCAGCATGTCCAGGGCGCGCTTGGTCAGCGCCGACTTCATGGAGTCGATCACCGGGCCGGACTGCAGGATCTCGCGCGAGACGTTCAGCGGCAGGTCGCTGGAATCGACGATGCCCTTGATGAAGCGCAGGTACAGCGGCAGGAACTGCTCGGCCTGGTCCATGATGAAGACGCGCTGCACGTACAGCTTGAGCCCGCGCGAGGCGTCGCGCTGGTACAGGTCGAACGGGGCGCGGCCGGGCACGTACAGCAGCGAGGTGTACTCCAGCTTGCCCTCGACCTGGTTGTGGCTCCACGCCACCGGGTTCTCGTGGTCGTGGGCGATGTGCTTGTACAGCTCCTGGTATTCCTCGTCCTTGATCTCGGTGCGCGGCCGCGTCCACAGCGCGCTGGCGCGGTTGACGGTTTCCCACTCGGGGGTTTCCGGCGTGTCCTTGTCCTCGCCGTGATGTTCCTTGGGCAGCTCGATCGGCAGGGCGATGTGGTCGGAATACTTGCGCACGATGCCGCGCAGCTTCCAGCCGTCGGCGAAGTCCTTCTCGTCGTCCTTCAGGTGCAGCACGATGCGGGTGCCGCGCTCGGCCTTCTCGACGGTGGCGACCTCGAACTCGCCTTCGCCGCGCGAGGACCAGTGCACGCCTTCGCTGGCCGGCAGCCCGGCGCGGCGGCTGTACACGTCGACCTGGTCGGCGACGATGAAGGCGCTGTAGAAGCCCACGCCGAACTGGCCGATCAGGTGCGAATCCTTCTTCTGGTCGCCGGACAGGTGCTTGAGGAACTCGGAGGTGCCGGACTTGGCGATGGTACCCAGGTGCGCCACGATCTCCTCGCGGCTCATGCCGATGCCGTTGTCGTCGATGGTGACGGTGCCGGCGTCCTTGTCGAAGCCGATGCGGATGCGCAGCTGCGCGTCGCCGTCCAGCAGCTCCGGCTTGACCAAGGCCTCGAAGCGCAGCTTGTCGGCGGCGTCGGAGGCGTTGGAGATCAGCTCGCGCAGGAAGATCTCCTTGTTGGAATACAGCGAATGGATCATCAGCTGCAGCAGCTGCTTGACCTCGGTCTGAAAGCCCAGGGTTTCTTTTTGGGTTTCCACGCTCATCGGTAGGTGCTCCATGAAGGATGGGCGGCCGCGCGGAGGAGGGCGCGGCTCTGCCGGCCGACATGGTGGCGGCCGCGGCCGGCTTCAAGCGCCGTGCCGCGCATACGTGCGACAGCGCGCTGGTCTATGATCCGGACCCCGTTCCCGCCGCCCGTCGCCGATGCCGTCCCTGCGTTCCCCGTCCAGCCTGTCCCGGCCCCTGCGAGGCCGCCGATGAGCCGCCCCGGCGGCGGCCAGGTGCGGATCATCGGCGGGCGCTGGCGCAATACGCGGCTGCCGGTGCCGGACCTGGCCGGGCTGCGCCCGACCTCCGACCGGGTCCGCGAGACCCTGTTCAACTGGCTGCAACCGGTGCTGCCCGGGGCGCGCGTGCTGGACCTGTTCGCCGGCAGCGGCGCACTGGGGCTGGAGGCGGTGTCGCGCGGCGCGTCGGCGGCGGTGCTGGTCGAGCGCGATCCGGGCCAGGCGGCGCAGCTGCGCGCCACGGTGGCGCGGCTGCAGGCCCAGGACCAGGTGCAGGTGGTGCAGGGCGATGCGCTGCGCTGGCTGGCCGATGCCGTGGTCGACGCTCCGGCCGACATCGCCTTCGTCGACCCGCCGTTCGCCGCCGGGCTGTGGGACGCGGTGCTGCAACGCCTGCCGGCGCGGCTGGCGGCCAACGCCTGGCTGTACCTGGAGTCGCCGGCCGGGCAGGCACCGGCGCCGCCCGCCCCCTGGGCGCTGTACCGCGAGGGCGGCAGCCGCGAGGTGCGTGCTGCCCTGTACCGGCGCACCGCTGCTACACTTCCCGGCGACCTTCACGCGGTACCCGACGCATGACCGTGGCCCATAGCCGCATCGCCGTCTATCCCGGCACCTTCGATCCGATCACCAACGGCCATATCGATCTGGTCAACCGTGCCGCGCCGCTGTTCGAGCAGGTGATCGTGGGCGTGGCGCAGAGTCCCTCCAAGGGGCCGACCCTGCCGCTGGAACTGCGCGTGGCGCTGGCCCGCGAGGCGCTGGCCGGGCACCGCAACGTGGAAGTGCTGGGCTTCGACACCCTGCTGGCGCACTTCGTGCGTTCGGTCGGCGGCGGCGTGCTGCTGCGCGGCCTGCGCGCGGTGTCCGATTTCGAATACGAGTTCCAGATGGCGAGCATGAACCGGCATCTGATCCCGGAGGTGGAGACGCTGTTCCTCACCCCGGCCGAGCAACACAGCTTCATTTCGTCCTCGTTGGTGCGCGAGATCGCGCGCCTGGGCGGGGACGTCTCCGGCTTCGTGCCGCCGTCGGTGGTGCAGGCGCTGGTCCAGGCCCGCCAGGCCGCCGCGCAGCGCTGAGCCGTCCACCATTCACTGACGACACAGAGGGAGCCGTTCCATGAACACCACCGCACGCGCGTTGCTGATCGCTTCGCTGGCCCTGGGCTTCACCGCCTGCAAGAAGGAAGAAGCCGCCAAGCCGGCCGCCGACGCGCAGCCCGCGCTGACCGCCCCGGCCAAGGACGACGACGCCGGCTGGAAGAAGTACCTGCAGGAAGTGGCGATCCAGAACATGGGCAACGTCACCAACAGCCCGTTCCTGTACTACCTGCCGCCGGAATCGGATCCGGAGTTCCAGGCCAAGTACGAGCGTCAGGTCGAAAGCGCCACCACCGCCATCGGCCGCGGCATCCAGCCGGGCAACATGCTGGCGTTCGGCTCCTCGGCCTCGGCCAAGATGGCCGACCTGATCGCCGCCGCGTTCGCCAAGGTCGAGCCGAACACCATGAAGGGCGTGCGCGTGGTCTACATCGGCGCCCCGGCCGACAGCGCCCGCGTCGAAGCCGTGGTCAAGCCGACCGGCGCCGACTACATCTTCGTCGAAGCCAAGTAAGCCCGCAGGGCCGGCGCGCCGACGCGCGCCGGTCCCGCTTCCCGCACCCGCCCGCAACGGGCGGCCGCGTCGCGCGGACGTGCTGTAGGTGCCGTCGCGCAGTTCCGCACTTGCAGGCAGGGCACGGTCGATGCGGAGCTTCATCACCGGCCCCACCGGCGCCTGGACTGGTCGGCGGGCGAGCCGCCGGGTGCCGAGGGCGGCGCCAGGAAGACCTGCCGATGCCCGGCAATCCAGGCGTCGATCGACTCCGGTTGGAAATCCTCGAGTCCAGGCTGCGCCTGCAGTGGGGCGGCCAGCAGCGCATCGGCCTGCTGCGGGAATTCGGCGAAGAAGCGGAACTTCGATGCCACCACGCGGCCGTGGCCTGCGCCCAACGCGGCATCCACATCGCGCTCGAACGCGTCCAGCGACTGCGCGCGATAGTGCACCGGGCGGCCGAGCACGGCCGTGAGCCGCTGCACCAGCTCCGGGCCGGTCAGGCTCTCGGTGCCGGCGATCCGGTAGCTGCCGCCCTGTGCGCCATGCCGCAGCAGCGCCAGCGCGGCCTCGGCGCAGGCGTCGGCCGAGGTCCAGGCGATGCGTTGCGTGGCGGCGATCGGCGGCGCGAACACGCCATGCGCGACGATGTCGGTGCGCGCCGAGGGCTTCAGCAGGTTGTCCAGGTAAAGCGTCGGCCACACGATCGCGCAGGGCAGGCCGGCGCCGTGCGCCAGCGCCGCGAGCGCGGCGTTGCTGCGCAGGCTCGGTTCGGGGCACGGCGCCGATAGCGGCGCGCTGCTCAGCTTCAGCACCACCGACTGCAGCCGCGCCGCGCGCGCGGCAGCGAACGCAAGCCGGGCCCGGGCCAGCGCCGTTTCGCCGGGGCCGGCGGGGAACTGCAGCACCGCGTGGGCAACGCCGCGGCAGGCCGCGTGCATGGCGGCAGGATCGTCGAGATCGGCTTCGACCACCTCCGCGCCCAGCGCACGCAGCGCCGCTGTGGGAGCGCCTTCGCGGACCAGGGCGCGGACGGCTAGGCCGTGCCGGCGTGCGGCGCGGACCACGGCGCCGCCCTGCACGCCGTTGCCGAGAGAGACGAGGAGGGGGCCGGACAGGGGAATCGGGGACATGCGTTGGCTCCTGCTGGAGGGATCCGCCGCAGCAAGCCCGGTCGAAGGCGGCCCACGGACAGACCCCGGGACGATGGACACGGGGACTGTCGGGGAATCGCGCACCACGGCGCGAACAGAGCGTCTCCGCCAGCGCGGAGAAGGGCCTGGGCCTACCGAGACCAGGCCAGCCATTTTCGACGCGGCGACTCTAGGCGCGGTCGCCACCGGAGTCAATCGCTACAGGCCGGTCGCTGCGCTGGTTCCGGCACGGCGGCGATACAGCGTTCCGCACCGCGACGCGGCCTTCGCGGGGCCGTCCCACCCCGATCCGGTAAACTGCCCGGGTCAGTGCCGAAGTGCGCCACATGTCCCTCAAGATCAACGAGCTCTGCGTCAACTGCGACGTCTGCGAGCCGGCCTGCCCGAACCAGGCCATCGCCATGGGCGAGACGATCTACGTGATCGACCCGGCCCGCTGTACCGAATGCGTCGGTCATTTCGATGAGCCGCAGTGCGTGGTGGTGTGCCCGGTGGAATGCATCGACCCGGACCCGGCCATCCCGGAGACCCACGCGCAGTTGCTGGCCAAGCTGCAGCGCCTGCAGCACGACCACCCCGAGTTGTACCCACAGGAGCCCCCCGCCGCATGAGAAGCCTCGTCCGCCGTGTCCTGCTGCTCGCCCTGGTCCTGACGCCGTCGGCGTGGGCCGAGGCGCCGGTCGCCGAGGCGACCACCACCGCCGCGGCCGCGCATCCGCCCGGCGCCGCGATCGCCAGCGGCCACCGCCTGGCCACCGAGGCCGGCCTGCAGATCCTGCGCGAGGGCGGCAATGCCTTCGACGCCGCGGTGGCGGTGTCCTCGACGCTGTCGGTGGTCGAACCGATCAGTTCCGGCCTCGGCGGCGGCGGGTTCTTCCTGCTGCACGACGCCAGGACCGGCAAGGACGTGATGCTGGACGCGCGCGAGACCGCGCCGGAATCGGCGACGCCGGCCGCGTTCCTGGACGCCAAGGGCGAGTTGGACCGCGACCGCTCGATCAACGGCCCGTGGTCGGCCGGTATTCCCGGACTGCCGGCGGCGCTGGTGGAACTGGCGACCAAGCACGGCCGCTTGCCGCTGCGGCAGTCGCTGGCCCCGGCGATCCGCATCGCCCGCGAGGGCTTCCCGGTGTACGCGCGCATGGCCGAGGGCTATCAGTCGCGGCGCAAGGTGATGGAGCGCTACCCCGGCACCCGCGAGGTCTACCTGCGCAATGGCCGGCCGATCGCCGAGGGCGACGTGTTCAAGCAGCCGGAACTGGCGAACACGCTGCAGTTGCTGGCCGACAAGGGCTTCGACGGCTTCTACCGCGGCGCCACCGCCAAGAAGCTGCTGGCCGGGGTCAAGCAGGCCGGCGGCCGCTGGACCGCGCAGGAACTTGCCGGCTACACGGTCAAGGAACGCACGCCGATCCGCTTCGACTACAAGGGCTGGACCATCACCACCGCGCCGCCGCCGTCCTCCGGCGGCATCGCCCTGGCCAGCATGCTGCAGATCCTGGAGGGCTACGACCTCAAGACCATGGACCCGGTGCACCGCGTGCACCTGACCGTGGAAGCGATGCGCCGCGCCTACCGCGACCGCACCTTCTTCCTGGGCGACCCGGATTTCACCCACGTGCCGCAGCGCATCCTGCTCAGCAAGGACTATGCGGTGGGCCTGCGCTCGACCATCAATCCGGATAAGGCCACGCCCAGCGACCTGCTGTCCGGCCAGCCGACCCCGCTGGAAGACGACGAGACCACGCATTTCTCCATCATCGACGGCGAAGGCAACCGCGTCGGCGCCACCCAGACCGTCAACCTGCTGTACGGCTCCGGCCTGATCCCCAAGGGCACCGGCGTGCTGCTCAACAACGAGATGGACGATTTCGCGCTGCGTCCGGGCACGCCCAACGCGTTCGGCGTGATGGGCTACGCGGCCAACGCGCCCAAGCCGGGCAAGCGCCCGCTCAGCTCGATGTCGCCGACCTTCATGGAAAACGCCGACAAGGCCATCGTGCTCGGCACCCCGGGCGGCAGTCGCATCATCACCATGGTGCTGCTCGGCATCCTCGGCTACGACGACGGCCTCAGCGCGCAGCAGGTCGCGGCGCTGCCGCGTTACCACCACCAGTGGCTGCCGGACGTGATCGAGGCGGAGACCGGCACCTTCGATGCGGCCACGGCCAAGGGCCTGCAGGCGATGGGACATACGCTCAAGCTGCCCGGCGACACCGCCGAGGACGGCCACGGCTCCAGCCACGTCTGGGGCAACCTGCAGACCGTGGAATGGGACAAGCGCCGCAATGTGCTCAGCGGCGGCAGCGACCCGCGCAACGAGGTCGGCAGCGCCGAAGTGCTGCAGACCACGCCGGCGCCCTGACGCCCGCGTTTGCGAATCCCCAATCCCCAATCCCGAATCCCCGCTCATGAAGCTCTGGTCCATCCAAGGCAACGCGCAGAAACTCGACGGCGGCGCGATGTTCGGCAACGCGCCCAAGGCGATGTGGCAGCAGTGGGCCGCGCCCGACGACGGCAACCGCATCGCGCTGGCCTGCCGTGCCTTGCTGGCCAGCCCGCTGGCCGGCAAGACCGTGCTGTTCGAGACCGGCATCGGGGCGTTCTTGGAGCCGAAACTGCGCGACCGCTAGGGCGTGCAGGAACCCAGCCATGTCCTGATCGACTCGCTGCGCGAGGCGGGCTTCGAGCACGAAGATATCGATGTGGTGGTGTTGAGCCACCTGCATTTCGATCATGCCGGTGGCCTGCTCGCACCGTGGAGCGAAGGCCGCTCGCCGGAACTGCTGTTCCCGAATGCGACCTTCCTGGTCGGCGCGCAGCACTGGGCGCGCGCGCTGGATCCGCACCCGCGCGACCGTGCCAGCTTCATTCCGGAGCTGCCCGGCCTGCTGCAGGCCAGCGGCCGCCTGGAGATCGTGGAAGGCCCGTATTCGCAGGCACTGGGCCAGAGCGTGCGTTTCAGCTTCAGCGATGGGCACACCCCGGGGCTGATGCTGGCCGAGATCGTCGGACCGGCGCGCGAGGGCGGCCAGACGCAGGGCGGTGTGGTGTTCTGCGCCGATCTGATCCCCGGCCGCTCGTGGGTCCACGTGCCGATCACGATGGGCTACGACCGCAACGCCGAACTGCTGATCGATGAGAAGCGCGCGTTCCTGGAAGACAAGCTCGCGCGCAACGTGCATCTGTTTTTCACCCACGACCCGCAGTGCGCACTGGCGCAGGTGGCGCGGGACGAAAAGGGCCGCTACGGCACCGTGCACGAGCAGGGCGAACTGAAAGCCCGCGCGCTGGCGTAACCGCGCGCCCAGCCACGCCTGGCCGCACTGCGCCCCGCAGCCGGGGGCGCAGCATGCGGCGGCCCGGACTCAACCGACCACGCGGGTACCGAAGATGCGATCACCGGCATCGCCCAGGCCCGGCAGGATGTAGCCCTTTTCGTTGAGCTGGGCATCGATGGCGGCGGTGAAGATCTCCACGTCCGGGTGCACGGCCTGCACGGCGGCGATGCCCTCCGGCGCAGCCACCAGGAAAATGCCCTTGATGCGGCGCGCGCCCGCGCGCTTGAGCATGTCGATGGTGGCGATCAGGGTGCCGCCGGTGGCCAGCATCGGGTCCAGGATCAGCGCATCGCGCTCTTCCAGGCGCCCGGTCAGGCGCTCGAAGTAGGGCACCG
>JBEVKG010000367.1:0-14510 GCA_040509765.1 Xanthomonas sp.
GTTGCGGAAGATTTCGGCGGTGCTTCGCGGCGCCGACTGTTCGATCGCCTCGGCGCCGACGGTGCTGACCGACACGCTGGACTTCAACTTGGTAGTGGCGGTGGAAGTACCGGTGACGAACACCGAATCCAGATTGACCGCGGCGCTGTCGGCGGCCGGCGGAGCGGCAGGTGCGGCGGCGGTGTCCTGAGCCAGCGCGGCAGGCGCGCACAGGCAGGAAACGACCGCACAGGCCAGGGCATGCAGGCGCAGGGTGTGCAAGGTGGACATTGCGATTCTCTCTCTCACAGGTGGTGGTATGCCGACGCCTGCATCGTCCCCTCCCAGGGGCCGGCCATCCGGCCTGCAGTGCAAGCGCAGTAATACGCCGCACTACAATCGATTGCAATCCTGCACCGCAGCATTTCGAGTGAAGCACTAAAGTCACGATCAGCGTGCAAGAAACTTGTTGCGACGCAGCGTTACAATCGATTGCAAAGACGGCAGGGTACAGTGCGCTGCGGCCACTGGGAGCCGCACCGAGGCCCTGGGCCCCGCATGCCGTCGACCGCTCCTCCGCTCTCTTTCGCGCGCATCCGGGCGCTCAATGCCGGTTTCTTCGGTGTGCAATACAGCTTCGGGTTGCAGCAGAGCAACATGAGCCCGATCTACAACTACCTGGGCGCCGACCACGCCAACCTGCCGTACCTGTGGCTGGCCGGCCCGATCACCGGGCTGGTGCTGCAACCGGTGGTCGGCGTGCTCAGCGACCGTACCGTGACCCGCTGGGGCCGGCGCATGCCGTACATGGTGGTGGGCGCGCTGGTGTGCAGCCTGTGCCTGCTGACCATGCCCTTCAGCGTGGCGCTGTGGATGGCGGTGGCGCTGCTGTGGATGCTGGATGCGGCCAACAACGTGGCGATGGAGCCGTATCGCGCGCTGGTCAGCGACGTACTGGCGCCGCCGCAGCGGCCGCTGGGCTACCTGACCCAGAGCGCGTTCACCGGCCTCGGCCAGACCCTGGCCTATGTCACCCCGCCGTTGCTGGTGTGGCTGGGCATGAACCAGGACGCGGCCAACGCCCACCACATTCCCTACGTCACCATCGCCGCGTTCGCGATCGGTGCGGGCTTCTCCGCTGCATCGATCCTGCTCACCGCGCGCAGCGTGCGCGAGCCGGTGCTGCCGGCGGCGGAATTGCAGCGCTTGCGCAGCGCCGCGGTCGGGCCGCTGGCGACGTTGCGCGAGATCGTCGACGCGGTGCGGCAGATGCCGCCGACGATGCGGCAGATGGCACCGGTGATGCTGTTCCAGTGGTATGCGATGTTCTGCTACTGGCAATACATCGTGCTGTCGCTGTCGACCACCCTGTTCGGTACCACCGCGGCCGATTCGCATGGCTTCCGCGAGGCCGGCCTGGTCAACGGGCAGATCGGCGGCTTCTACAACTTCGTCGCGTTCCTGGCGGCGTTCGCGATGGTGCCGGTGGCGCGGCGGTTCGGCCCCAAGGCCACCCACGCCGCCTGCCTGGTCGCCGCCGGCCTCGGCATGTGCGTGCTGCCGTCGATCCACGACCGCTGGCTGTTGCTGCTGCCGATGATCGGCATCGGTCTGGCCTGGGCCAGCATGATGGGCAATCCCTACCTGATGCTGGCCAACAGCATCCCGCCCGAACGCACCGGCGTGTACATGGGCCTGTTCAACCTGTTCATCGTGCTGCCGATGCTGATCCAGATCGTGACCCTGCCGCTGTACTACGACAGCCTGCTGCAGGGCGACCCGCGCAACGTCATTCGCCTGGCCGGCGCGCTGATGCTGGCGGCGGCGGTGGCGATGGTGTTGGTGAGGGGACGGGATTCGGGAGTGGGGATTGGGGATTCGTAAAGCGGTGGGGCCGGGATTCGGGATTGGGGATTGGGAAAAGCCGGCTAGGCCAGTGCACGCGCAGTGCGCAAGTTCCCGCTTTTACGAATCCCCAATCCCGAATCCCCAATCCCGGCCCCTCAAGCCGACTCCCGCACCACCAGACTCACAGGCATCTCCACCGAGTCCACTGGCGTGCCGGCGATCAGGTTCAGCACGCCGTCTACCAGCAGGGTGGCGGCCTGGGCCAGGTCCTGGCGCACGGTGGTCAAGGGCGGCTGGCTGTAGGCGGCCAGGGGGATGTCGTCGAAGCCGACCAGGGCGATGTCCTGCGGCACGCGGTGGCCGGCCTCGATCAAGGCGCGGATCGCGCCCAGGGCGATCACGTCGGAGGCGGCGAACACCGCATCCGGCGGGTCGGTCTTCTTCAGCATCGCGCGGGTCAGGCGGTAGGCGTCCTCGCTGAGGAAGTGGCTGCGCGCGTGCAGCCGCGGGTCGAACGCCAGGCCGTGTGCGTCGAGCATGCGCCGGTAGCCGGCGAAGCGCGGCGCCACTTCCGGCAACTGCTCGTCGCCGAGGAAGGCGATGCGCCGGCGGCCATGCTCGATCAGGTGCGCGGTGGCCAGTTCGCCGCCGCGCAGGTTGTCGCTGCCCACGCTGGCATAGGCCTGGCCGTCGATGCGGCTGCCCCACACCAGCATCGGCAGGCCGCCGCGCGCGGCGGCGTCGAGCGAGGCGTGCTCGTGGCTCTGGCCGAGCATGATGACGCCGTCGGCGCGGCTGTTGTGCGCCAGGTCCTCGACCCAGTGGTCCTGGTGCTGGTCCAGCTTGGACAGCAGCATGCTGTAGCCGCGCGCGGTCAGCGCGTCGGCCAGCAGCGCCAGCATGGTCATCATGAACGGGTCCGACAGCGGCTGTTCGTGCGCGTGCATCAGCGGCACCGCCACGCAGACGATGTTGGAGCGGCGCGAACGCAGGCTGCGCGCCACCGGATCGACCCGGTAGCCGGCGTCGCGGGCGAGCTGCTTGATGTAGGCGCGGGTGCGTTCGGCGACCACCGGATTGTCGGCCAGCGCGCGCGAGACCGTGGATTCGGAGACGCCGGCCATGCGCGCGATGTCGGCCATCTGCAGGCGCGCGGCGGGCGCGCCGGATTCGGGTTTGTCTGACATGCGGAGCGGGCGCGCCGGACGAAGCGGAACCGGCAGTGTATGCCAGGCGCGCGTCGCGGCGCCCTAGGCCATGTGCAGGCCGCCGTTGACCGCGTAGTCGGCGCCGGTGACGTAGGCGGCCTCGTCCGAGGCCAGCCAGGCGCACAGCGCGGCCACTTCCTCGGGCTTGCCGAGCCGGCGCAGCGGCACCGAGCTGGCCAGGCGGTCGAGCACGTCCGGCGGGAAGCCGCTGATCGCCGCGCTGGCGATGTAGCCGGGCGACACCGTGTTGACGGTGACCCCGCGCGAGGCCACTTCCTGCGCCAGCGCGCGGCTGAAGCCCTGCATCGCCGCCTTGGCGGTGGCGTAGTTGATCTGCCCGATCTGGCCCTTCTGCGCGCTGACCGCACCGATGTTGACGATGCGGCCCCAGCCGCGCGCGGTCATGCCGTCCACCACCTGCTTGGTGATGTTGAACAGCGCATGCAGGTTGCTGGCGATCACCGCCTGCCAGTCCTCGCGGCCCATCTGCCGGAACAGCATGTCGCGGCTGCCGCCGGCGTTGTTGACCAGCACGTCGATCTCGCCGACCTCGGCCTTGACCTTGGCGAACGCGGCCACCGTCGAATCCCAGTCGGTGGCATTGCCCTCGGAGGCGATGAAATCGAAGCCGAGCTCGCGCTGCTCGCGCAGCCATGCCGACTTGCGTGGCGAGTCCGGCCCGCAGCCGGCGACCACGGTATGGCCGTTGCGCGCCAGCTTCTGGCAGATCGCGGTGCCGATGCTGCCCATGCCGCTGGTGACGTAGGCGATTCTGAGGGTCACGTTGAACTCCTTCGGAGTTGGGATTCGGGATTGGGGAGTCGGGATTGGATGGGCGCGCGGGCAGTGGCTGTTACGAATCCCCAATGCCCAATCCCCAATCCCGGGCGGCGCTCACTTCGCCAAAGGAAACAGGCCGAATAGCAGCCCGCCGCCCATCAACACCAACGACACCAGCACCGCCCACTTCAGGGTGAAGCGTTGGTGGTCGGCGAAGTCGACCTTGGCCAGGCCGACCAGCAGGTAGGTGGAGGGCACCAGCGGGCTGAGCAGGTGCACCGGTTGCCCGGCCAGCGAGGCGCGGGCCATTTCCACCGAGGTGATGCCGTAGTGGCTGGCGGCCTCGGACAGGATCGGCAGCACGCCGAAGTAGAAGGCGTCGTTGGACATGAAGAAGGTGAAGGGCATGCTCGCCAGCGCGGTGATCACCGCCAGGTACGGGCCCCAGGCGTCGGGGATCACCGCCAGGAAGCTGCGCGACATCGCCTCGACCATGCCGGTGTTGGAGAGGATGCCGGTGAACACGCCGGCGGCGAAGATCAGCGACACCACCGACAGCACGTTGCCGGCATGGTTGACCAGGCGCCGGCGCTGCTCGGCCAGGTTCGGGTAGTTGATCAGCAGCGCCAGCGCGAAGCCGATCATGAACAGCACCGGCATCGGCAGCACGCCGATCACCAGCGCGGCCATCAGCGCCAGGGTCAGCACCAGGTTCACCCACAGCAGCCGCGGCCGCTTGATGTCCTCGGCGTCTTCCACGGTGGGCAGCGCCTCGCCGTCATCGGCCACGCTGCCGTCCATCCAGGCGTCGCCGGGCAGCGTCACCACGCCGAGGCGGCGCCGCTCCTTCATGCCCAGGTACCAGGCCAGCACCAGGATGCCGGCGATCGCCAGCGCCATCGCCGGCACCAGCGGCACGAACACGTCGGCCGGGTCCACGTGCAGTGCGGTGGCCGCGCGTGCGGTGGGGCCGCCCCACGGCGTCAGGTTCATCACCCCGCCGGCGAGGATGGTCACGCAGGTCATGTTCAGCGCGTTCATGCCCAGGCGGCGGTACAGCGGCAGCATCGCCGAGACCGTGATCATGTAGGTGGTGGAGCCGTCGCCGTCGAGCGAGATCAGCAGCGCCAGCACCGCGGTGCCGACCACGATCTTCATCGGGTCGCCCTTGACCAGGCGCAGGATGCGCCGCACCAGCGGATCGAACAGGCCGGCGTCGATCATCACCCCGAAGTACAGGATCGCGAACATCAGCATGACGCCGGTGGGCGCGATCTTCTTGATCCCCTCGAGCATCATCTCGTTGATGCCGGTACCGAAGCCGCCGGCCAGCGCGAACACGATCGGCACGATGATCAGCGCGACCAGCGGCGACAGCCGCTTGCTCATGATCAGGTACATGAAGGTAATGACCATTCCGAAACCGAGCGCGGTCAGCATGGAAGTTCCTCAGGGTGGTGCATGAAAGAAGATGGATCCCGCATTGGGGAAGCCCGCATATCGAAGCCGACCGGGTGTCACATCGCGCCATCCCGCGGTTGCGAATCCCGAATCCCCACTCCCGAATTCCGGCACTCAGAAGTCATACTGAAACCGCCCCGTGATCGCCCGCGTGTGGTCCAGCGTCACGCCCGCCAGGTGGTCGCGGTTGCGGCTGTCGATCAGGTTGAGCATCAGCCGCAGGTTCGGCTTGAGGTACCAGTTGCCGGCCAGCGTCCACGAGGCGGTGGAGGCGTCGAGCAGGTCGGGTTGCCCGTCGCGGTGCTGCTCGCCCCACATGCGGTCGTAGCGCAGCGCCAGCTCGAAGGCGCCGTAGGGGTGATTGACCTGCTTGATGCGGGTGAACCGCCCGGTCTTGCGGTCGTAGCGGCGCGATTCGCCGGTGGCGAACCAACTGACGAAGCCATAGGCCGCCATCACGTCGGCGCGCTGCGCGCCGTCGTCGAACACGCCACCGCTGAACTCGCCCTGCCAGGACAGCGGCCCGCGCACCTGCGCGTATTCCAGCGACCACTTGTCCACGTCGGTGTCGCGGCCGTCGGCGAAGCGCGCCAGGGTGACGCGGCTGTCGTCGGACAGGTGTCCGGCCGGGCGCGGGCGGATGCTCAACGCCGCTGCGCCGCCGGCGCCGGGATGGTCGTAGTGCTCGTGCGCCAGCGACAGGCCCAGGTGCAGCACGTCGCCGTCGCGCGCGCCCGGCGCCCAGGTGCCGCGGCCGCCGAACGCATGGCCGCGGGTGTTGGAGACGTCGATGCTCTGCAGGCTGTAGACGCTGGCGGCCCAGGTGTAGTCGGTGCCCACGGCCTGCCACGACACCGCCTTGCGGTACAGCGGCGCGAGCGTGCTGGCCGCGCCGCTGCGCTCCAGGAACTGGCCGAAGTTGGAGCCGGTGCGGTCGTCGAGCGTGAAGTACTGCTTGAACTGGCCCACGGTGAGGACGCCGGCGCCGAACGTGCGGGTCAGGTACACGTCCTTGGCCTCGATGCCCTTGCCGTTGAACGCGTCCTGCAGCCCGGCGAAATCGCCCTCGACCTTGTAGCCGAACCCGAAGACCTTGCCGGACACGTCCAGCCACAGGCGGCGGATCTCGGTGTCGTCGGGATTGGGCGTGCCGCGATGGTCGTTGTCGAAGTGGGCGAAATCCCAGTGCAGGCGGCCGCCGAGTTCGGCGGTCACCGGGCCGTCGTCGTCGGTGCCGGCGCGCGCCGATCCGGCCAGGCACAGCAACGCGCAGGCGCTGCCCAATGTCAGAGTCTTCAGTTCCACGTCCCCTCCCAGGTGCGTGTCGCAGCGATTGGATCGATCCGCCGGCAATCGCCGCGGACCGGCATGGACGCAGCCTAGTCCGGCATAGCTGTCATCGACCTGTCGGCGGTGGGGAATCGGGAAGCGAGAATGGGGAATCGAAAAAGCACGTTCCCGGATGCGCTAGGCTTCTGCCGTTGCTGTTTCCATTCCCCATTCTCGATTCCCCAATTCCGGCCCCCAATGCGCCTGCTGCTCGTCGAAGACAACGCCGATCTCGCCGATGCGATCGTGCGGCGCATGCGCCGCAGCGGGCATGCGGTGGATTGGCAGCGCGATGGCCTGAGTGCGGCCGGGGTGCTGCGCTACCAGCGCTTCGATCTGGTGGTGCTGGACATCGGCCTGCCCGGGCTGGACGGGTTGCGGGTGCTGGCCGGCCTGCGCGAGCGCGGCGACACCACGCCGGTGCTGATGCTGACCGCGCGCGACGGCATCGAGGACCGGGTGCAGGCGCTGGACGTGGGGGCCGACGACTATCTGGGCAAGCCGTTCGATTTCCGCGAATTCGAGGCGCGCTGCCGGGTGTTGCTGCGGCGCAACCGCGGCCAGGCCAGCGAGGTGGTGCAGCTCGGCGGTTTCGCCTTCGACAATGCCGCGCACAGCGTCAGCCTGGACGGCACGCCGATCGACCTGCCCAACCGCGAGTACCGCCTGCTGGAGATCCTGATCGGCCGGCTCGGCCAGGTGGTGGGCAAGGACGAGATCGGCAATGGCCTGTTCGGTTTCGACGACGAGGCCGGGCCGAACGCGATCGAGCTGTACGTCGGGCGCTTGCGCAGGAAGCTGGCCGACGCGCCGCTGCGCATCGTCACCGTGCGCGGGGTCGGCTACAAGCTGGAGGCGGCCGCGGCGCCGCCGGATCCGACGGCAGCCGACGCCGATGGCTGAGGCCGCGCCGCCGGCGCCGTCGATCCGGCGCACGCTGTTGCGCTACCTGGGAGCGCTGTCGCTGCTCGGCGCCGTGGCGCTGTTCTTCGTCGCGCGCGACTACGGCCAGCGCGCCGCCAACCGCTCCTACGACCACCTGCTGGTGTCCTCGGCGCTGTCCATCGTCGATTCGGTGGCGCTGGCCGGCGGCCAATGGCAGGTGGACCTGCCGTACGCGGCGCTGGACCTGCTGGCGATGGCGCCGGAGGACCGGGTGTTCTACCGCGTGTTCGACGCACGCGGGCGCACCATCACCGGCTACGACGACCTGCCGGCGGCGCCGTCGCTGCCGCGCGCCAGCGCGCCGCCGCGGTTGTTCGACGCGGTCTACAGCGGCGAGCCGGTGCGCTTTGCGGTGGTGTCGCGACGGGTGTCCTCGGCGGCGGCGCAGGACCAGGTGTGGGTGCAGGTGGGGCAGACCCGCCGCGCCCGCGAGGCGCTGGCGCAGGACGTGGTGCTGCACGCGCTGTTGGCGATCGCGCTGTTGTCGCTGCTGGCGTTGGCGCTGGTGTGGCTGGGCGTGTCGCGCGCGCTGCGGCCGTTGCGCACGCTGGAGCGCGAGCTGTCGCGGCGCGAACCGTCCGAGCTCAAGCCGGTGGCCGCGACCGCGCCGCAGGAGATGCAGCAGATGGTGGCGGCGCTGAACCGCTTCATGGCGCGCCTGGCCGGCAGCAACGAAACCTTGCGGGCGTTCATGGCCGAGGCCGCGCACCAGATGCGCACGCCGCTGGCGGCGCTGCGCGCGCAGGCGCAACTGGCGCTGGACGAGGACGACCCGCGCGAGATGCGCCGCAGCCTGGAGGCGATCGAGCGCAACGCCACGCACATGAGCCGCCTGCTCAACCAGTTGCTCAGCGACGCCAGCGTGATCCATCGCTCCAACCTGCAGCGTTACGCCAGCGTCGACCTGACCGAGGTGCTGCACCAGGCGCTGCACGATGCGCTGCCGCAGGCCGCGCCGCGGCCGCGCGTGCAACTGGCCATCGCCAGCGAATCGGCGCTGGTGCGCGGCGATGCGCTGCTGTT
The DNA here is from genome assembly GCA_040509765.1 of Xanthomonas sp. GTDB lineage: Bacteria > Pseudomonadota > Gammaproteobacteria > Xanthomonadales > Xanthomonadaceae > Xanthomonas_A. The sequence continues at coordinate 8,574 of JBEVKG010000367.1, forward strand.
GCGCGAGGCGATCAAGAACCTGGTCGACAACGCCTGCAAGTACGGCGGCGACGCCGCGCTGCAGGTGGCGTTGACCTGCAGCGCGCGCGATTGCGTGGTGACCGTGGCCGACCACGGCCCGGGCATCGCCGCGGCCGACGCCGAGCGCGTCTTCGAGCGCTTCGTGCGCGGCGAGGGCGCGGCCGCCGGCGGCGCCGGGCTGGGCCTGGCGATCGTCAAGCGCGTGGTCGAAGCGCACGGCGGACGCATCGACCTGTCCAACCGCGTGGGCGGCGGCCTGATCGCCAGCCTGCACCTGCCGAGATTGCATCCATGACCCTGTCCGCGCTGCTGCGCCGTCTGCCGCTGCTGCTGACCCTGCTGCTCGCCGGCACCGCGCTGGCCGCGCCCGGCGACGTGCGCCGCTTCCCGGCGCAGGGCGCCGCCACCGCGCAGTTGTGCATCCAGGGCTCGACCGACATCGAGGTGTTCGCCGCGGTGATCGGCGATTACCAGCGCCTGCATCCGCACACCGAGGTGGTCTATCAGGACGCCATCGCCTGGGACATCTACCAGCGCTATCTGCATCCCGGCCCCGGCCCGCGCTGCGCCGATCTGCTGATCAGCGCCAGCATGGACCTGCAGACCAAGCTGGTGAACGATGGCCATGCGCTGGCGCACCGCTCGCCGCAGACCGAGGCGCTTCCGGCCTGGGCGCAATGGCGACACGAACTGTTCGGCATCAGCTACGAGCCGGTGGCGATCGTCTACAACACCGCGCGGCTGCCGGCCGCGCAGGTGCCGCGTACCCGCCGCCGGCTGCTGGAACTGCTGCGTGCGCCGGGCCTGCCGCTGCGCGGGCGCATCGGCACTTACGACGTGGAGCGCAGCGGCGTCGGCTACCTGTTCGCGACCCAGGACAGCCAGCTCGGCAGCATGGCCGGAGCGCTGCTCGCGGCGATGGGCGACAACCAGGTGGTGCTGGAAGAACGCACCGGCGTGTTGCTGGACAAGGTCGCGCGCGGCGAGCTGCTGCTGGCCTACAACGTGCTGGGCTCGTACGCGCAGGCGCGCATCGACGCCGGCGCGCCGCTGGCGATCGTGCAGCCGGAGGACTACACCCTGGTCGCGCTGCGCACCGCGGTGATTCCGCGCGACAGCCCGCATGCGCCCGAGGCGCGCCGTTTCCTCGACTACCTGCTGTCGCCGCGCGGGCAGCAGGTGCTGTCGCGCGAGGCGCGGCTGCAGCCGATCCTGCCGCAGCCGGGCAAAGCCGCACAGGGCGGGCCGGCCGCCGCCGCAGCGTTCCGCCCGATCGCGCTGGGGCCGGGGCTGCTGGTGTACCTGGATGCGCTGAAGCGGCGTCAGTTCCTCGACGCCTGGCGCAGCAGCATGCAGCAGGCGCCGCCGCGCTGAGCCGCGGCGGCGGCGCTCAGCGCGCGAAGCGCGGCTGGCGCCCGGGCGAACACAGCACGCGCACGCTGTCGCCCAGTTCCTCCGGTGCGCCACCGGCCAGCAGCGCGTGCAGTCGCGGGCGGTCGGGGGCCGCGCCCGGCGCCAGTCCGACCCAGGCGTCCTTGCCGGCGCCCTTGGCGGCGTAGAGGCAGCGGTCGGCCAGGCCCACGCTCTGTTCCCAGTCGCCCAGCGCCGGCCAGGCGGCCACGAACGGCCACGGCGCGAAGCCGATCGAGCAGGTCAGTGTCAGTTCGCGCTCGGCCAGGGCGAAGCGCTGCGTCGCCACCGCCGCGCGCAGCCCTTCGGCCAGGGCGCTGGCGGCGTCCTCGCGCGGCAGGCGGGTGACCAGCAGGAACTCCTCGCCGCCCCAACGCACCAGCAGGTCGCGCGCGCCGCACAGCCCGCGCAGGCGATCGGCGCAGTGCACCAGCGCGGCGTCGCCGGCCTGGTGGCCGTAGTCGTCGTTGATGCGCTTGAAGTTGTCCACGTCGATCATGAAGAAGTACAGCGCATCGGCGCTGCTGCCCTCGTCCAGCGCCGCCAGCAGGGCCGGGCATTCGCGGGCCAGCCAGTCCTGCAGTTCGCGGCGGTTGGCGACCTGGGTCAGCGGATCCAGGCGCGTGGCCGCCTGCAGGCGCGCGTTGCTCTGCAGCAGCTGCTGGTTGGCGCGCTCGAGCTGGCGGGTGCGCTCGGCCACGGTCAGGTTCAGCAGTTCCACCATGTCGCGCTCGCGGCTGACCGTGCGCCGCACCCGCTGCAGCACCAGGCCGAGCAGCGCCAGTCCCAGCAGCACGTAGCCGGCGTAGGCCAGCGGATGCCGCCACGGCGGCGGCAACACCTCGATCTGCAGCCGCCGCGCGGCGCCGAACTGGCCATCGCGGCCGGCCGCTTCCACCACCAGCGTGTAGCGGTCCGGCGGCAGGTGGCTGACCGAGAACTCGCTGTGCGCGGTCTGCGGGTACACCCAGCCCTTCTGCAGCCCGTCGACGTGGTAGCGCAGGCGCGCGGTGCCGGGGGCGGCGAAGTCAATCGCGGTCATGCCGATGGTGAATACGTTGTCGCGATGGTCCAGGGCGATGTCCTGCGCGTAGACCACGTCGCTCTGGGCCTGGTTCTCGTTGCCGTTGCGGTCCTCGCCGGCATTGAGGATGCGCAGGTCGGTGAGCACCGCGCGCGCCTGCGGGCTGCGCAGCGGCAGGCGCGTGGGGTCGATCACGTCCACGCCCTGGGTGCCGCCGAAATACAGCAGCCCGTGCGCGTCGCGGTAGCCGCGGCCGCTGTTGTATTCCTGGTTCTGCAGGCCGTCGCGGCGGCCCAGGCTCTGCACGATGCGGGTGCGCGGATCGAGCACGCTCAAGCCATTGTTGGTGCTCAGCCACAGCCGCCCCTGCGGATCCGGCAGGATGGTGTAGATCACGTTGCTGCTGAGTCCCTCGCGGTCGCTGTAGCGCAGCGCCACGTCGCGCTTGAGGTCGATCCGGTACAGCCCGCCGGAGAAGGTGCCGACCCACAGCACGCCGTCGCGTTCGTACAGCGACCACACCGAGGCGTACAGGGGGGTGCCGCGCGGGCGATACGGCTCGGCGGGACGGCCGCGGCGCATGCGCCACAGGCCGCAGTCGTTGCAGCCGATCCACAGCGTGTCTTCGCCGTCGCGGTAGAGCCGGGTCAGGGTGTGCCCATTCAACGGCGCCCAGCGCGGATCGTTGCGCACGCGTCCGTCGACCACGCGGGTCAGGCCGCGGCGGGTGGCGACCCACAGCGTGTCGCCCTCCAGCAGCAGATCGTTGATGTGTTCGTCGGCCAGCCCGTCCAGGCGCCGCAGCGCGCCGCCACGGTCCAGGTGCCACAGCCCCTGGCGCGTACCCAGCCACCAGCCGTCGCGGTCGGCGGCGATGCTGCGGATCGCCTGGCTGGCCAGCCCCGGCACCACGTGCCAGGCGGCGCGGCTGCGCTCGCGCAGCAGCAGGCCCTGATCGGTGCCGATCAGCATGCGCTCGCCGTCGCGCCAGATGCTGCGCACGCTGCTGCTGGGCCAGTCGTGGGTACCGCTGACGCGCTCCTCGTCGTTGCGGATCACCGCCGACAACGGCCGCACCCGGTACAGCCCGGCGGTGTAGGTGCCGATCCACCAGGTGCCGTCGGGCGCCTGGTAGAAGCGGATGATGGCGCTGTTCGGCGGTAGGTCGAAGCTCAGCCGCTGCGGCGCATGGCGCACGCTGTCCAGTTGCGTCACCGTGGCGTTGGTGGTGCCGACCAGCACGCGGCCATCGTGCAGCCGGATCAGCGCGCTGAGGTCGCTGCCGCCGGTGAACAACTGCGCCGGCGTCCAGTGCGCCAGGACCGCGCCGCGCGCATCGAGCTGGAACAGCCCGTCGCGCGCGGAGGCCAGCCACAGCCCTTCGGGTCCGGACTGCAGCCCCACGCATTCGTCGATGCCGCGCGGTGCCGGCAGTTCCTCGCGCGCGCCGCGGCCGAGCCGCCACAGCCGGCATTGCCGGTCCAGCGCCACCGGCTGTTTGCCGTCCGGCATCCAGATCAGGCCCACCACCGGCGCATCGCCACCCAGCGGCCGCGCCTGCCGCAGGTCGGCCTCGACCCGGTCCACGCCGCGTTCGGTACCCAGCCACGCGCCCCCCTGCGGATCGATCAGGATCTGGGTGATGCGGTTGTGCGACAGGCCCTGCTTCGTGCCGAGGCGGTGGTGTTGCCAGGTCGCCAGTTCGATCACTTCCAGTCCGGCATCGTTGGTCCCCAGCCACAGCCGGGTACCGCGCGGCTCGAAGCCGATGCTGTCGATGCTGCTGCTGAGCAGGCTCTGCCGGCTGACGCTGCCGAGTTCGCGCCGGTAGGCGCGGAACAGATGCCCGTCGAAGCGGTTCAGGCCCTCCTGCGTGCCCACCCACAGGAAGCCCTGGTCGTCGCTCTGCAGGGCGTTGATCGACAGTTGCGACAAGCCTTCGTCCAGGCCGAAGTGCTCCAGGCTGCTGGGCAGCTCGTCGTCGTTGGCCGTCGCGGCCGCGGACGCGGCCGGCGCCAGCGCCAGGCACAGGATGAGGCAGGACGCGGCCAGCGGCAGGCGGCCCAGCAGGTTGGAGAACGAGACGGTCACGCCGTGGTATCGGCCGTGGTGGGTCCGGGCTTGAATGCGCGGCGGGCGGCGCCGCGCAGCGCGTCCTGCGACGTGCGGCGTGGACGTGCCGCGGCATGCATCCGCGGTGCCGATCGCGGGCGGCCAGCGGCCGCGCCGTCGCCGGATCGGGGTGGGGATGCTCGGCATCCCGCTGCCGCGCACGTACACTGCGGGTCCTGCGCGCCGTCCGCGCCCACCCGACGATGCCTCGCGGCGTCGTGCCAGCCGCCTTCACGCCCATGGATGCCCCGACGATCCTGGTCGCCGACGACCACCCGCTGTTCCGCGCCGCCGTGCTGCACGCGCTGCGCCAGGCCTTGCCGCGCGCGCTGGTGGTGGAGGCGGCCAGCGCCGCCACCCTGGACGCCGCACTGGCCGCGCAGGCCGATGCCGACCTGATCCTGCTGGACCTGGCCATGCCCGGCGCGCGCGGCTTCTCGGCCCTGCTGCACGTGCGCGGCGAGCGCCCGGACGTGCCGGTGGTGGTGATCTCCTCCAACGACCATCCGCGGGTGATCCGCCGCGCGCAGCAGTTCGGTGCGGCCGGCTTCATCCCCAAGTCCTCGCCGGCCGAGACCATCGGCATCGCGGTGGCGGCGGTGCTCGACGGCGGCACCTGGTTCCCACCGCTGACCGCGGCGCGTTCGGAGGCCGACGCGCAGCTGGCGGCGCGCCTGGCGCAACTGACCCCGCAGCAGTTCCGGGTGCTGCTGTGCCTGGCCGACGGCCTGCTCAACAAGCAGATCGCCTACGAGCTGGGCCTGGCCGAGAACACCGTCAAGGTCCACGTGACCGCGATCCTGAAGAAGCTCGAATGCCACAGCCGGACCCAGGCCGCGGTGCTGGTGAAGGCGCTGGAGCCGGAAGGCGAGGCCTGAACCGGACGGCGACGGGGGGCGTTTTCCGCGGCGCCCGGATACGCGATGCTATGCGCCGATGCCCGCGCCCCCCGCGGGCGGAGACCACCGGACCATGCCCACTACGACCCTCCGCAACGAGCAGACCGCCCACTATCCGTTCCTGCAGGAGATGCTGGACGACGACTACTTTCCCCCGTCGCTGGTCGGCAAGGGGCAGAAGATCCTGCTGCGGTTGTGCGAGGCGATCGAGGCGCAGGAACCGGCGGACCTGCCGGCGCTGTACCGGCTGACCCATGCCGCCACCGAGGAGTTCAACAGGCTGGCGCTGGAGTTCGAGGCCCACGACAGCGAGATCGAGACCGCCGCGAGCGAGAACATCGGCGTGGATTTCCTGCATATCGCCAAGGCCTACGGCTTCGCCGACGCCGACGTCGAAGAGCTGATCGCCCCGCGCGAGTGGTAGACATCGCGCGCCGCCCCGTACCCTCACCCCAACCCCTCTCCCGGGGG
>JBEVKG010000368.1:0-4239 GCA_040509765.1 Xanthomonas sp.
GCGCCGGCGCGGGCGCCGGGCAGTTGCTCCAGGCGTTGCAGCAAGGTGTCGTAGGACGGGGCGGTCTGCGCCATCGCCAGCGCGGCCGGGGCCAGGCCCAGCAGCACGGCGACGACCCGCCCGGCCGCGCGCGGCGGCCGACGTGTCGGAGTCGACATGAAGAAATTCCAGAGATGGGGGAAACGGAACCCCGCGATTGCGGGACACGCTCACCTCACGCCCTGGGAGGGCGCTTCAATCCGTCCTGGGCGACGCCCGCGGGTGTGGCGTCGACGGCCTGCACCCAGCGCGCCGGTCGCGGCGCGCCGAACACGGCGAGGGCGCTCGCCGGCAGGCTCAGGTTCGAGTGGTGGCAATGGTTGTGGCTGCAGGCGCCGGCATGCTTGCCGTCGCTGTCCTCGCCATCGGCATGCGCCGCGGCGGGCGTGTGCACGGCGTCGGCCGATTCCGGCTCCAGCGCGCAGGCCAGCGCATCGGCCACCGGCACGACCACCAATGCCGCCAGCAGCAGCATCAGCAGGGAGGTACGCAGTGGACGGAAGAAGCGGCGCATGACCGGCGCAGGCTAGCAAGCGGATTCCGCCGGATACAATAGCAACGCCCGCCGGTACATCGACCCGCACTCACGCGCCGGGCATGGTCCTGTGGACAACTTGCACAAGCCCTTGATCGTGGGCATAATGCGCGGCTCGCTGTGCCCGACGAGGTCGGGGCCGGCGGCCGGATGCGCGATCTCCGGCCGGCCTTTTCCAGCGTAACCGCTTGATTTCCCACGTCGCGTGGTGGCCGCAGGGCTGCCGGGGCCGCCGTCTCCCAGGCTATGGGCGACTCAAACTACTATCGAGGTGCGCAATGTCCCGCGTATGCCAAGTGTCCGGCAAGCGTGTGCAGACGGGTAACAACGTCTCCCACGCCAACAACAGAACCCGTCGTCGCTTCCTGCCCAACCTGCACGAGCGCCGCTTCTGGGTCGCCAGCGAGAACCGTTGGGTCAAGCTGAAGGTTTCCGCGCACGCGCTGCGCACCATCGACAAGAACGGCATCGACAGCGTTCTGGCTGAGCTGCGTGCGCGCGGCGAAAAGGTCTGAGGAGTAGAGCATCATGGCAGGCAAGCGCGATAAGGTCCGTATGATTTCCTCGGCCGGTACTGGACACTTCTACACCACGGACTAGAACCAGAAGAACACCCCGGGGAAGATGGAATTCCTCAAGTACGATCCGGTCGTGCGCAAGCACGTCCTGTACAAGGAAGGCAAGATCAAGTGATCGGCTGATCCTCGGATCGCTGCTCACGCTGGACACGGAACCCGCCGCAAGGCGGGTTTCGTGCGTCTGGGGGCTGGAAAAGCGTGCCGCCGATGCGGCCATGGTTGCGTTTGCCGGCGCAGTCCGCAGAATCGGGCGACCTGGGTTGCGAGGATCGCGATGCTGCCGGTCTGGTTGGAAGGCACGTGGCTGCTGGCGCTGGACTGGTTGATCCGGCTGGTGGCGTTGTTGTGGATCCCCACCCGCACCACGCCGGGTGCGGCGCGCAGCTGGCTGCTGCTGGTCGGTTTCGTGCCGCTGCTGGGGTTGCCGCTGTACCTGTTGCTCGGCCATCCCTGGCTGTCGCGCGAGCGCATTCGCCGCCAGGCGCTGGCCTCGCAGGTGATTCGCGAGCAGCAGGTGCCGTTGACCGCGCTGCGCTGGGCGCCGCCGGCCGACACCGTGGTCGCCGAGGTGGTGCCGCTGGTCGAGCGCCAGGGCGACTTCATGCCGATCCACGGCAACAGCGTGGAGCTGCTCGACCGTTACGCGGCTTCGCTGCAGGCGTTGATCGACGACATCGATGCGGCGGTCGAGCGCGTGCACCTGCTGTACTACCTGATGTTCGACGACGCGGTCGGCGATGCGGTGAGTGCCGCGCTGCTGCGCGCCGCCGCGCGCGGCGTGCATTGCCGCCTGCTGCTGGATGCGCGCGGCGGCCGCCGTGGCCTGCGCCGCTACCGCAAACGCCTGCACGCGGCCGGGGTCGAGGTGCAGGCGCTGCTGCCGGGCGGCCTGCGCTGGCGCCGCAGCGGCCGCATGGACCTGCGCAACCATCGCAAGATCGCGGTGATCGACAACCGCGTCGGCTACATCGGCTCGCAGAACCTGGCCGAGCCGCAGTTCGTGCCCGGCCATCCCAACCGCGAGCTGGTGGCGCGGGTGCAGGGGCCGGTGGTGGCGCACCTGGAAGCGGTGTTCGCCAGCGACTGGTTCATCGAGACCGGGCAACGCCTGAGCGTGGTCGCCCCCGCCTCCATCCATGGCGGCGGCGTCGCCACGCAGTTGCTGCCCAGCGGGCCGGCGTACCCGTTCGAGAACGCGCGCGACACGGTCAACGCGCTGATCCATCTGGCGCGCCGGCGCATCGTCATGGTCACCCCGTACTTCGTGCCGGACGAGGCCACGCTCAGCGCGCTGCGCATCGCTGCGCTGTCCGGGGTGGACGTGCAATTGATCGTGTCCGAGAGCAACAACCAGCGGCTCACCGCCTGGGCGCAGGAGGCCTACTACGACGAACTGCTGCGCAGCGGGGTCAAGATCGCGCTGTACCGGCCGTGCTTCCTGCACGCCAAGCACCTGAGCGTGGACGAAGGCATCGCCCTGGTCGGGTCGATCAACCTGGACATCCGCTCGTTCGCGTTGAACGCCGAGGTCGGCATGCTGTGCTACAGCGCCGCGGTGGTGCAGCGGCTGCGCGCGGTGGAGGCCGACTACCTGGCCGATGCGCGGGTGCTGACGCTGCAGGACTGGCGCAAACGGCCGGCCTGGCGGCGCAGCCGCGAAGGCATCGCGCGCCTGGCCGATGCGCTGATGTGACGCACGCCGATGACAGGCGCATGACGCGCTCATGCGCGATCGGAGCCGGTACATGCGCGACGGTTCTCAGCCGCGGGCCGGGCCGGTGGGGGCTTCCCTTACAATCGCGGCATGAGTGAGCGTGCCCCCAGCGAACCGGCCGACGCCGACTGCGACATCGCCATCGTCGGCGGCGGCGCGGCCGGCGTGCTGGTCGCGTTGCAGTTGCTGCGCCAGGCCGGCACCGCGCTGCGCGTGCAACTGATCGAGTCGCAGCCGGCGCTGGCGCAGGGCGTGGCCTATGCGACGCCCTGCGCCGAGCACCTGTTGAACGTGACCGCCGGGCGCATGAGCGCCTTCGCCGAGGCGCCCGACGATTTCCTCGACTGGCTGCAGCAGCAGGCGCTGTATCCTCAGCTGGCGCGCGCGGCGCTGGCCGAGGCCTACGTGCAGCGCCGCCATTACGCCGCCTACCTGCGGGCGCGCCTGCTGCAGGCGCAGGCCGCCGGGCCGGCGCGCCTGCAATGGCGGCAGGCGCGGGTGCTGGCCTTGCACCCGCAGCCGGCGGGCGGACAGATCCTGCACCTGCACGACGGCGGCCAGCTGCATGCCGGTGCCACCGTGCTGGCGCTGGGCAACAGCCTGCGCCCGCTGCCGGCGCGCGGCGCCCCCGGTCTCGATGCGCCGGCGCGGGTGGAGGCCTGGGACTACGCACAGTTGCAGGCGATTCCGCGCGAGGCCACGGTGTGCATCGTCGGCTCCGGGCTGAGCATGGCCGACAGCGTGCTGACCCTGCTGGCCAACGCGCACCGCGGACCGGTGCACGTGGTCTCGCGGCATGCCTTGCTGCCGTTGCCGCACGCCGCGCATGGCGCGCCGGCCGACTTCGATGCGCAGGCGCTGCTGACGATGCCGCTGCGCCAGCGCATGCGCGCGCTGCGCCGCCACGCCGCCGCGGCGCAGGCGCAGGGCCAGCCCTGGCAGAGCGTGATGGACCGGGTGCGGCCGCTGAGCCAGGCGCTGTGGCAGTCGCTGTCGGTCGTCGAGCAGCGCCGCTTCCTGCGTCATGTGGTGCGCTACTGGGACGTGCACCGGCACCGCATCGCCGCGCCGGTGTTCGCGCAGCTGCAGGCGATGCGCCGGGTCGGCCAGTTGCGCCTGCATCGCGCGCGGCTGGACACGGTGTTCCCGGTCGGCGCCTGCGTGCAGGTCAACGGCATGGGCGCCGACGGCGTGCCGCTGCAGCTCGATGCGCACTGCGTGATCAATGCCACCGGCGTCGAACTGCGCGCGCAGACCATGCGCAATCCGCTGCTGCACCAGTTGCTCGGCTGCGGCCATGCGCAGCCGGGGCCGCACGGCATCGGCGTGGGCAGCGCCGCCGACGGTGCGCTGCTCGACGCCGACGGCCGCGC
>JBEVKG010000369.1:0-6900 GCA_040509765.1 Xanthomonas sp.
ACCTGCGCTACCGGTCGCCAGGCGCCCAGCGCACTGGCGCCGTCAGGCTGCTCGGCCTGCAGCGCCGTTTTCAAGGCGCTCCAGTCGCCGTTGCGCACCTGAAACCTGCGCGGCGCCGCGGCACGGTCGCGCAGCACGATCAGATCGACCTGGGCGGTGCCGACCGCGGCGAAATAGCGCTGCAGCAAGGCCAGCTCGGCGGGTAGATCGCGCTGCCGCGCCGAACCGGACGCATCCCACAGCAGGCCGATGCGCTGTGGCAGCGGGCGTGGGCCATGCAGGTCGGCGATCGGCACCAGTGCCTGGAAGTAGCGCTGGCCATCGTGGCTGCCGGTCGCCACACGCGGCGCCGCGCTCGCGCGCAGCGATAGCGCCAACTCCGGCGGCAACTGCGCCGGGGTCCCGGACCAGGTCGCGGCATAGCCGCCATCCGCCGTCGGCAGCAGGCGCATGCCCGGCGCAAGCGCCGCGCGCTCGGTCGGTGCGGCCTGTGTGCTCAGTTGCACCTGCAGCGCGCGCGCGCTGGCCGCATACGCCAGCGGCAACCGCCATTGCCAGCCGGTTGAGGTGCGCGGCAGCGATTCGCGATAGACCAGGCGCACATGGCGGCTGCCGTGCGCCGGCAGCGGGTAGACGCGCAGCCGGAACTGGTTGCCGGCAGTCTGCTCGAGCAGGCCAGGGTCCACGCCACGCCGCTCGACCGCCTCGAACACCTGGCGCCCGCGCGCCTTGGGCACCGGCACCGCGTCGCGCATCTGTCCGTCGACGTCCAGGGCGAAACCGCTGAGTTGCTGTCCTTCGCGCAGCGGGAACGCCAGTTGCCCTTCCAGGACGCGGGCGTTGGGGTTGAAGAATTCCAGCTCCACCGTGGTCTCGGCCAGGCCGGCAGCGGCATGCGCTCGCACCGTCGCCGAGCGTAGTTCGACCGGACGCTCGCTGGCGTCGGTGCGCAGCAACGGCGCCAGCAGTTCCCGCTGCGGCGCGGACCGCGCCCCGACCGGCACCGCGGCGAGCGCCGACAGCGAAAGCAACAACACGCACACGCCTCTGCGCACGATGGACGGCATGGATCACTCCTTGATGGGACGGTATGGCTTGAACGTCCGCCGTGGTGCAACGGGGTTGGGTGTGTGCGTCCAGACCTCAGGCGACGCGAGGCTGCGCCCGACCCTCATCCGGTCCTGCGGACCACCTTCTCCCGATGGGAGAAGGAACAGCACTCGCCCCTCTCCCACCGGGAGAGGGGTTTGGGTGAGGGTACGGCGCGTGGCGACGCCACATGCGCCGGCAGACCGCCAGTTGCTCAGCCAGCCAGCGGCAGGCAGTGCTCCACCACCAGTTGCACCGCATTGCCGCCGCGGTAGTCGTCGGCGACCAGGCGATAGGCGATGTGCACATGGCGGCCTGGTTCGCGGCCGTGCCAGCCGTTGAAGTGGATCGCGCTCAAGGGCTCGGCGCGGCCGGGGCAGCGCAGGCTGAGCTTGAGGTGGCGTTCCTTGAGCACGCGCCACTGCAGCACCTCGAATTCGCCATCGAACAGCGGTTCGGGAAAGCCCTGCCCCCATGGTCCGCCCTGGCGCAACGCCTCGGCATGGCGGTGGTCGAGCTCGTGCGGGTCCAGCGCGCCGTCGCTGAGCAGTTCGGCCTGCAGCAGTTCCGCGTCCAGGCTGACCAGCGCATGCGCGCGGAACACCTGTTCGAACTCGGCCAACGCGTCCTGGCGCAGGCTCAGGCCCGCGGCCATGGCATGGCCGCCGAACTTCTCCATCAGGCCTGGCCGCTGCGCCTCCACCGCCGCCATCGCGTCGCGGATATGGAAACCGGGAATCGAACGCGCCGAGCCGCGCAACTGCGTACTGCCAGGCTCGGCCGGCGCGAAGGCGATCACTGGCCGGTGCAGGCGGTCCTTCATCTTCGAGGCGACCAGGCCGATCACGCCGGGATGCCACTGCGCATCGAACAGGCAGACCGCCACCGGCGGCTGCTCGGGTGCGGCCAGCAGCGCCTGCGCCACCACCGCCTCGGCCTCGTCGGTCATCTGCTGCTGCACCGCACGGCGCTCGGCGTTGATCTCCTCCAGCGTCGCGGCGATCGCGCGCGCCTGCTGCGGGTCCTCGCACAGCAGCAGCTCGATGCCCAGGGCCATGTCCTCGAGGCGGCCGGCGGCGTTGAGCCGCGGCGCCAGGGCGAAGCCGATGTCGCTGGCGCTGAGCCGCGCCGGGTCGCGGCCGCTGGCGTGGATCAAGGCGCGCAGGCCGATGCAGCCCTCCCCCCGTTGCAGCCGGCGCAGGCCGGCCGAGACCAGCGCACGGTTGTTCGGATCCAGCGGCACCAGATCGGCGACGGTACCGACCGCGACCAGATCCAGCAGCACGCCCAGGTCCGGCGGCGCCGCCGCGAATGCGCCGCGCGCGCGCAGGTGCCGGCGCAGTGCCAGCAGCACGTAGAAGATCACCCCGACGCCAGCCAGCATCTTGCTCGGAAACGCGTCGCCGGCCAGGTTCGGATCGACGATGACATCGGCCGGCGGCAAGGTCGGACCCGGCAGGTGGTGGTCGGTGACCAGCACCTGCCAACCCAGCGCCTTGGCCGCCGCGACGCCGGCATGGCAGGCGATGCCGTGATCCACCGTGACCAGCAGGTCCGGCTGCAACGGCGCCAGCTCCGCCACCAGCGCCGGCGACAGCCCGTAGCCATGGACCATGCGGTTGGGCACCGCGTGCAGCACCTGCGCGGCGCCGAGCAGGCGCAGCCCGCGCACCGCCACCGCGCAGGCGGTGGCGCCGTCGCAATCGAAATCGCCGACCACCAGGATGCGCCTGCCCGCCGCGATCGCCTCGGCCAGCAACGCCACTGCGGCGTCGATGCCGCTCAGCGCATCCGGCGGCAGCAGCTGCGCCAGCTTAGGCTGCGCCAAGCCGCTGTCGTGCGCGCCACGCGCGGCATAGATGCGCTGCAACAGCGGCAAGGTGGCCTCGTGCCACGGGCCGGCCGCGGCCGCCGCGGGCCGCCGCACGATGCGCGCAATCGAACTCATGCGTCCAGGCGCGACAGCGGCCGCCGCCAGAGGCGCCAGCGTTGCGCGGGGGCGATGCGGAAACAGGTGCCGTCCTCGAAGTCCAATTGCAGTTGCTGCAATTCGCCATCGCGCAGCGCCTGCAGCAGCGGCTGCACCACTTCGTCGACGAACTGTTCGGGCGCGCGCAACTGGCGCAGGTCGACCAGCGCATCGACCCGCGGCGCCTGCGCCTCGGCGACGCCGATGCCGGCGGCCTGGGCCAGCGCACGCAGCAGCGGATCGCGGCTGCGCACCTGCGCATGCGCGGTGCCGACCGTGGCCGGCAGGCGGCCGCCGCCCCAGAACCACAGCGAATTGATCGCCGGCTGGCCGCGGGCCACCCGCTCGCGGTTCCACGGATGCTGATGCAGCACGATCTGCGCCTCGGTCAGCAATGCACGCCAGCGGCGCGCGTCCTCGCCCTGCGGCAGATGATCGAACAGGTCCGCGCCGAGCACCTGCGCCGGCGCCGCGAACACCGGCAGCACGCTGTCGGCCGGCAGGCGCAGGTACCAGCGGGTCGGATCGGGCGCATCCAGGGTCAGCCCGCTCTCGGCGAACAGACCCTGCACCGCGGGCAGCAACGCGTCCAGGTCTACCGCATCGAGCGGCAGCATGTCGCCGTGCGCCATCAGCCGCGCGCCCTGCATGTCCGGCACCACGTAGGCAGGATCGGCGCGCAGCCACAGGCCGTCGCCGGCATCGCCGGCGTCCAGTTGCCGGGTCAGTGCCGCGGCCGGCAGCGATTCGTCCGCCAGCACGAAATGGCGGCGCAACTGCGCCTCGCCGCCCGGCGCGGCCTGCACGCGGTCGGCACGACCGAACGCGCGCGCCACCTCGCCGGCCAGCACGGCACCGGCCAGGCGTACCCGCTCCGGCAACAGCAAGGTGGCGACCGCCATCGGATCAGCCGACGTAGGCGACGCTGACGATCTCGTACTCGCGGCGCCCGGCCGGGGCATCGATGCTGACGCTGTCGCCTTCCATCTTGCCGATCAGCGCGCGCGCCAGCGGCGAGGAGATCGCGATCAGGCCCAGCTTGATGTCCGCTTCCAGGTCGCCGACCAACTGGTAACGCTTCTCTTCGTCGGTCTCGACGTCGGCCAGGGTCACGGTGGCGCCGAACACCACCTTGCTGCCGACCGCCAGTTTGCTGACGTCGATGACCTCGGCGTGCGACAGCTCGCTCTCCAACTGCTTGATGCGGCCTTCGATGAAGCCCTGCTGCTCGCGCGCGGCGTGGTACTCGGCGTTTTCCTTGAGATCGCCATGCGCACGCGCCTCGGCGATCGCAGTGATGACCTCGGGACGCTTGACCGACTTCAGGTGATCCAGCTCCTCGCGCAACCGCTGCGCGCCTTGCATGGTGATCGGGGCTCTCACGCTTCCAGCTCCTTGTGCAGTTCCTGCAGCGCCCAGACCGGACCGGTGCCGCGGAATTCCAGTGAATGCACCAGCGCACGCGCGCCGGCGACCGTGGTCGAATAGGTGACGCGATGCTGCAGGGCTTCGCGGCGGATCGAGAACGAGTCGGAGATCGCCGCCCGGCCCTCGGTGGTGTTGACGATATACACGATTTCGCCGTTCTTGATCAGATCGACGATGTGCGGGCGGCCTTCGGCGACCTTGTTGACCTGCTCGCACTGCAGGCCGTGCTGCTGCAGCCAGGCGCAGGTGCCGCGGGTGGCGACCAGGGTGTAGCCGCGCTCGACCAGCGCCTGCGCCACCGGCAGCACGCGCTGCTTGTCCGGATCGCGCACCGACACGAACGCCTTGCCCAGCGGCGGCGCCTTGATACCACCGGCTTCCTGCGCACGCGCGAACGCCGCGCCGAAGCTGCGCCCCACGCCCATCACCTCACCGGTGGAACGCATCTCCGGGCCGAGGATCGGATCGACGCCTTGGAACTTGGCGAACGGGAAGATCGCCTCCTTCACCGAGTAGTAGTCGGGCACGATTTCCTTCAGCGCGCCCTGCTCGGCCAGGGTCTTGCCGGCCATGCAGCGCGCGGCGATCTTGGCCAGCGGCACGCCGATCGCCTTGGACACGAACGGCACCGTGCGCGAGGCGCGCGGGTTCACTTCCAGCAGGTAGACGATGTCGTCGCCGGCATCGTTCACCTGCACTGCGAACTGGGTATTCATCAGCCCGACCACGTTCAGCGCCTTGGCCAGTTCGACCACCTGGCGGCGCAGTTCGGCCTGCGTGGCCGGCGACAGCGAGTACGGCGGCAGCGAGCAGGACGAATCGCCCGAGTGCACGCCGGCTTCCTCGATGTGCTCCATGACGCCGCCGATCAGCACCTGCCCGCTGTGGTCGGCGATGATGTCCACGTCCACTTCCACCGCGTTGTCGAGGAAGCGGTCCAGCAGCACCGGCGAATCGTTGGAGACCTTGACCGCGTCGCGCACGTAGCGCGCCAGGTCGGATTCGCCGTAGACGATTTCCATCGCGCGGCCGCCGAGCACATAGCTCGGGCGCACCACCAGCGGATAGCCGATCTCGCGCGCCAGCACCAGCGCCTCGTCGGGGTTGCGGGCGATGCGGTTCGGCGGCTGCTTCAGGCCGAGCTTGTCGACCAGCTGCTGGAAGCGCTCGCGGTCCTCGGCCAGGTCGATCGAGTCCGGCGAGGTGCCGATCACCGGCACGCCGTTGGCTTCCAGCGCGCGCGCCAGCTTCAGCGGGGTCTGCCCGCCGTACTGCACGATCACGCCCTTGGGCTGCTCCAGCTCGACGATCTCCAGCACGTCTTCCAGGGTCAGCGGTTCGAAGTACAGGCGATCGGAGGTGTCGTAGTCGGTGGACACGGTCTCCGGATTGCAGTTGACCATGATGGTCTCGTAGCCGTCCTCGCGCAGCGCCAGCGCCGCGTGCACGCAGCAGTAGTCGAACTCGATGCCCTGGCCGATGCGGTTGGGACCGCCGCCGAGGATCATGATCTTGTCGCGGTCGCTCGGTGCGGCCTCGCATTCTTCCTCGTAGGTCGAATACAGGTAGGCGGTGCTGGTGGCGAACTCCGCCGCGCACGAGTCCACCCGCTTGTACACCGGGCGCACCTTGTGCGCGCGGCGCAGCGCGCGCACCGCGGCCTCGTTGGTGCCGCACAGCTCGGCCAGGCGCGCATCGGAGAAACCGGCGCGCTTGAGCGTGCGCAGGCGTGCCGCGTCCAGCGCGCCCAGGCCGTCGGCGGCCAGCTGCGCTTCCTGCGCCATCAGGTCCTCGATCTGGTCCAGGAACCAGGGATCGATGAACGACAGCCCATGCACCTGCTCCACGCTCATGCCGGCGCGGAACGCGTCGGCGACGTAGAACAGCCGCTCGGGACCCGGCGCCTTCAGCTCGCGCTTGAGCGTGGCCAGATCGTCTTCGCTGGCCAGGTTCAGGCCGGTCGGGTCGAGGCCGATCTTGCCGGTCTCCAGGCCACGCAGTGCCTTCTGCAGCGATTCGGAGAAGGTGCGGCCCATCGCCATCACCTCGCCCACCGACTTCATCTGCGTGGTCAGGCGCGCGTCGGCCTGCGGGAACTTCTCGAACGCGAAGCGCGGGATCTTGGTGACCACGTAGTCGATCGACGGCTCGAACGAGGCCGGGGTCAGCCCGCCGGTGATCTCGTTCTTCAGTTCGTCCAGGGTGTAGCCGACCGCCAGCTTGGCCGCGACCTTGGCGATCGGGAAGCCGGTGGCCTTGGAGGCCAGCGCCGAGGAGCGCGACACGCGCGGGTTCATCTCGATCACCACCACGCGGCCGGTCTGCGCGTTGATGCCGAACTGCACGTTGGAGCCGCCGGTGTCCACGCCGATCTTGCGCAGCACGGCGATCGACGCATCGCGCAGGCGCTGGTA
>JBEVKG010000370.1:0-8671 GCA_040509765.1 Xanthomonas sp.
AAGCCGCTCCTACGAAGGCACCCTGCTGCTGCCGCGGTGCAGTCAGAACGTCACGCCCGCCAGCGTGCACGCCACCTCCCATAACCGCGCGGCCACCTGCGGATCGCGTGCCTGCCGGGCGATCCTGGCCGGCGCCGGGTCGCCTTTCAGCTCGAACAGGCCGTCCGGCCCGTAGTACCCACCGCGCTCGGCGTGTGGCGAGGTGGCGGCGTAGAGCGTGGGCAGGGCGCCGGCGGCGGCGGAATGGCTGATCCAGGGACCCAGCCACGTGGTCGCCGCGCCGATCGCGGTGCGGCGTCCGTCGACCGCCGGGCCATTGGCGACCAGCGCGGTCTGGGCGATGCCGGGATGCGCGGCGATCGCACGTACGCCCCAGCCCTGCGCGTCGCTGCGCCGCTGCAGTTCCAGCGAAAACATCAGCATCGCCAGCTTAGACTGCCCATAGGCCTTCCACGGCCGATAGGGGTGTTCGCACTGCAGGTCGTCGAAGTCGATGCGGCCTTGGCGATGCGCCAGGCTCGACAGGTTCACCACGCGTGCTTCCGGCGCGGCGCGCAACAGCGGCAGCAGCCGCGCGGTCAGCGCGAAATGGCCGAGGTAGTTGCTGCCGAACTGCAGCTCCAGGCCATCGGCGGTGGTCTGCCGCTGCGGCGGCGCCATCACCCCGGCGTTGTTGATCAGCAAATCCAGTCGCGGGTAGCGCGCCGCGATGCGCTCGGCGAAGGCGGTCACCGAGGCCAACTGCGCCAGGTCCAGGGCTTCCACGCGCACCTCGGCCGCCGGATGCGCGGCCAGCACCGCCTGCCGCGCGGTCTCGGCCTTGGCCGGGTTGCGGGCGGCCAGCACCACGCTGGCGCCCGCGCCGGCCAGCGCCAGCACGGTCTCGTAGCCGAGGCCGCCAGGACTGGCGCCGGTGACGATGGCGATCTTGCCGCGCTGCGACGGCAGGTCGGCCAGGGTCCAGCGGCTCACGGCGCCACCGCCTGCGCCAGTGCGCGCCACCAGCGCGCGCCGGCTGCCGGCTGGGTCAGGTCGACGCGCTCGCCCATCCGCGGTGTGGCCAGCGCCACGCCGGCGGCATCGGCCAGCACCGCGAGGCGTTCGAAGGGTTCGTGCCAGGCATGCATGGCCAGGTCGAAGGTGCCGTTGTGGATCGGCAGCAGCGTGCGGCCGCCGATGTCCAGATGCGCCTGCAGGGTCTGTTCCGGCTGCATGTGCACGTGTGGCCAGTCCACGTCGTAGGCGCCGTTCTCGATCAGGCTCACATCGAAGGGACCGAGCCGCTCGCCGATCGCCTTGAAGCCGTCGGAGTAGCCGCCGTCGCCGCTGAAGAACAGCTTCAGCGCCGGTTCCTCGATCACCCACGAGCACCACAGCCGGCGCCCGCGGTCGAACATGCCGCGGCCGGAGAAGTGCTGCGCCGGGGTGGCGGTCAGCGTCACGCCGTCCACCGTGGTCGATTGCCACCAGTCCAGTTGCCGGATCTTGTCCGCGGCCACGCCCCAGCGCAGCAGCAGGTCGCCCACCCCCAGCGGGGTCACGAACGTCCCGACGCGCTCGGCCAGGCGGCGGATGCTGGCGCGGTCCAGGTGATCGTAGTGATCGTGCGAGAGGATCACCCCGGCGATCGGCGGCAGCGCGTCCAGCGCGATCGGCGGTGCGTGGAAGCGCCGCGGGCCGGCGAACGGAAACGGCGAGACGCGTTCGGAAAACACCGGGTCGGTCAGCCACACGCGGTCGCGCAGCTTGAGCAGCACGGTGGAATGGCCGAGCCGGTACAGGCTGCGGTCGGGTGCCGCCAACAGCTGTTCGGCGGTCAGCGGCAGCACCGGCAGCGGCTGCGCGGGCACCGCCTCGGGCGACTTGCGGGTCAGCAGATGCCACAGGATCCGCAGCGTCCCGGCCAGGCCTGGCGCGCCGCTGGTGCCGGGCGTGGCGTTGCGGAAGCGGCCCTGGCGGTACTGCGGCGACGCCAGATGCGAGGGCGGAATACGGAACAGCGGGGAAGCGGACGCAGACATTGCGGCAATCCTTGGAGGGCGATCTGGCGTGATAATTACACTGCACAGTGTAGTTTCCTTTTCGTGAAAGTAAACCGGGCGGTGTAACATTGCCTCATGGCTTCTCTCTCCACGCCCGCTCCGGCACGGCTGACCGAGCGCAAGCGCCAGGCGATCCTGGAGGCGGCGATCGCGGAGTTCCGTGGCCATGGCTTCGAGGCCACCAGCATGGACCGCATCGCGGCCAGCGCCGGCGTGTCCAAGCGCACCGTGTACAACCATTTCCCCAGCAAGGACGCGCTGTTCGACGAGATCTTGTTGCAGCTATGGCAGCGCAGTCTGGACACGGTCGGCGTGCCTTACGCCCCGCACCAGCCGCTGCGCGCGCAACTGCTGCAGTTGCTGGAGCAGAAGCTGCGGCTGTTCGACGATCCCGCCTTCGTCGACCTGTCGCGGATGGCGATGGTCGAGGGCATGCGCGCGCCCGAGCGTGCGCGCGATCTGGTCGCGCGCCTGGGCAGCAAGGAGGAGGGCACCCTGGTGTGGCTGCGCGCGGCGCTGGCCGATGGCCGGCTCAAGCCCATGCAGCCGGAGTTCGCCGCGCAGCAACTGCAGGCACTGATCAAGGGCCTGGCGTTCTGGCCGCAGGTGAGCATGGGCCAGCCGCCGCTCAGCGCGGCGCAGCAGGCCCAGGTCGCCGCGTCGGCGGCGGACATGTTCCTCGGGCATTACGCGCGGGATCCGGGCTAGGGACTGCGCCGGCGCGCGTACGCCGCGGGCATCAGCCCTCGCACCACACCGCCAGCTCGTAGCCGTCGCGGTCGGCGAAGTGGAAGCGGCGTCCGCCGGGAAAGTCGAACACGGGGCGCACGATGCGGCCGCCGGCGGCCTCGATGCGGGCCTGGGTCGCGGCAAGGTCGTTGGAGTACAGCACCACCAGCGCGCCGCCGGGCTGCGCGGTGCCGTGGAAGAAGCCGCCGCTGAGGCGGCCGTCGCGAAACTCGCAGTAGTCCGGGCCGTAGTCCTGGAAGGTCCAGTCGAAGGCCTGGCCGTAGAAGGCCTTGGCCGCGGCGATCGAGGCGACGGCGAACTCCAGATAGTCGATGCGGTGATGCTGCTCGGCGCGGGACATGGGCGGCTCCTGTGGAAGAGCCGCCAGTATCCATCGCCGGGGCGGCGCCGGCTTGGCGAAAACGGTCACCGCGGCGGCGACCGCGTTCGACACGCGTCTGCGTGGCGGTATGTGTGCCCCGCGCGCATGACAGGCCAGGGCGCCCGCTGTAGGTTCTTGGCGAATCTTCCAGGAATCGCAGCATGGACATTCAAGCGTTGGCGCGGCAGATCTTCGACGCGCAGCCCTTCAGCCGCCTGATCGGCGCGAGGTTGAGCGTGCTCGGCGACGCGCAGGCGGAGATCGTGGTCGACATGCGCGACGACCTGCGCCAGCAGCATGGGTTCGTGCATGGCGGCGTGCTGAGCTATCTCGCCGACAACGCCCTGACCTTCGCTGGTGGCCTGGCACTGGGCGGCGATGCGCTCACCGCAGAGTTCAAGATCAACTATCTGCGGCCGGCGCGCGGCACACGGCTGATCGCGCGTGCGCAGTCGATCGGCAGGGGCAAACGCCAGGCGGTCTGCCGCTGCGACATCGTCTCGCTCGAGGAAGGCAACGAACGCCTGTGCGCCGTCGCGCAGGGCACCATCGTCGCTGCGCGCTGAGCGCTGCGTCTTCGGCCGCGTGCTCCGTGCCGCCGTGGCGCGGCCGCGGCGGTCATGCCCTGCGCGGCGTTCGCAGGTACAGGCTGGCACGGTGCGCTCACTTCGGCGGCAACGTGCGCACGAAGGCGATGGCCTCGCGCAGCAGGCGCGCGGCGAGCGCGTCGTCGGCGAACATCTCTGGCGCGACCCGGACCCAGCCGGCCAGCGCCCGGCCGCGCGACAGCATCGGCACGATCCCGGGCAGCGCCAACGCCCACGCGTCGTTCCCCTTGCCCAGTCGCACCAATACGCCGTCCTCGCGTGCGCCGCACAGCAGATGGCCGTGCAGCAGCCAGGCCCAGCCACCGAACATCGGTTTCTCGGTCAGAGCCGGCGCTGTGCCGAGTACGTCGCGCAGCATGTGTTCCAAGCCTGCATCTCTGGCCATGTGCCACCCAGGTCTTCGCGCCTGGCGGCACGATAGCAAACGGCATCGCACGAGGCCTTGCGCGCTCGATGCGTCGCGGCGTCGGCGCGGTAGCCCTTATCAGCGGTCTTCGCCGCAATCCAGGCGCATGCAGTTGCCTCTGTAGGAGCGGCTTCAGCCGCGACGGGCGTTCCCGACGATGCCTGTCGCGGCAACGCCGCTGCCGCGATGCGCGTTTCGTCGTATGGCAGACCCTGTCAACGCGCGTGCCGCTGCACCAGTTCGCGCGGGCTCAGGCCGGTGAGTTGCCGGCTGTCGCGCACCAGGTGCGGGGCGTCGCCGTAGCCGGCGTCCAATGCGGCGGCGGTCAGGTTGGGGCGATGCCGCGCCAATCCCAGGAAGCGCTGCAGGCGCAGGATGCGCTCCAGCGTCTTGGTGCCGTAGCCGAAGGCGTCGTGGCTGCGTCGCCGCAGTGTGCGTTCGCTGATGCCCAGGGCACGGGTCAGCGCGGCCAGTCGCGGGGGTGTGGTATCGGCGAGTTGCGCGAACAGCCAGGCCATCGCGGGGTCGGCCTGCAGCGGGCGGCTGGCGCACAGTGCGTGCAGGGCCGCCAGCGGGTCGGCGGCATCCTCCAGTCGCGCCTGCCAGTGGCGGCCTTGCCCATCCCACAGCGCCTCCAGCGCCACGCGTTGGTCGGCGATGGCGTGCAGCGGCACGCCGAGCAGGCTGGCGCCGGCCCCGGCGGCCAGGCGCACGCCGGTCAACACGCTGCCCGGTGCCACTGTGGCGTCGGTGGCGCGGCGGTCCGGCCCAGCGACGAACAGCGCACGGCCGTCCCAGATCAGGTCGACGCAACCGTCGGGCAGCACCTGCGTCGCGGCGGTGTCGGCCTCGCCCTGGCGGAAACGCCAACTGCAGCGCAGGCGGTCGCGCAGCGCCGTGGGCGCGTCGCGTTCGGCGTAGCGGGAGGGCAGGGGCATGCGCTGCTGGGAGGGCGACGGGACCAGCCGCCACGGTAGCAGGCCGCATCGCCGCCCGCGCGCTGCTGGCGCCGCGCAGCGATCAGGCAGCGACCGGCAGCGTCGGCGCCAGGTGCGCGACGAACCAGTCGCGTGCGGCGCCGCTGGAGGCGTCGAACTGCTCGACGTACGGCACGAAGTGGCCGCCGTGCAGCATCAGCAGCCGCTTCGGCTCCAGCGCCTGCGCATAGGCGCGCAGCTGGAAGTCGGTGCCGGAGATGTAGTCGCGGTCGGCGACGATCATCAGCAACGGAGTCGGGCTGATCGCGGCGGCGAAGGTCGCCGGCTCGTAGCCGCGGCTCCACTCCGCCGAGCGCAGCGTGGTCCAGTTGCGCCAGTTCGGCGCGATCGCGGCCGCGCCTTCGAAGAACGCGCGCGCGTCGTCACTCGGAAAGAGCGCGTCGGCGGCGCCGACCACGGCCTTGCGCGCGGGCTCGGCGCCACGCAGCACCGCCAGGCGGTCGGCGGCGAACGCTGCCTGCAGCGCATCGGCACGGTCGTAGCTGCCGCGGCGCAGCCCGTTGCGGTAGCCGGCCAGGCCGGGCACCTGCGCGACGACGGCCTTGACCCGTCGGTCGGTGGCGGCCACCTGCATGGCATGCGCGCCGCTGTAGCTGGTGCCCCACAGGCCGATGCGCGTCGGGTCGATGCCGTCCAGGCTGCCGGCGAAGGTGATGGCGTGGCGGCAGTCCTCGATCTGGCGCCACGGATCGATCTCCTGCCGCGGGATGCCGTCGCTGTCGCCGAAGCCGCGGTGGTCGTACACCAGCACGGCCAGACCGGCGGCGGCGAACACCTCGGCATAGCGGTCCAGGTACGCCTCCTTGACCAGCGACCAGCCATGCGCCATCACCACGATCGGCGCGGGTTGGGCGGCGGCCGGGCGATACAGCCAGCCGCGCAGGGGGGTGCCATCGGCGGCGAAGGCGATGTCGTCTCGGGTCACGGACTGCATGGGGAACTCCTCGGGAGGCGGCCGCACAGCGGCGGCGGGACCGCCACGATGCGCGCGCCCCGATGCAATCCGGCTTTGCGTAAACTGCAACGATGCACGATTTCCAGCGCTTGTTCGGCCAGCTGCAGCTGTTTCTCGACGTGATCGAGGCCGGTAGCCTGTCCGCCGCGGCGCGCCATCGCGGCGTGGCCGTGTCCTCGCTCAGTCGCGGGCTGGATACGCTGGAACAGGCGCTGGGCGCGCAGTTGCTGGTCCGCTCCACCCGCAGCCTGACGCTCACCGAAGCCGGACGCGTCCTGCAGGGGCGGGCCGCCGAACTGCTCGGCGGCCTGGCCGAGACCCGCGCGGAACTGGCGCAACTGCAAGGGGAGGTCATGGGGACGTTGCGGCTGAGCTGCCTGCCGTCGTTCGGCCGGACGCAACTGATGCCGGTGCTGGCGGACCTGTCGCGACGGCACCCGCAATTGCACCTCGATCTGGACCTGGTGGAGCGGTTCGACATCCCGCTGCGCCGGCGCCTGGATGCGGTGATCCGGCTCGGCCCCGACCCGGCGCCGGCCGGCGCGCTAAGGCTGGCCTCGTTGCGGCGGGTGGTCTGCGCCAGTCCTGCCTACCTGCACGGCGCCGGGCCGGTCGAGCGCTTGCCGGCGCTGGCGACGCACGCGCTGCTCGACAAGCGCCACGACGACACGGTCATCAGCTGGCGGCATGTGCTCGGCGCGGACGTGGCGTTGCCGCCGCGGCGGCTGCGCTGCGACGATCTGGAAACCCTGCGCCTGGCCGCACTGGACGGGCTGGGCGTGGTCTGCCTGCCGACCTGGCTGGTCGGGGAGGATCTGCGCCGGCATCGTCTGCGCGCGCTGTTCCACGAGGCGGCGTTGCCGTCGGGGCCGCAGCAGTGGTTGTGGTTGGTGCCGAGCCAGACGCCGCTGCCGGCGCGCGTGGCGCGCCTGGCGCAGATGCTGCGGCAGGCGATCGGGCAGCCCCCGCACTGGGATCGTTTGGGCTGAGCCGCGCGAGACGTCCGGCAGACGCGTACCGCTGCGTCTACCGCTCCGACGGCCCGCTCTCGTCGTAGCCGCGCGGGGTGAACAGGTCCGGCTGGATCAGCTCGATGAAGGCGCGCGCCTGCGGCGACAGATACTTGCCCTTGCGCACCACCACGCCGTAGCTGCGCGCCGGGAAGTAATCGCCCAGCGCGCGTGTGGCCAGGCGCGCGTGGTCGGCGTCGGTGAGGCAGATCGAACTGACGATGGAGATGCCCATGCCCATCGCCACGTACTGCTTGATCACCTCCCAGCCACCCACTTCCAGGGCCACGGTGTAGGGCACGCGCGCCTG
This sequence comes from Xanthomonas sp., assembly GCA_040509765.1. Lineage (GTDB taxonomy): Bacteria > Pseudomonadota > Gammaproteobacteria > Xanthomonadales > Xanthomonadaceae > Xanthomonas_A. The sequence continues at coordinate 7,441 of JBEVKG010000370.1, forward strand.
CTGGAACACCAGGTCGACCAGGCGAGAGGTGACCTGGCGCCGTGGCGGCAGGATCAGCGGATACGGCGACAGGTCTTCCAGGGTCAGCTTGGGCGTGCGCGCCAGCGGGTGGTCGCGCGGGGCGATCAGCAACTGCTCGAAGCGGTACACCGGGGCGTAGCTGAGGTCGGCCGGCACGTCGAGCATGGAGCCGACCGCCAGGTCCACCGCGTCCTCGCGCAACAGGACGGTGCCGTCGGCGCTGATCGCGTTGTGCAGGGTCAGCCGCACCTGCGGGTGGCGGGCACGGAAGGCCTCCACGATCTTCGGCAGCAGATACAGGATGGTGGAACTGTTGGCGGCGACGTTGAGTTCGCCGGCGTCCAGCCCGCGCGCCTTCTCGCGGAAGTCCGCCTCCAGCCGGTCCAGGCTCTCCACCAGCGGCTGCGCCATCTCGTACAGCAACTGGCCCTCGCGGCTGGGCACCAGGCGGCGGCCGCTGCGCTCGAACAGCACCACCCCCAGCTCCCGTTCCAGCGCCTGCAACTGCAGGGTCACCGCCGGCTGGCTGACGAACAAGGCCTCGGCGGCCCGCGACACCGCCCCCAGGCGCACCGTCTGGCAGAACGCGCGCAGCGGCTTGAGCCGGTCGGATTTGTAGGGAAATCGAGGGGTTGCAGCGCTGCCCGTGGCCATGACGTGATGGATATAAGTCCTGCTTATATAAAGCATTGACAAAACTGCTTTGTCAAATACATGCGCCGGCAGCACGGTGGAGCCCCGGAAACATCGAGGAATCCCCACATGTCCGCCCCCGCATTCGCTGCCGCTCCAGACCCGTCCACGCGCTCCACGCCGGGCATCGCCCTGACCGCCTCGCTGGCCGGCCAGGACACGCTGCTGCCGCCGCCGCTGCTGGCCCTGCTGGTGTCGCTGCACCGGGCGATCGAGCCGGAACGCCAGGCGCGGCTGGCGGCGCGGCGCGAGCGCCAGGCGTTCTTCGACGCCGGCGGCCTGCCGGATTTCCGCGCCGACACCCGCGCGCTCCGCGACGGCGACTGGCAGGTGGCGCCGCTGCCCGAGGCGCTGCAGGACCGCCGGGTCGAGATCACCGGGCCGACCGACCCGAAGATGGTCATCAACGCGCTGAACTCCGGCGCCAAGGTGTACATGGCCGACTTCGAGGACTCGACCGCGCCGACCTGGCGCAACCTGGTCGCCGGCCAGCGCGCGCTGGCCGAGGCGGTCGCCG
>JBEVKG010000371.1:0-19742 GCA_040509765.1 Xanthomonas sp.
ACCTGGTCAAGCGCAGCCTGATCACCCGCAACCAGGCGCGCGAGTACGCCAAGGACAAGCGCGTGTTCGAATAGCCGGGACTCGGGAGTGGGGAATAGGGAATGGGCAGAAGCAGCCTCGTCCTTTCCGCTCCCGGCCACCCGCTTTTGCGATTCCCGATTCCCGATTCCCCACTCCCGATTCCCGGCTCCGAAGGAGCACGCCATGAGCACCATCGACTTCACCTCTTTCCTGAAACTGATGGCGCACCAGAAGGCGTCGGACCTGTTCATCACCTCGGGCATGCCGCCGGCGATCAAGGTGCACGGCAAGATCACCCCGATCACGCAGACGCCGCTGACCCCGCAGCAGAGCCGCGACCTGGTGCTGAACGTGATGACGCCGGCGCAGCGCGAGGAGTTCGAGAAGACCCACGAGTGCAACTTCGCCATCGGCGTGGCCGGGGTCGGGCGCTTCCGCGTCAGCTGCTTCTACCAGCGCAACCAGGTCGGCATGGTGCTGCGCCGGATCGAGACGCGCATTCCCAGCGTGGACGAGCTGAACCTGCCGCCGGTGATCAAGACCCTGGCGATGACCAAGCGCGGCATCATCATCTTCGTCGGCGCCACCGGCACCGGCAAGTCGACCTCGCTGGCGGCGATGATCGGCTACCGCAACCAGAACTCCACCGGGCACATCATCACCATCGAGGACCCGATCGAGTTCGTGCACAAGCACGAGGGCTGCATCATCACCCAGCGCGAGGTCGGCATCGACACCGACAGCTGGGAGAACGCGCTGAAGAACACCCTGCGCCAGGCGCCGGACGTGATCATGATCGGCGAGGTGCGCACCCGCGAGGGCATGGACCACGCCATCTCCTTCGCCGAGACCGGCCACCTGGTGCTGTGCACCCTGCACGCCAACAACGCCAACCAGGCGATGGACCGCGTCATCAACTTCTTCCCTGAAGACCGCCGCAGCCAACTGCTGATGGACCTGTCGCTGAACCTGCGCGGCGTCGTCGCGCAGCAGCTGATCCCGACCCCGGACGGCAAGGGCCGCCGCGTGGCGATGGAGATCATGCTCGGCACGCCGCTGGTGCAGGACTACATCCGCGAAGGCGAGATCCACAAGCTCAAGGACGTGATGAAGGAGTCCACCAACCTGGGCATGAAGACCTTCGACCAGAGCCTGTTCGAGCTGTACCAGGCCGGCGAGATCAGCTACGAGGATGCGCTGCGCCACGCCGATTCGCAGAACGAGGTGCGCCTGCGCATCAAGCTGGCCCAGGGCGGCGACGCGCGCACCCTGGCGCAGGGCCTGGACGGGGTCGAGATCGCCGAGGTGCGCTGAACCCTCTGGCAGGCGCGCGCGCGACCGGGGGCCCGGTGCGGTGACGGGCACCCACGCCGCAGCGGCCGTCGCCGCTTCGTTCACGGGTGTCGTGTTTCAGTCCAGCGTCTGCCTTCAGTCGATGGCGGACGCTTCAGCCGAAGGAAGAGAAGCCGCCATGAACGACGCGCCTGAACTGCTCTGGTCGACACAGCCGCATCCCGGCGACTACATCAATTCGGTGGCGATTTCCGACGACGGCAATGTCATCGTCGCCGGCACCTTTTTCCATCAGTACGGCGGCGCCGCGTCGCAGGTGCCCGGGCTGGACGCGGTGCCGGTTGCGCAACGCAAGATCTTCGAACGCATCGCGCCGGCGGCCACACGTACCGATGTGGGCGGCGATCAGGACGGCTGCTTCGGCACCTACGCCTGGGATCGGGCCGGCAATCGCCTGCTGACGAAGGAATTCCAGGGCTGGCAGGGCGTGTACTGGGTCGACGTGGCGGCGAATGGGGGCGCCGTGGCCAGCTGCGGCTGGAAGAGCAAGGCGCCGTATGCGGGCTTCATCGGCGCCTGGGCGGTCCCCGGCGGCGAGGAACTGCTGTCCTTTGCGCTCCCGGTCCGCGGCAACATGGTGTCGCTGGACGCCCGCGGACGGACCTTGCTGGCCGGCGCCGAGCAGGGCTATCTGTTCTACCGCGATGGCGACGCGGCCTTCTCCGCCACGCCTGCGTGCATCGCGCTGACCGCGGGTGGGACCGGTGACAGCGCCGACAGCGTCGTCGCCACCGGCATCGCCGCCGACGGCGCGACCGGGCTGGTGGCCAGCGCGCAGGGCGAGATCATCCTGTTCTCGATCGCATCGGGACAACCGGTGACGCCGACGCGCTGGCAGTTGCCCAAACAGGCCCGCGTCCATGCCGCGGCACTGTCCGGCGATGGGCGCCGGGCCTACGTCGGTGCCAGCGACGGCACGCTGTACGCCTTCGACGTCGTGGCGTTCCAGCAAACACCCGCGCCGGCCTGGACCGCGACGGTGCCCGAGGGCGCCACGACCATCTACGGGGTGGCCTGCGATCGCGCCGGCGACAAGGTCGCCATCGCCGGCAACCTCCATGGCGGTGGCGTCGTGGCCGTGTACGCCGATGCCGGCACCGCCGCGACGCTGCAGTGGACCGCGCACAGCGCGCACTCGCCCAACGACCTGGCGTTCGACCCAGGCGGCCAGTGGCTGGGGCTGGCCGATGGCCATCCCGACGGCACGCCCGGCGCCTTCACCCTCTGGAACGCGGGCGACGGCACCCTGCAATGGTCCTATGGCACGGACAACATGAGCTGGCCGATCCGTCTGAACAGCGATGCCACGGTGGTGGTGGGCGGCAGCGACGACAGCACGGTGACCGCCTTCGTCGGTCCCGGCTCGGCCATCGGTGGTGCCCGGCCGGAGGCGGATGGATGACAGGACGGGACGCCGAGGCGCGGTTTCGCACGCGCGTCGCGGCGCCGCGTCGTCCCGGCGCGCTGCTGGTGCTGTCGGCGGTGCTGGTGGTGGCGTGGTTGGTGGTCTTCGAATTGGCGCGGGTCCTGGACTATCAGCCGCATGCCAGCCTGTGGTTCCCGCCGGTGGCGGTGACGCTGGCCACGTTCATGGTGCTGGGCTGGCGCGGCGCGCCGGCGATCGCCAGCGCCTGCGTGCTGGCCACGCTGCTCAGCTTCTATCGCACCGGCGGTCACCCCGTCGTCCCCAGCCGCGCGGTGCTGGGGTATGCGCTGCTGTTCACCGCGCAACAGTTCTGCATCTGGGGCGGGCTGGCCTGGCTGCTGCGCCGCGTCGGTCGGGGGATGTCCTCGAGCAGCCTGCCACGTGCGGTCACCTGTTTCATCCTGGGCGGCGGGGTGGCGTCGCTGCTGTCCGCCTGCCTGGGCGGCGCGGGGCTGGCGGTCACCGGCGCCATCGACCTGCCGAGCATGCTTGCGCAGTGGATCCCGTGGGCGATCGGCGACTACGCCGGCCTGCTGGCGCTCGGCCCACTGGCGATCGTGGCGGTGCTGCGGCTGGCCGAGTCGCTGCAGATCGCGCCGCAGCCGGGGATCCCGCGCTTGTCGGGGATGATCGCGCCGGCCGGCAGCGTCTCCGCCTATCTGGCCAAGCTGGCGCTGCTGCTCGGCGTCACCCTGGTGGTGATGGCGCTGGCGGCGGCGTTGCCGCGGCAGCCGGCGGTGGTCTTCGCGCTGTTCGTGGTGGTGGTGATCCAGTTGTGGATCGTGCATACCCACGGGATGCTGCAGGCGCTGGCGGCGATCGCCGCCTTCAGCCTGCTGATCGCCCTGGCCACGCCGGTGCTGCGGCTCGAGGCACAGGCGCTCGCGCTGCAGTTCGCCATGATCAGCCTGGCGGCGAACAGCTACTTCGGCCTGGCCGTTCCCGGGCTCTATGCCGACAACACGCGGTTGCGCCGGGCGCTGGTACGCGATCCGGTGACCGGGGCGCTGTCGCGGACCGGCTTCCTGGAGCAGGTGCTCAACGATCTGCAGCTGGCCGCGCAGGATCCGCGTCCGCTGGCGGTGATCGTGGCCGACATGGACAACCTCAAGGCGATCAACGACCAGTTCGGCCACGCCGCCGGCGATGCGGCATTGCGCGCCTTCGTCAAGCGCTGCCGCCACTGTCTGCGGCCGGGCCAGTTGCTGGGCCGCCGCGGGGGCGACGAGTTCGCGCTGTACCTGCCGCTGACCACACCGGAGCGGGCGCACGCGCTGATCGACACGCTGCGCGGGGCGCTTGCCCAGCCCGACGAAGACGACGGGTTCGCGACCGGCCTGTCGGCCAGCTTCGGCCTGGCCCTGTGCAATCGCCGGGACCTGGACGCGGAGGCGCTGGAGGAATTGCTCGAACGCGCCGATGCGGCGATGTACGCGGACAAGCGACAGCACCGCGCCGTGGCCGTTCGCTGATTGCTCCCTGTCTCCCGCCGGGAGAAGGTGCTCCGAAGGGGCGGATGAGGGGAGGGCGAAGCCTCGCGTTGCTGTTTCAGCGGGACGCTTTCGCGCCGTACCCTCACCCCAACCCCTCTCCCGGGGGGAGAGGGGCTTTAGATTCCCTTCTCCCAGCGGGAGAAGGTGCCCCGAAGGGGCGGATGAGGGGAGGGCGAAGCCTCGTGTTCCTGTTTCAGCGGGACGCTTTCGCGTCGTACCCTCACCCCAACCCCTCTCCCGGGGGGAGAGGGGCTTTGGGTTCCCTTCTCCCATCGGGAGAAGGTGCCCCGAAGGGGCGGATGAGGGTACGGCCAGCCAGGAATGCCATGCATGCAACTCGATAACCCGTACGCCGCCCCCGCCGCCGCACTGCCTGACATCCCGAACGAGGTAGCCCCCGCCGATCCCCTGTCCACGCTGTTCGCGCCGTCGGCCACCAAGCTGGTGCTGCTCTGCGCGACCAGCTTCGGCTGGTATGCGCTGTACTGGTTCTACCGCAACTGGCGCGCCTTGCGCCTGCTGTCCGGGCGCCGGCGCGTCTCGCCGGTGTGGCGCTCGGTGTTCTCGCTGCTCTGGGTGTTCGCCTGTTTCCGCGGGCTGGAACGCGTCATCGGCGCGCAGCGTGGCGCGCTGGTCGGCTGGCTTGGGCCGGCCTTGGTCTATGTCTGCCTGAGCCTGCTGGGCGCGTGGCCGTCGGCGCTGTCGCTGTTGACGCTGTTGACCTGGACGCCGGTGCTGCTGGTCAATCAGCGTCTGGCACGCTTCAAGCAGGCGCGCGGCCTGCCGCGCAGCGCCGCCGAACGCTTCACCGCGTGGACCTGGACGTGGCTGGCGATCGCGGGGCCGGTGGTCCTGCTGGTGGTGATCGCGATGGTGAGGGCAGTGACCGGCGGCCTCACCATCGACGTCGATTTGCCGAAGTAACAGAGGGAGCGGAGTCGATCGGGGAGCCGGAGCCTTCGCATCCGGCGGTCGACACGTGGCAGGGACGATCTGCTGCGAGAGTTCAAAGTTTCATGTGCAACTACCTCCCGGCTGGTGTCTAATACCGCCCCCCACGCTGTGCCCCCTCCCGTGAGCCTTCCCGATTCCGATCTGCGTCCGGACCTGGACCCGTTGCCCGACGACGGCACCGTCGTCACCGCCGGACCGTTGACCCCGCCGCCGGATTCGGCCGGCACCGTGCAGGATGCGCGCGCGCTGCGCCACAGCGTGGCCGAGGACGTGCAGGGCATGCTGCTGGCGACCCTGGTGGCCTCGCTGGGGCTGGCGGTGTTCGCCCATGGCGGCTTGATGATCGGCGGCATGGCCGGCGTGGCCTTCCTGCTGCACTACGCGCTGGGCTGGAACTTCGGGCTGATGTTCGTGCTGGTCAACCTGCCGTTCTACTGGCTGGCGGTGCGGCGCATGGGCTGGGAATTCACCCTCAAGACCTTTGCCGCGGTCGCCGCCTGCGGCCTGCTGACCGATCTGCTGCCGCGCTGGGCGCAATGGGCGACGATGACGCCGCTGTTCTCGGCACTGGTCGGCGGTGCGCTGGTCGGTCTCGGCATCCTGTTCTTCATCCGCCACCGTGCCAGTCTCGGTGGTGTCGGCATCCTCGCGGTCTACCTGCAGCGCAGCCGCGGCTGGAGCGCGGGCAAGGTGCAGATGGGCTTCGACGCGGCGCTGATGGCGGTGGCATTCTGGCTGCTGGCGCCGCAGCAGGTGCTGTACTCGGCGATCGGCGCGGTGGTGCTGAGCCTGGTGCTGATGTTCAACCACCGCGCCGGCCGCTACATGGGGGTGTGACCGGCCGTGCCAGGGCGGCTCTCACGTGCGCGTGCCAGCGGCCTCAGCCGGTGCGCATCCACGGCGGATCCAGCCGCGCGATGCGCGCGAACGCCGGGCAGTCTTCGCGGTGCGCGCCGGGCAGGTAGCCCAGGCTCATCAGGAACTCGCCGGTGATCTCGCCGCCGGTGAAGCGGAAGGTGCGCTTGAACAGCTTGATCCACTCGGCCTTGCTGCGCGGATGCTGCGCGTCCAGCCAGGCGGCGAAGCTGCCGTGGCTGGCCCGCAGGCCCTGGATCACCTGCGCGTTGTGGATCGCCGCCTGCACCTTGAGCCGGTTGCGGATTATGCCGGCATCGCCGAGCAGGCGCAGCACGTCGGCCTCGCCGAAGGCCGCCACCGTGTCCACGTCGAATCCGGCGTAGGCGGCGCGGAAGCCGGCGCGCTTCTTCAGCATCAGTTCCCAGCTCAGCCCGGCCTGGTTGATCTCCAGCACCAGTCGCTCGAACAGGTCGGCGTCGGCGCGTTGCGGCACGCCGTACTCGTGGTCGTGGTAGTGGCCGTGCACCGGGTGTCCGGGGGCGATATCGCAATAGCTGCTCATGTGGCGGGCATCCGTCAGTCGGTCTGGTCGTTGGGGTCGGTCGCGTACACCTCGGTACGCCGGGTTCCCGGCAGTTGCAGGTCGGGCCAGCGTCGCGGCAACAACTGCAGCTTGCCGTCGCGCAGCGCCTGATAGAGCGCGCCGGCGTTGTCGCCGTGGCGCGGGAAGAAACGGGTCTGCGCCACGTCGCGCCAGCCGTTGCCCAGGTCGGTGTGGATGCGGCATTCCACGTCGTCGTCGGCGCTGGCATTGCACAGCAGCACGTCGTCGTGGCCATCGCCGTCCAGGTCGCGGCGCAGCGCCACGCACTGCGCGCCTTCGCGGCGGCAGTTGCCGTCCTCGATGTGCCCGGCCAGCAGCGCCTGCCACCATGCGGTGCCGGGATCGGCGCTGCCGGCGGCCAGCACGATGCGCTGGCGCACCTGCAGCGGATCGTCGCTGCGCGGCGCATCGTCGTTGTCGCCGCCCCAGCGCTGCTGGCGCTGCAGCATGCGCTGCAGGCGCTCGCGCTGCACCAGGTCGTCGGCGAACGCGGGCACCTCGCGCAGCGCCTGCACCGCGCGGTAGCCGCGGCGGCCGCTGTCGAAGCGCAGGTAGGCCAGGTCCAGTTGCGCGGCGCTGGTGCGGCCATCGGCCAGGCGCTGCAGCTGGTCGCCGACGACGAGGCGGTATGGGTCCAGCAGCGGTGAGCAGGCCGCCAGCGCCAGGCCGATCACCACCCACGACAGCACGCGGTTCACCGGCGCCAGCGGCTGCAGCCAGCGCGCGCCCGGGCGCAGCACCGCCCAGGCATAGCCGCATGCGTAGCCGCAGGCGACCACCGCGACCAGCACGCCGGCAAAGCGTTCGGCGCTCCAGCCGTATTGATCGATGCGCAGCCACAGCGCGTACAGCGCCAGTCCTGCGTACAGCGGCAGGCTCAGCAGCCCGGCGTCGATCACCCGTTGCAGCCAGGCCGGGTAGGGCGCGTCGGCGCTGCCGTCCTGGTACACCGCATTGACGAAGACCACCAGGGTGGCCACCAGCGCGAGCAGGATGCTGGCCGCGGCGCGGGTCTCCCACAGCGGCTGCAGGCCGGTGAACGGCAGGCTCAGCGCGAACAACACCGCCACGAACGCCAGCAACGGCAGCAGCCCGGTGCAGATCGCGAACAGGATCTGCCGCATCACCTGCACCGCGCGCTGCTGGGTGCGGCCGATCAACAGGCCCAGGCCGAACATGGTGCCGGTGGCCAGGTAGATGAAGGCGGTCTGCCGGAACAGGTCGCGGAACAGCGTCAGCTTGACCAGTGCGAACAGCGCGCCCCACAGCCACAGCACCAGCCAGCAGATCCCCACGAACAGCAGCGCCAGCGCCAGGGTCAGCGCGTTCTGCCAGGCATGCTCGAACAGGTCGCGGTACGGCGCCTGCCAGCGTCCGTGCTGCAGCCGGCACTGCAGCCACGGCAGCAGCACGAACATCGCCAGCGCCGCGGTCGCGCCGAACGGGCCCAGCACCGCGCCGGCGCGCAGGCCGGGCGCGCCGGTGGCGTTCCAGGCGGCCCAGGCGGACAGGGCCGCCACCAGCACCGCCACCGCGATGGTGTGCTGCCACAGGCGCAGCGCGCCCAGGTGCCGCACCGACAGCAGGGTCATGGTCGGCACGGTCAGCACCAGGGCGTACCAGCAGACCTGTCCGCCGAGGGCGCCGAACGGCCACAGGCCGTGCTCGGCGCCGCGCTGCGCCAGGTAAAGCAGTGCGCCCTGCAGCAGGGCCACCAGGACGATGAAGGCGCGGGTCTGGCGTGGCAGGTCGGCGGGCGTGTCCATGCGTGCGTGCTCCTGGGCGACCGGTCGGGGGGCCGCGATCGGGCGGATTATGGCAGCCCGCCGCAGCGCGGGCAGCGCGCACGCGGGAGGGACGATAGAATGGGGCCATGTCCGCTTTGCCCACGCCTCTGGCCAACCAACTGCTGATCGCGCTGCCGGCGCTGTCCGATCCCAACTTCGCCCGCAGCGTGGCGCTGATCTGCCAGCACGACGAGAACGGCGCGATGGGCGTGGTGGTCAACCGCGCGTCCGAATACACCCTGGGCGAAGTGCTGGAGCAGATGGGCATCGAGACCATCGATGCCGCGCTGCGCGAGCAGGTGGTGCTCAGCGGCGGCCCGGTGCATCCGGAGCGCGGCTTCGTCATCCACGACGGCGCGCACGGCTGGGATTCCAGCCTGGCGTTCGCCGAGGGCCTGTTCCTGACCACCTCGCGCGACGTGCTCGAGGCGATGGCGCGCGGCGAGGGGCCACGCAATGCGGTGGTCGCGCTGGGCTGCGCCGGCTGGGGCGCCGGCCAGCTGGAGTACGAACTGGGCGAGAACAGCTGGCTGACCGCGCCGGCCGATGCCGAGCTGCTGTTCGAGCTGCCGCTGGAGCGGCGCTGGCAGACCGCGGCCGGGCGCATCGGCGTGGACCTGTTCCGCCTCACCGACTACAGCGGGCATGCCTGAGTCCGGCCAGCCCGAGGCCGGCGCTCCCGCGCCCGCCAGTGCCGCGCCCGCGACGATCCGCCGCGACGGCACCGTGCTCGGTTTCGACGTCGGCCACCGCCGCATCGGCGTGGCCGTCGGCAGTTGTTTCGGCAACGGCGCGCGCGCGCTGGCGGTGATCGACGTGCGCGCGCAGGGGCCGGACTGGCCGGCGCTGGACCGCCTGCAGGCCGAATGGCGGCCGCACGGCCTGGTGGTCGGCGATCCGCTCACCCTCGACGGCGCCGACCAGCCCAACCGCAAGCGCGCGCATGCCTTCGCCCGCGAACTCGGCGCGCGCTACCGCCTGCCGGTGGTGCTGGTCGACGAACGCTCCAGTTCGGTCGAGGCCGCGCAACGCTTCGCGGTGGACCGCGCCGCCGGCCGCAAGCGCCGCCGCGATGCCGCCGCGCTGGACGCGGTGGCCGCCGCGGTGATCGTGGAGCGCTGGCTGGCCGCGCCCGACGACGCCACTCCCCTTTCCTGATCCCCTGCCCGGACTCGCCATGACTGATCCGCAACTCGATTCGAACGGGCGCCTGCGCCATCTGCTGACCCTGGAAGGCCTGCCGCGCGCGACCCTGCTGCAACTGCTGGACCGCGCCGGGCAGATCCGCGACGCGGCGGTGGGCCGGGTCGGCAAGCGCAGCGTGCTGGCCGGCACCGCGGTGTGCACGCTGTTCTTCGAACCGTCCACGCGCACCCGCAGCTCGTTCCAGCTGGCCGCGCAGCGGCTCGGCGCCGACGTGCTGAACTTCGACGCCTCCACCTCGTCCACGCGCAAGGGCGAGACCGCGCGCGACACGCTGAAGAACCTGGAAGCGATGGGCGTGCGCGGCTTCGTCGTGCGCCACCCCGAGGACGGCGCGGTGGAGCGCCTGGCCGAGGCGGCGGGCGAGGGCACCGCGCTGATCAACGCCGGCGATGGCCGCAGCGCGCATCCGACCCAGGGCCTGCTCGACATGCTGACCCTGCGCCACGCCAAGGGCGGCGACTTCTCCCAGCCCAAGCTGGTCATCGTCGGCGACGTCAAGCACTCGCGGGTGGCGCGCTCGGACCTGCACGCGCTGCGCACCCTCGGTGCCGGCGAGGTGCGGGTGTGCGGCCCGCGCGCGCTGCTGCCCGACGACGACACGCTGGACGGCTGCGTGGTCGGCGAGGACTTCGACGCCATGCTCGACGGCGTGGACGCGGTGATGATGCTGCGCCTGCAGCGCGAACGCATGGAGGAAGGCCTGGTGTCCTCGCTGGAGGATTACCACGGCCAGTACGGCCTCACCGCCGAGCGCCTGCGCCGCGCGTCCAAGGATGCGGTGGTGCTGCACCCGGGCCCGATCAACCGCGGCGTGGAGATCACCGACGAGGTCGCCGACGGCGCGCAGTCGTGCATCCTGCGCCAGGTCGCCAACGGCGTGGCGGTGCGCATGGCGGTGCTGGAGACGCTGCTGGGCTGAGCGCGGCGCGCGTCGCCCCGGCGGCGTCGTAGGAGCGGATTCAGCCGCGACGGGCGTTCCGATGGAGCCTGTCGCGGCTGACGCCGCGCCGACCGAACACGTGCCGTCGTGATGCGCGGCGCCCTGAGCCGCCCCCAAGGACGGCAGCGCCCCCGAAGGTGGCGATCGGCACATTCGCGCCACCCCGAATCGGCCTACCATCGGCGGCGATCCTCCCCACGGATGCCACCATGATCCCTGTCCTGCGCGGCGTTGCGTTCGCCGCGGCCTGTCTTGCCCTTGTCGCCGCCGCACAGGCCGGCGCCGCCACAGCCACCGCCGCCGACCATCAGAGCGGCTACGATCCGCAGGCGCTGTTCGCGCCGCTGCAGTTGCCGCAGCCGGCCAACGCCTACCGCAGCGGCGGCGGCGTGCCCGGCCCGCAGTACTGGCAGAATCGCGCCGACTACGACCTGCACGCCACCCTGGAGCCGGCCACGCACACGCTGCGCGGCCAGGAGACCATCACCTACAGCAATCGCAGTCCGGACGCGCTGGACGTGCTGTGGCTGCAGCTGGACCAGAACCTGTATCGCGCCGATGCCCGCGCCCGCACCCTGCGCGCCGCGCGTGCCGACCGGCCTGCACCGCAGAGCACCGACGGCTACCGCATCGCCAAGGTCGAACTGGAGCAGGGCGGCAAGCGCGTGCCGGCCACCTTCCTGATCGACGACACGCGCATGCGCGTGGACCTGCCGCAGCCGCTGGCCAGCGGCAAGGCGCTCAAGCTGCACATCGACTACGCCTACACCGTGCCCGGCACCTGGGGCGGCCGCACCGCGGTCACGCCTACGCCTGATGGCGACATCTACGAGATCGCGCAGTGGTATCCGCGCATGGCGGTGTACGACGACCTGCGCGGCTGGGACACCCAGCCCTACCTGGGGGCGGAGTTCTACCTGGAGTACGGCGATTTCGACTACGCGGTGACGGTGCCGTGGAACTACCTGGTCGCCGGTTCCGGCGAACTGGTGAATCCGGCGCAGGTGCTCACCGCCACCCAGCGCCAGCGCCTGGCGCAGGCGGCCGCCAGCGACAGCACGGTGACCATCCGCGGCGCCGATGAAGTGGGCAAGCCGGACAGTCGGCCCAGCGCCAGCGGCACCCAGACCTGGCGCTTCCACATGGACCATACCCGCGACGTGGCCTTCGCCGCGTCGCCGGCGTTCGTCTGGGATGCGGCGCGGATCAACCTGCCCGCGGGCAAGCACGCGCTGGCGATGTCGGTGTATCCGCGCAGCGCGGTCGGCACCGACAAGTGGGGCCGCTCCACCGAGTTCGTGAAAGCGTCGATCGAACACTTCTCGCAGTGGTATCCGTACCCGTGGCCGGCGGCGGTGAACCTGGGCGGCCACGGCGCCGGCATGGAGTATCCGGGCATCGTCTTCGACGACATGGAAGACGGCGGCAAGCAGCTGTTCTGGATCACCGCGCACGAGCTCGGCCACGGCTGGTTCCCGATGATCGTCGGCTCCAACGAGCGCCGCCATGCGTTCATGGACGAAGGCTTCAACACCTTCATCGACGTTTACGCCTCCGATGCGATCAACCACGGTGAGTTCGCGCCCAAGCGCGACGGCGAGTACGCGCCGGGCGGCGGCAATCCGGTGGACGAGATCCTGCCGCTGCTGGCCGACGCGCAGGCGCCGACCCTGCTCGATCGCGCCGACGCCACCAGCGAGACCTACCGGCATCCGCTGACCTACTTCAAGGGCGCGCTGGGCCTGGTGCTGCTGCGCGAACAGATCCTCGGGCCGGCGCGCTTCGATCCGGCGTTCCGCAAGTACATCGCCAGTTGGGCCTACAAGCACCCCACGCCGTCGGATTTCTTCCGGCTGATGGAGAGCGAGTCCGGCGAGGACCTGAGCTGGTGGTGGCGCGGCTGGTATTTCAACAACTGGCAGCTGGACATGGGCGTGCGCGCGGCCGCCTACGTCGACCACGATCCGGCCAAGGGCCTGCTGGTGACCTTGGGCAGCCGCCAGAAGCTGGTGATGCCGGCGACCCTGCGCATCGACTTCGCCGACGGCAGCCACCTGGACCAGCGCGTGCCGGTGGAGACCTGGATGCAGCAGACCCAGCCGCAGATCCGCGTGCCGAGCACGCAGAAGGTGCTGCACGTGACCCTGGATCCGGACCACGTGCTGCCCGACGCCGATCGCAGCGACAACCGCCTCGAGACGGTGAGCTGAACGCGCCGCGGCCATCCGCGCCGTCGTCGGCGTCGGATGGCCCGCGCAAACGTGCTGCGGCCGCAACATTCACCGTCGCGCGCCACGGCTGGGCGCCTGTCCCGATGCAGTGACCCGGTGTCGAGGGCGATGCGTGCGATGCACGTGCGTTCGCCGCCATTGCCGGCCGCCTGCGCGCACCGCGGCGCACACACACACGGCCTGTCCCCGGCTGTCGCTGTCTGTCTCCTGCGGACCGTGCGTGTCCGCTTGTCCTGTCCCGTGCGGCGAACGGAGCGCGAGGTTCCAGTTCGGCATCGCGGCGATTGCGCAGGCCGCAGCGCGCGTTCCAAGAATGCCGCCGGCCCCCCACGCCCCGTGCCGGCGCATGCGCGCACTGCCATGCGTCTGCACTCATCGCGACAGATGGGAGACACAGCATGCAGCAGCAGTTCCGCATGGGCGCACTGGCGCTCGCTCTGGCCGTCGGCGCGACCCCGGCCTTCGCCGGCCCGGTCGGCTACGGCGCCAATACCACCGGCGGCGGCAGTGCCATCCCCGTCAACGTCGCCACGATGGAGGCGATGCAGGCGGCGATCGACAACTACGGCGGTTCCGGTGGGTTGGTGCTCAACTACACCGGCAGCTTCAACTACGCCAGCATCACCGACGTGTGCACGCAATGGAAGCTGCCGGCCAAGACCGTGCAGATCAAGAACAAGCGCGACATCACCATCAAGGGCGCCAACGGGTCCTCTGCCAACTTCGGCGTGCGCGTGGTCGGCAACGCGCACAACGTCATCATCCGCAACATGACCATCGGCCTGCTGCGCGGTGGCGAGGCTGCCGATTCGATTTCCATCGAAGGCATGGGGACCGGCCGGGTGCCGTCGCGGATCTGGGTCGACCACAACACCATCTTCGCCTCGCTGACCAAGTGCCCCGGCGCCGGCGACGCGTCCTTCGACGGCGGCATCGACATGAAGAAGGGCGTCAACCACGTCACCGTGTCGTACAACTACATCCACGACTACCAGAAGGTCGCGCTCAACGGCTACAGCGACAGCGACACCCAGAACGCCGCCGCGCGCACCACCTACCACCACAATCGCTTCGAGAACGTGGAATCGCGCCTGCCGCTGCAGCGGCGCGGGTTGAGCCACATCTACAACAACTACTTCAACAACGTCTTCACCTCCGGCATCAACGTGCGCATGGGCGGGGTGGCGCTGATCGAAGCCAACTACTTCGAGAACATCAAGAACCCGGTCACCTCGCGCGACAGCAGCGAGATCGGCTACTGGGACCTGATCAACAACTACGTCGGCAACGGCATCACCTGGAGCGTGCCGGAGAGCACCAGCAAGCCCTACGCCAACGCCACGACCTGGATCTCGTCCAAGACCTATCCCGAGCCGCTGGGCTACCTGTACACGGCGATTCCCGCCGCGCAGGTCAAGGCCAAGGTCATCGCCACGGCGGGTGCCGGTACCAACCTGGCCGAATGAGGCGTGCCGCCTCCGCGCCACGTGGCGTGGAGGCGGGTGTTGGAAGTGTCACAAATCTGTCGCACTGTCTGTGCCGTTTACAGCATTTTGGATCGAATGGCCAAAAGCCCCAGAATGGTGCACCGCGTTGCTGCGTTCGCACCCTCGTGGCGCCAATTTTATCTTCGTTTCACATGGTTTTGACGCTATCGGGTGGCGTTGGGGGCTCGCGCGCCGTGTCGTGCACATCAGGGTCACGAGACTGAGGAAGTTCAAAAAATTGTGCGTAGTTACGCATCAAGAATCCTGGGTGGCCGCCGCTACCTATAACGAGTGCCCGCACGTGACATCCCCGATGCGGTCGGTGCTGGAAGTGTCTTTCGTCTTCTTCTCCGTCGCATCGCGTCCAGGCCTGTCGCCTGGCAATGTCTTGCGCGATCCCAGGTCGTGACGCGGGGCTCCCCCCCATTCTCACTTGGTACCCTCCCATGATCGGTTTCCTGCAACGCTACAACGTCGGGACGCGGCTTGCCTGCGCCTTCGGTGTCCTCATCCTGCTCTCCTGTGCCCTCGTCGGCGCCGGCCTGCTGACCTTGAAGCAGTCACGCGACATGATGGATACCATCGTCAACCGGCGCATGCAGATCCTCGATTACACCGGCGAAATGCGCTACGCCAGCTCGTTGATCGCGATCAACCTGCGCAACATCGTGCTGCCGACCACACGCGAGGAGAACGAGGGCTTCGCCAAGGTCGTCGACGAGCAGCGGCGCTATTACGGCGAGATCCACGACAAGCTCTACGCGATTCCCAATACCAGCCCGGTCGGCGTGCAGATGCGCAAGGCGATCGACGATGCCTATGCGCGTACGCGCGTTGCCAACCAGGAGGTGCTGGATCTGGGCATGCAGGACAAGGACGCCGAGGCGCTGAAGGTGCTGATGGCCCAGGCCGCGCCCGCCACCCAGCAGTGGCAGGAGGCGCTCAACGTCTATGCGAACCGGCAGCGCGAACAGGGTGCGCAGGCGTATGCGAGCGCCGAAGCGGCCATGGATCGCGGCCGTGCCTTCCTGATCGCCGGCGGCGCCATCGTGGTGCTCGTCAGCGGCCTGCTGGCCTGGCTGATCACGCGCAGCCTGACCGTGCCGCTGACCCGCGCCACCCGTGCCGCCGAGGCCATCGCCAGCGGCAAGCTCGACAACGACGTGCGCACCGATGCCCGCGACGAGACCGGCCGCCTGCTGATGGCGATGCAGGGCATGCAGCAGCAGGTCAGAAACCTGATCGGCGCGCAGTTGGAGATGGCCAAGCGCCACGATGCCGGCGAAGTCAGCCATCGCATCGAAGCGCAGGCCTTCCCGGGCGACTACGGGCGCATGGCCGCCGAGACCAATGCGCTGGTGGCCTCGCACCTGGCGGTGAAGACGCGCCTGGCGCAGATCATGGGCCGCTACGCGATCGGCGACCTGTCGCAGGACATGGACCGCCTGCCTGGCGAGGAAGCGGTGCTGAGCCAGACCATGGACGAGGTCAAGGCCAACCTGTCGGCGATGAACGGGCAGATCAGACACCTGGCGACCTCCGCCGCCGACGGCGACTTCAGCGCGCGCGGCGACGCCGAGCGCTTCCAGTACGACTTCAAGGTGATGGTGGAGAGCCTGAACCAGCTGATGGCCACCGCCGACGGCAACCTGCAGGCGCTGTCGACGCTGTTGCAGGCGATCGCCGCGGGCGACCTGACCGCGCGCATGCACGGCGATTTCCAGGGCGTGTTCGCACAGATGCGCGACGATGCCAATGCCACCGCCGAACAACTGGCCGGCATCGTCGGCCGCATCAAGCACTCGGCGGTGTCGATCAATGCCGCGGCCAGCGAGATCGCCGCCGGCAACGACGACCTGTCGCGCCGCACCGAGCAGCAGGCCGCCAGCCTGGAAGAAACCGCCGCCTCGATGGAGGAGCTGACCTCCACCGTCCGCCAGAACGCCGAGCATGCGCGGCAGGCCAATCAGCTGGCGGCGGGCGCGGCCTCGGTCGCCTCGCAGGGCGGCAGCGTGGTCGGGCAGGTGGTGACCACCATGAGCGGCATCGAGGATGCGTCGCGGCGCATCGCCGACATCATCTCGGTGATCGACGGTATCGCCTTCCAGACCAATATCCTGGCGCTCAACGCCGCGGTGGAAGCCGCGCGCGCCGGCGACCAGGGCCGCGGCTTCGCCGTGGTCGCCAGCGAAGTGCGCACGCTGGCGCAGCGCTCGGCCAGCGCCGCCAAGGAGATCAAGAGCCTGATCGACGATTCGGTGAGCCGCGTCGCCGAAGGCTCGGCCCTGGTCGACCAGGCCGGCAAGACCATGACCGAGATCGTGACCTCGGTGCAGCGCGTCACCGACATCATGGGCGAGATCTCGGCCGCTTCGCAGGAGCAGTCGGCCGGCATCGAGCAGGTCAACCAGACCGTGACGCAGATGGACGAGAGCACGCAGCAGAACGCGGCGTTGGTGGAAGAGGCCAGTGCGGCGGCGCGCTCGATGGAGCAGCAGGCGGTGGAGCTGAGCCAGGCGGTGGCGCTGTTCAAGCTCGACGCATCGGTGGCCACGCCGGTGGCGCAGGCGTCCCGGCACCAGGCAGCCGCAACGCCCGCAGGCCAGCGCAGCGTGTGGCCGGTAGCGGTCAAGGCCGCGCCGGCACGGCGTGCGGCGCAGCCGGCGGCGGCGATGGCCCTGGACAAGGACTGGCAGGAGTTCTGAGCCGCACGATAGATGGCATCGGGCGAGCGGCGCAGTGCGCGCCGTTCGCCCTGTCCTAGGCCGGCCGCCTCGCTGCTGCCGGTGACGCGTCCAGCCGCGCCGGGCACCGATGGCTGCGGCCGCGCGGCCGCGCCTTTGTCGGTGCGGCGCGCTGGTCCCGACGGTCGCCCCGGCCGCGTGTTGCTGCACCGTGCATCGCGTTCGACGCCGCGGCGTCCTGCGCAGGTGTCCCCACGCGCGCGTGCAGTCCGTTCCCGTTCCTGCGACACCGAGGTGAGCGCGCTCAGCGCGCGTCAGCGGCGACATGCGTCCATCGCACGCATGCGCCGAACGCCGTCGCATCACGCTCTTCCGCATCGCTGCCGCAACGTGACCGCGATTGCAGTCCTCTTCTGCATCGCGCCTCTGGACATGGCCGCACGACGATGGATCGGCATCTTTCTTCCTCGTCGCACACGTTGGCCGCAAGCAAGCGCCATGCCGCTGATTGCAATACGACGTGCACAGGATTTTCACGCAGAACCGCCGATTCGGGTGCTGCGGGGGCAGCGTCTCCACACCCCTGTTATCTGCCTGAGGGTGTTCAATAAATTCTGCGCAACTGCCTCTCAAGTCCTTTCGCAGGGGGCCGTTACATGGCCCGCACATTGCGCGGGATGCGTTATCAAGCGTTTGATTGGAAACGCTTTTTCACGACTTCTTCATCCTGTTTCGATGCGGGCGCGCGCAACGGCTGCTTGGCCGTCGTGTGTGATCCGGGGCGCTGCATTGCCTCTCTCATTCCCCCAAACAGGCACTTCCATGATTGCATTCCTTCAGCGCTACAACGTCGGTGCCCGGCTCGCCACCGCGTTCGGCATCCTCATCCTGCTGTCCTCGGCGCTGGTCGTCGCCGGGCTGCTGACCTTGTTCCAGGCGCGCGAGCGTTTGGACGGCATCGTCAACCGCAACATCGCCGCGATCCGCGCCTCCAACGACATGCTCAATGCGAGCTCGATCGTGGTCATCAATGTCCGCAACATCGTGTTGCCGACCTCGCAGGAAGACAACGTCCGCTTCGCCAAGGTCATCACCGAGCAGCGCGCGCGCTATGTGGAAGCGCGCAAGCGGTTGGACGCCATTCCCACCAGTGCGCAGAGCCGGGCCGTGCTGGCGGAGGTCGATCGCGCCCGCACGCAGACCGTGGACGTCAACAACCGCGTCATCGATCTGGGCATGCACTACAAGCCGGATGAGGCACTGGCCCTGCTGATGGCGCAGTCCGCGCCACTGACGCAGAAATGGCAGGACGCCATCGCCCGCTATGCCGATCTGCAGGCCGCCCGCAGCAACGAGGCCTATGCGGCCGCGACGGCGGCGATGGCGCGTGGGCGCGCCATGCTCATCGCCGGCGGCCTGGCGGTGGTGCTGGTCAGCAGCGTGCTGGCCTGGCTGATCACCCGCAGCCTCACGCTGCCGCTGGCCCGCGCCACCCGCGCCGCCGAGGCCATCGCCGAAGGCCGCCTGGACAACGACGTCGCCACCGACGCCCGCGACGAGCCTGGCCGCCTGCTGCAGGCGATGGGCCGCATGCAGACCCGATTGCAGCGTTTTTCCAGCGAAACCGCGTTGATGATCGAACTGCATGCCGACAAGGACATGAGCCACCGCATGCCGCAGGATTTCCCGGGCGTGTACGGCGAACTGAGCAAGGGCATCAACACCATGATGTTCGAGCACCTGGATGCCATCGTCGACGCCATCGACGTGCTCAACGAGTACGCCAACGGCGACCTGCGCCGCGACGCGCGGCGCCTGCCCGGCAGCCGCGCGGTGCTGCACGAGTCGATGGACGCGGCCAAGGCCAGCCTGCTGGCGATCAATACCGAGATCAAGCGCCTGGCCTCGGCGGCCGCGGCCGGCGACTTCAGCGTCCGCGGCGATGCGGCGCACTTCGAGCACGACTTCCGGCTGATGGTGCAGGACCTCAATGCGATGATGGAGGTCAGCGATCGCAACCTGGGCAAGCTGTCGGCGCTGCTGCAGGCCATCGCCGCCGGCGATCTCACCGCGCGCATGCACGGCGAGTTCCACGGCGTGTTCGCCACCATGCGTGACGACGCCAACGCCACCGCCGACCAGTTGACCGGCATCGTCGGCCGCATCCAGACCGCAGCGGTCAGCATCAATGCCGCCGCCACCGAAATCGCCACCGGCAACGACGACCTGTCGCGCCGCACCGAGCAGCAGGCCGCCAGCCTGGAGGAAACCGCGGCCTCGATGGAGGAACTGACCTCCACCGTGAAGCAGAACGCCGAACACGCCCGCCAGGCCAACCAGCTCGCCAGCGGCGCGGCGTCGGTCGCTTCGCAGGGGGGCACGGTGGTCGGCCAGGTGGTGGAGACCATGAGCGGCATCGAGGCGTCCTCGAAGAAGATCGCCGACATCATCGGCGTCATCGACGGCATCGCCTTCCAGACCAACATCCTGGCGCTCAATGCCGCAGTCGAAGCCGCGCGTGCCGGCGAACAGGGCCGCGGCTTCGCCGTCGTCGCCAGCGAAGTGCGCACGCTGGCGCAGCGCTCGGCCGGTGCCGCCAAGGAGATCAAGACCTTGATCGACGACTCGGTCGGCCGCGTCGCCACCGGTTCGGCCCTGGTCGACCAGGCTGGCAAGACCATGCAGGAGATCGTCGCTT
>JBEVKG010000372.1:0-7870 GCA_040509765.1 Xanthomonas sp.
AGGACAGGATCTTTTCCAGCTGCTCGCTGGAGGCCTGCGCGCCGACCATGGTGTTGGGATCGAGCGGGTTGCCCTGCTTGATCGCGGCCACGCGCGCCAGCGCCTTTTCCCTGAATTTGTCGTAGATCGATTCCTGGATCAGCGCACGCGACGGGCAGGTGCACACCTCGCCCTGGTTGAAGGCGAACAGCACGAAGCCTTCCACCGCCTTGTCGAGGAAGTCGTCGTCCTCGGCCATCACGTCGGCGAAGAAGATGTTGGGCGACTTGCCGCCCAGCTCCAGCGTCACCGGGATCAGGTTCTGGCTGGCGTACTGCATGATCAGCCGGCCGGTGGTGGTCTCGCCGGTGAAGGCGATCTTGGCGATGCGCGGGTTGCTGGCCAGCGGCTTGCCCGCTTCCAGGCCGAAGCCGTTGACCACGTTGAGCACGCCCGGCGGCAGCAGGTCGCCGATGACCTCCATCAGCACCAGGATCGAGGCCGGGGTCTGCTCGGCCGGCTTCATCACCACGCAGTTGCCCGCGGCCAGCGCCGGTGCCAGCTTCCAGCACGCCATCAGCAGCGGGAAGTTCCACGGGATGATCTGGCCGACCACGCCGAGCGGTTCGTGGAAGTGGTAGGCGATGGTGTCGTGGTCGATCTCGGAGATGCCGCCTTCCTGCGCACGCACCGCGCCGGCGAAGTAGCGGAAGTGGTCCACGCACAGCGGCACGTCGGCGTTGAGCGTCTCGCGCACCGGCTTGCCGTTGTCCCAGGTCTCGGCATAGGCCAGCAGTTCCAGGTTCTGCTCGATGCGGTCGGCGATCTTCAGCAGCACGTTGCTGCGCTCGGTGCTGGAGGCCTTGCCCCAGGCCTCCTTGGCGGCGTGCGCGGCGTCCAGCGCGGCCTCGATGTCCTCGGCATTGGAGCGCGCCACCGCGGTGAACACCTTGCCGGTGATCGGCGTGCTGTTGTCGAAGTACTGCCCGCTCCTGGGCTCCACCCACTTGCCGCCGATGAAGTTGCCGTAGCGCGACTTGAAGATGGACTGCGGATCGGTGGCATGCGGCTTGGCGGTGCTGACGGCATTCATCGTGTTCTCCTTCGGCGGTCGGAAAGGACGGGCAGGGCCGTCCGGTAGCGGCATGTGCGCAAGACCGATGCCAGGTTTTGCGTGCTGCGCCGCGTCATGCGGTCGTGCCGCGACAGAACGACGCACCCGCGCCGGTTTTGCTGCGTCGCGTCACGCCTGCCGATTGCACCGCGCCAGCGGATGTGCTGTTTATCGGAACACCCGTATCAACAGGTGTCGCAATCTGCGACAGCGGAGCCGGACATGGCGCAGCACTCTTCGCAACATCAGCTCGGCCTGGCCCGCCGCGCCTTCTTCGAACGCGGCGGCGCGCCGGTCGGGCAGGTACCCGACACCATCCTGCAGTCGTGGCAGCGCTGCCAGCGCCTGGGCCTGACCGCGGACGCGAAACCGGCGATCGAGCCGCTGGAAGCCTCGCGCCTGCGCGCCCTGCGCGAGGCACACGAGCGGCTGTGGCGGCTGGCGCGCGCCGAGCTGGAAGGCCTGGCCGGCGACGCCGCGGCCACCGGCAGCATCGTGCTGCTCACCGACGAGGCCGGCTGGATCCTCGACGCCGAAGGCAGCCCGCGCTTCCTCGACAAGGCGGGCAGGGTGGCGCTGATGCCCGGCGCATGCTGGAGCGAAACCCAGGTCGGCACCAATGCGATCGGCACCGCCATCGTCGAAAGCCGCTCGGTGGAAGTGCGCGGCGGCGAGCACTACTTCGCCCCGCACCAGATCCTCAGTTGCGCGGCGGTGCCGATCTTCGATCCGTACGGCCGCCTGGCCGGCGTGCTCGACATCTCCGGCGACGCCAGCGTGCAACACATGCACGCGCTGGCGCTGGCGCGGATGGCCGTGGCCAACATCGAGCACCGCTATTTCGACGAGGGCATCGCCGGCTGCGAGCTGCTGCGCGTGCACCACGATCCGGCACTGCTCGGCACCGCACGCGAGGCGCTGCTGGCGTTCCGCAACGGCCGCCTGGTGGCGGCCAACCAGGCCGGGCTGCGCCTGTTCGGGCTGGAACGCCACGAGCTCGGCCGCGCGCCCTACGAAGCGCTGTTCGAGGAACCACTGTCGCGGCTGCGCCAGCAGGGCAGCGTGTTCGACCTGCAGGGGCGCGCCCTGCACGGACGCATCGACAGCCCGGCCGACGACCGGCCGCGACGGCGCCCGCAGCAGGCGCCGATCACCGTGACGGCGTCGCGGCCCTCGGCCGCGGCGGCATCGGACGCGCCGCTGTTCGACGCTGCGCAGGAGCTGGCGCTGGAACGCGCGCGGCGCGTGCTCGACGCGCAACTGCCGGTGCTGGTGCAGGGCGAGACCGGCACCGGCCAGGAAGTGTTCGCGCGCGAACTGCACCGGCGCAGCGCGCGCGCCGGGCGCCCGTTCGTGGCGGTCAACTGCGCCGCGCTGCCGGAAGGCTTGATCGAAGCGGAACTGTTCGGCTACGAAGACGGCGCCTTCACCGGCGCGCGCAAGCACGGCAGCCCTGGGTTGCTGCGCCAGGCCGATGGCGGCGTGTTGTTCCTGGACGAGATCGGCGACATGCCGCTGGCCTTGCAGCCGCGGCTGCTGCGCGTGCTGCAGGAACGCGAACTGCTGCCGCTGGGCGGCGGCAAGCCGGTGAAGCTGGATTTCGCCCTGGTCTGCGCCACCCACCGCGACCTGGACGCGGCGATGGCCGAGCAGCGCTTCCGGCCCGACCTGTACTACCGCATCGCCCATCACTGCGTGCAGGTGCCGGCGCTGCGCGCGCATCCGGACCGGCGTGCGCTGGTCGCCGAACTGTGGGCGCGGCTGGGGCAGGGCAGGCGCCTGACCGAAGCGGCGCTGGCGGCGCTGAGCGCCTATGCCTGGCCCGGCAATCTGCGCCAGCTGGTGGCCTGCCTGCGCACGCTGGTGGCGCTGAGCGAGGCGGACGCGCTGGTCGATAGCGACGCCTTGCCGGCCTACCTGCCCGGCATCCGCGCGGCGGAGCAGGGCGATCACGACACGGCACCGCCGCTGCCGGGCGCCGATCTCGACAGTCTGGCGCTGCACGCCATGCGCCAGGCGCTGGATGCCTGCGACGGCAACGTCTCGCAGGCCGCGCGCCGACTCGGCATCAGTCGCAGCACGCTGTATCGGCGGCTGCAGTTGGGCACGCATTGATGAGGCGCGGACGCAGGCGACGTGTTCCGCACGGGTCCGTTGTATTCGCCAGTCCGAACGAACGGCCTGTCGGAGCGGCTTCCGCCGCGACCGTGTTCCGAGGAATTCGCTGTCGCGGCTGAAGCCGCTCCTACGGTCGTCTGCGCGGCACGCAGGGGTTGCGGTTTGCCGCGGCCGACCTGGCGGCCGCGGCAAGCGCGATGCACTGCGGCTCAGTCGTAGCTGTTGTTCATGCACGGCGAGCTGACCGGCGTGAGCACACTGAAGCTGCTCGCGTACAGCGCGATGATGCAGGTTCCCGGCGCATCGCCCTGCACGTAGTTGCATTGTTTGCTGTTGCGACTCCGCGAGCTGCCGTCGCTCATCTGGAACGACAGGTTCCAATAGTCGTTGGAGCCGGTCTGCGCATGCAGCGGCACGGAAGCGATCGTGCCGCCTGCCGGCAACGACGCCGACGCGGCCGGATCCATGTAGTTGCCGCAGGTGTGCTTGACGCTGACGTTGCTGATCGTCTGGCCGGTGCAATTGACGACCGTGAAGGTGCCTTGGTACGGCGTGGCGCTGACGCCTTCGGCCAGCGCGGGTTTGCTCTTGGTACCGGCGTTGTCGCGGCTGTCGTCGGATGTGCTCATGGTGCGTCTCCTGGATGAGTCGTCGCGGTATGCGGGGGTGGCACTACGCTAGCGCCGCCGCAAAGAGTGCCGCCAGCGCCCGGCGCCGGTTCGCGTAGACAGGTGCAGTGCGTTTGGTAGACGGCTTGCAGTGGCGGCGCAACGTGTAGACGCCGGCACCTGGCTTTCGCTCAGGCCGGAGACGACGCCGCATCGCGTGGTTCACTCGAGGCTGTCGCACGCCTCGCGCCGAAGTGCCGCGATCGCGTTCGCCTCACGCTGCATCTGCGTCTCGAACTTGCCGTAGTTCGACAGGTGCAGATGCTGATGGACACAACGAACGCCATCGGTGTACAGCAGCGGCAGGCCATCGCCGCTTGGCGGCGGCGCACGTAGCCAGCCGAATGCAGGCAGGCGCCGCAGCAACCTCGCCACGCCGGCGGAAACGAACACGTGCCGCGCCTGCCCCTCACGCATGGCCGCATCGAGCATGCGCAGATGGCCGGGATCGAGATCGGACACCACCAAGGCATTACGTCCGACCGTTGGCAGATGCAGCAGTTCGACGAAAGAGACCTGCGCAGCGTGTTGTGGCAGGAAGCCCAATCGCGCGAAGTTGCGGTGGTAGCGGCGGCCATCCCCGCGGTAGCCGTGGAGGAGAAACGGATGATGGAGGCCGTGTCGTTGCCAGAAGTCCACCCCGTCCTGGTGATAGCGCACCAGCCCGGCAAAGATCGGGCTGCGTTCGATGTCCGGCGCATAGTTCGCATCCAGACCAACGAACAGGAAGCGCGCGTCCCATGGCGCTGCTCCCTGAAACGGACGCGCAATGAAATGTCGGCGGAGTGCTGCACTGGGATGCGCGGTGTACATAGGGCGTCCGGACAGCAGGTGTCCGCGGCTAGTGCGGCAAATCCCACTGCAACCCGACCGTGTAGCTGCGGTCGGGGCCCGGCTCGTAGTAACGGCCGTTGCCGTCGTTGACGATGACCGAGCCGATGTAGCGACGATCGAACGCGTTGTCGATGCGCGCGAAGGTGCGCAGGGTGCCGTGCGCGGTGCTCCAGCGCCGCGCCGCCTCCAGGTTCAGCAGCGCGTAGCCGGGCGCGGCCTCGCTGGCCAGGTCGTTGACCACGGTGTCGCCGGCGGCCACGCCTTCCACCGCGAACTGCCAGGCGCGCGGCTGCCACTGCCAGCGCGCGAACAGTTGTTGGCGCGGCACGCCGGGCAGACGCGCGCCGGCGGGCACCACTGCAGTCGGCGTCGCGCAGCCGCTGCTGGCGCAGGTCAGGTAGGCCTGGCGCACCGTCGCCTGCAGCCAGGTGTAGGCCACCTGCAGTTGCGCGCTGGCGCCGAGCGGCAGGGTCAGGCTGGTCTCGGCGCCCTGGCGGCGGGTGCGGCCGATGTTGCGGTAGGTGCTGCGGCCGTTGGTGTTGCTGGCCACCGCCAGCTCGTCGTCGGTGCTGGCGCGGAACAGCGCCGCGTCCCAGCTGGCGCCGGCGGCGTTGCGCCACTTCGCGCCCAGTTCCAGGTTCTGGCTGCGCGCCGCGGCCAGGTCCAGGGCCAGGCCGGCGCCGCCGTCGCGGCGGTAGCCGAGCTCGTTGAAGGTCGGGGTCTCGAACCCGCGCCCGGCCGAGGCGTAGAGCCGCAGGTCGTCGGTGACGCGGAACACCAGCCCGGCCACCGGCGTGGTCGCGGCATAGTCGGTGCGGCCGCTGTCGTCGGGATTGCGGCCGACGATGTAGGCGTCGTCCGAGCGGAACCGCACCTGGCTGTGGCGCAGGCCGGCCAGCAGCGACCAGCGCTCGGCGAACTGCCACCAGGCCTGGGCGAACTGGTCCACGTTCTCCACCCGGTCCTGCTGGTCGCGGCGCAGCCGCCCCTTCACCCCGAGCGTGCTGCCGACGAAGTTCTCGTAGCCGGTGCGGTGCTGTTGCTGGCGGTCGGCATTGGCGCCGACGGTGAACTGGACCGGGCGGCCGCCCAGCTCGCCCTGCCAGGCCCAGCGCGCGTCGAGGCCGCCGTAGTCGCCGTCCAGGTCGATCACCCCGCCGGCATTGAGCGGATTGCTCTGCGCGCCCACCGGCACCGAGAGGTATTGGGTGACGTCGCGGCGTCCGGCGTAGCCCATCAGCCGCCAGGTCTGCTGGTCCACCTGCTGGGTGAAGATGGCGCCGGCCTGCACCTGGCGGGTGGACTTGCGGGTGTCGAACTGGCTGGCCGCGGCGGTGGCCTGGCGCGGGTCGGCGGCGGCCTGGGCGCGGCTCAGGCCCAGCGGATCCTGCGCATCGGGCGCCTGCAACGCGTTGAGCAGCAGGTCCAGGCGCCGCCCCGGGGCCAGATCGATGCCGATCTTGGCGTTGAAGGTGGTGCGCTGGGCGTGGCTGTGGTCGCGGTAGCCATCGGTACTGAAATGGGTGGCGGCCAGGTTGTAGTGGACGTCGCCCTGCTGGCCCAGCGCCTGCGCGCTGATCGCTGCGGTGCCGTGGCTGCCGATCGCGCTGCGCAGCCGCCACGGATCGTCCGGCTGGCCGTCGGCGCTCCACAGTTGCACCACGCCGCCGGAGGAGTTGCCGTACAGCGCCGAGAACGGGCCGCGCAGCACTTCGACCCGCTCGCTGCCGAACAGGTTGAAGTTGGACAGCTGGCCCTGGCCGTCCGGCATCGTCGCCGGAATGCCGTCCAGCAGCAGACGCACGCCGCGCACGCCGAACGCCGAGCGCGCGCCGAAGCCGCGGATCGACAACTGGGTGTCCTGCGCATAGTTCTGGCGGTCGCGCGCGAGCAGGCCGGGCACCCCGGCCAGCGCCTCGGAGGCCTGCACGCCGAGGCGGTCGCTGTCGCCCAGGTCGGTGGTGGTCAGCGAGGCCGGCAGGTCGAAATCGGCCACGCCGCCGACGCGGGCGGCCTGGACCTGCAGCGCCGGCAAGGTGGTGGGATCGTCGTCGCCAGGAGCGGCACGGACGAGGGGCGACAGCGCCAGAGCGCAGACCCCGCAGAGCAGGGCGGAGGGCAGGGGGACGGACATGCACCATCATCGCCCATGTGGCGCCCGGCCGCACCGGCCAAGCGCGGCAGCGTTTGTTACGATGAGGTGTTTGACCGCGCCGGCTCCGGTCCTTCCGGCCCCCACCTCCGCCACCGAACGAGTACCGCCGTGTCCTTCTTTGCAAACGTGGAACAGGTCCCAGGCGACCCGATCCTGGGCCTGACCGAGGCCTACAACGCCGACTCCCGCCCGACCAAGGTCAACCTGGGCGTGGGCATCTATTACGACGAAAGCGGCCGCATCCCGCTGCTGCGCGCCGTGCAGCAGATCGAGCAGCAACTGGCGCAGGACGCCAGGCCGCGCGGCTACCTGCCGATCGATGGCCTGCCGGCCTACGACCTGGCCACGCAGAAGCTGCTGTTCGGCGCCGAGTCGCCGCTGCTGGCCGCCGGCCGCGTCGCCACCTCGCAGACCGTCGGCGGCAGCGGCGCGCTGCGCGTGGGCGCGGACCTGCTGAAGAAGCTGCTGTCCACCTCCACCATCGCCATCAGCAACCCGAGCTGGGAGAACCACCGCGCGGTGTTCGGCGCCGCCGGCTTCGACGTGGTCGAGTACACCTACTTCGATCCGGCCAGCCACGGCCTGAACTTCGACGGCATGCTCGCCGACCTGCGCGCGCTCGCGCCCGGCAGCGTGGTGCTGCTGCACGCCTGCTGCCACAACCCCACCGGCGCCGACCTGAGCCAGGCGCAATGGCGCACCGTGGCCGAGCTGCTGAAGGAACGCAACCTGTTCCCGTTCGTGGACATCGCCTACCAGGGCTTCGACAAGGGCATCGACGCCGACGCCTACGCGGTGCGCCTGCTGGCCGAGGTCGGCATCGACAACTACGTGGTCGCCAGTTCCTACTCCAAGTCGTTCTCGCTGTACGGCGAGCGCGTCGGCGCGCTGTCGGTGGTCTCGGCCAACGCCGCCGAGAGCAAGGCGGTGCAGTCGCAGGTCAAGCGCATCATCCGCACCATCTACTCCAGCCCGTCCACGCACGGCGCCGCGCTGGTCGCC
>JBEVKG010000373.1:0-11416 GCA_040509765.1 Xanthomonas sp.
CGGCGCCCGCAGCGTGCGCCAGTGCAGCGCCAGGGTGCCGTTCGGCAACGCGTCGTCGCCGACCCGGCCGACCAGGCGCACCACGCCACCCGCGGCGCCACCATCTTCCTGCCAGGCCTCGACCTGCGGCGCCTGGTTGCCGTGCGCCGCCGGCACCACGGCGCCGCTGGCATAGGCCTGGATCTCCTTGATCCCGGTGCGCAGCGCGCCGGCGTGCGTCACCTGCAGACGCCAATGTTGCGCGCGCAGCGGCGGGAAGCGGATGCGGTTGCGGTTGCCCTGCGCGATCGGCGCATCGCGCACCTGGCCGGGCACGGTCTTCCACACGCCCGCATCGCGATACTGCAGCACGTACAGCCACGGTGGCGCATAGCCGGCGCGCGTGCCCGACGGGAAGCCGTGCTGTTCGCCCGGAGGCGACGAACTGCGATAGAAGTACACGCGCACGTCGTCCAGGGTCTGCGGGTGCTGCAGATCCAGCTCCAGCCAGTCGCTGGCGGCAGGCGAACCGGCCGTGCCCCAGAACGGTTCGTTGGCGGTGCTGCCGTCGACCGCCGCGGTGGCCGGGAATCCGTCGGCCGCGTAGCTGGCGCCGACCAGCGCGTCCTGCGCCAGATTGCGCGCGTCCGGCGGCAAGGCGGTGTCGAGCCCGGCCTCGGCGAGCACCGCACCGATCCGCGCCGCATCGGGAAAGTGCACCTGCTGCGGCGCCTGCAGCGCCAGCGGCTGCGCGGCCAGCACGCGCACCTGCGCCGCGCCGGCATTGACCGCATCCGGCAACGCCTGCACGTGGCCGCTGGCTGGGTCGTACAGCACGTGCGCCAGGCGGTCGACGGTGAAGGCCAGGTGCCCGTCCAGGTACAGCGAATAGCCCTTCGGCGCGGCTCCGCCGTAGTGGCGGCCGTCGCGGTCCCAGACGATGCTCAGGTCGCGGTCGCGGTAGCGCAGGCGGTCGGCAGCGAAATGGTCCCAGCCGATGTCGATCGGAAACAGCTCGATCAGGGCATCGCTGCGCGGACGCAGGCCCATCGCATCCTCGATCACGGTGAAGTTGGTGGCGCCGAGCTGGGTGTGGTGGATCCACGAGCGGTAGCCGATGCGGCCGCCGTCGTCGGCACTGCCCTGCGCCCAGAATTCGTTCTGGTCCGGATAGCGATTGTCGCCGTCGATGTAGTGCGCCCACGCGTTCCAGTACAGCAGCTTGCGGTAGCTGGACGCGTCCAGGTACGGGCTGGGGTAATCGCGCAACACGCTGCCGAGCAGGCGGAACGCCACGGTGGAATTGATCACCGAGAAATTGTTGCTGCCGCCGGCGCCGCGCGCCTGCTGGTCGGCCTGGTTGGCGGTGTAGAACGGGACCAATGGGAACTGCCGGGCGTCGGCGAACAGGCGCAGCGCGCGCACGTACTTGGGATCGTCGTCGGCATCGCCGTGCCTGGGCATCAGGCCGACGCTGAAGGGGTAGTAGTTGTTGGTCTCCTTCCAGTCCACCGGCAGCCGCGGCCCGTCGGCCTGGCGCTGCTTGAGCAGGTCGCCGTGCAGGCCCATGCCGTCTGCCTGCGCGCTGTGGTCCTGCCACAGTACGTCGAGCACGGCGCGGCGGATCTTTGCCGCCAGCGCCTGCATGCGCATCGCCGTCGCCGCATCGCCGGCCAGGTGCGCGGCCTGCGCGGCGGCCAGCGCGTTGGCATACACGTAGGCGCTCTCGCTGCGGTCCATGCGCGGCGCGCCATGGTGCTTGGCCCAGTCGAAGGACACCGCGTCGGCATCGTTGCCGGTCATCGCCGCCCAGTCGTATTCGATCAGGCCGTTGCCGTTGCGGTCGTAGGCGCGCAGCAGCGCCTCCACGTCGGCGCTGGCGTAGCGCGCCAACTGCGCGGCGATCGCCGGCGGCCCGCCGTGCACCTGATAGGCGCGCCAGGCGGCGGCACTGAGGTACTGGGCGTAGGAATTGGACCAGTTCTCCGGCGCACCGGGATTGTCCACGTACTTGCCGCCGCC
The DNA here is from genome assembly GCA_040509765.1 of Xanthomonas sp. Lineage (GTDB taxonomy): Bacteria > Pseudomonadota > Gammaproteobacteria > Xanthomonadales > Xanthomonadaceae > Xanthomonas_A. The sequence goes on from JBEVKG010000373.1 coordinate 2,002, forward strand.
GGCGGTCTCGCCGGCACCGAGCCAGGAGCCGTACGCGTACAGCGGATCGCGCAGGTACTTGAGGTCGTCGATGAACATGCCGGTGGTCAGCACGATGGCGTTGTCGTAGCCGAGCACGCCTTCGATCGCCACCGGGAACTGGTAGTCGTTGCCGGGCACCGCGGCATCGAGAAAATTGAAGCGCAGCAGCCACCAGCGATAGAACAGGGTCTTGTCGAGATTGTCCTCGGGTGTGTCCAGGTACGGCAGGTTGTCGGCCCACCAGCGGTTGTAGGCGACCACGTGCTCGCGGTAGGCCTGCTGCGGCGACTGCGCGGCGATGCGCCGGTATTCCTGCTGCGCGGCCGGCAGTTCGCGGGCGATCAGTCCCAGCTGCACCTTCACGGTCGGCGACGGCCCGTGCGCCGGCACCGCCAGTGGCCGCGCGATGCTTTCGCCTTGCACCACGAAACCGTCGCCGGACAGCCGCGGGAACAGCGTGGTAATGGCGTTGTGGGTGACGAAGGCGCCGGTCAGTTCGGCGCCCTGCGCATGCGTGGCCATCGGCGAGATCGCGCGCAGGGTCAGGGTGTGCGCCACGCCGTCGGTGCTGGACACGCTGGCCTCGGCCACCGCCACGTTCTGCTCGCTGATGAACTTGACCAGTTGCAGGCGCACGCCGGCACCGGCGTACACGCTGCTGAAATAGCTCGGCGTCTGCCGCCGTTGCGCACTGTCCTCGACCAGGACGATCGGCACGCCGTCGCGCTCCAGTTGCAGGCGGAACAGCGCGTCGTGGCCGGTCTTGTGCACGTAGGCCACGTCGCCGACGAAGCCGGGCTCCTGCGGCCGGTGCGTGTACAGGTAGGCGGCGCGGCCGCGGCTGAACAGCCAGTTGTTGCTGTCGCCGAAACCGCCGCCGGTGCCCTGCCGCGCCAGCAGGCGGTCGATCCAGAAATCGCGGCCGGGCGCGCTACCGGCGCCGGCCGCCAGGTCGGCGGCGAACACCCACTGCAGCTGGCCCTGCCGCTGCCCCGGCGCGAACGCCACGCCGCTGTCCGGCAGCGGGTGCGCATCGCCCTTGAAGCGCGGCATGCCGATCGCGGCGTTGCTGGGCTGCAGGCCTTCGCCGTCGCGGTCCGGGACCGCGGCGGCGCCGGCCGCGGCGACTGCGGCCAGCGACAGCACGGCGCCCACCACCAGCGTGGTGCCGCGCCGCCTGCGCGGAGCGGCGCCAGTTGCCAGCCTGCGACTCAAAACTCGGTCCTGATCCGCGCCCAGAAGTAACGCCCCAGCGTGTCGTAGGTGAACGCGTCGGTGTTGGCCGCACTGGCGTAGCCGTAGTAGCGCGGCGGCGTGCGGTCGCCGAGGTTGTTCACGCCCAGCGCCAGGGTGCTGTGCAGGCTCTCGAACTTCCGGCTCACGGTGACGTCGTGGTAGGTCACCGTGCCGACCGGGAAGTACACGCAACTGCCGTCGGCGGCAGTGTTGACGCAGAAGTCCTCGTAGGCGCTGCCGACCGTGGTGCGCCCGATCAGCCGCGTGTTCCAGCTCGCATGCCAGGGGCCGTTGTCCCAGTCGAGCGTGAAGTTGGCGCGCCAGCGCGGCAGGTTGCCGTAACTGGATTGTTCGCCCACGTAGTTGTGCGGATCGCCGCTGAACTTGTAGCTGGACAGGTAGGTGGCATCGACGCCGGCGCGGAAGCGGCCCCATGCCGTCTCCGGCAGGGCGTACTTGATGCCGACGTCGTCGCCGCGGATGTCGACCTTGCCGCTGTTGATCGCGAACGGCACGGTCACGCTGAGCAGTTGCCCGGTGGGGCCGCGCTTGATCAGCGGGCAGTAGGCGCTCTGGCCGTCGTAGCAGTTCTGCAGCACCTGATCCAGGCCGACGCCGTTGATCATGTCGTCCAGGGTGACGCGCCAGCTGTCGAGGTTCAGCGACAGGCCCTCGGCCCAGCCCGGGTCGTACACCGCGCCGATGTTGTAGGAGCGGCCCTGCTCGGGCTTGATCGCGAAGCCGGCGTTGGCCGAGCCGGTGGTGAGCACGGTGAACGAGGACGTGTTGACGAAGCTACCGTTGGTCGGCACGTTGGCGCAGGCCGCGGGGTTGCCGCCGCCGGTGTAGCCGTTGCACGGATCGGTGTAGCTGCCGGCATCGTCGACCACGCCGTTGTACGGCGAGCCGTACAGGTCGCCCAGCGCCGGCGCGCGAAAGACCTGCGAGCCGGTGGCGCGGATCAGCAGGTTGTCGATCGGCCGCCATTCCAGCGCAACCTTGCTGTTGGTGGTGCTGCCCCAGTAGTCGTAGCGCGAGTAGCGCGTGCCCAGGTTGAGGTTCAGCGCCTGTGCGCCGGTCACGCCCTTGAGCAGCGGCACCAGCACTTCGGCGTAGGCCTCCTTGATGGTCTCGTCGTGGCCCTGGTTCATGATGCAACCGTCGTTGTAGTCGCAGTTGCCTTCCGCATCGGCCGCCGCCACCGGGTTGCTGGTGCCCTGCGAGAAGCCGTTCCTGCGGAACGACAGGCCGAACGCGGCCTGCACCGCGCCGGCCGGCATCGCGAACAGGTCGCCGTTGACGCTGGCCTCGGCGAATTTCATCGTGCTCTCGTCGATCAGGTCGACCGCGCTCTGGGTGGCCTTGATGCCGGCGATGGTGGCCGGATCGTCGGGATTGAACACGTTGATCGGGGTACAGCCGGCGATCACGTTGCCGGGCGTGCCGCACTTGATGGTGCCGTCGGTGTCGCGGAACGAAGCGCCCACCGCGTTGTTCAGCGCCGAGGTGATGGAGAAGCCATTGCGCACCAGGGTGTCCTTGTAGTGCGCGTAGCCGGCCGCCGCATCCCATTGCCAGCTGCTGTCGCCGAACTTGCCGCGCAGCCCGGCGACGATGTTGGTCTGGTACATCGTGGAGGTGTACACGCGGGTGTTGGCCGGCACCGAGCGCAGCAGGTAGCGGGTGAGCTGGCTGCCGAAGGGGTTGTAGTAGTTCTGCGCGGCGTTGGGCAGTTCCAGGCCGTAGGCGGTGAGCTGCGAGGTGGTCTCGCTGCGGGTCCAGAACATGTCCAGGTAGCCCTGCACGTTCGGGGTGAAATCGAACGTGGCGTGCGCGGAGGCGTTGGTACGCTGCACCGGGGTGATCAGGTACTGCCCGGTGTAGGAGTTGTAGCCTTCCACCGCCTGGCTGTAGGGATGGAAGTCGCCAGCGTTCACCTGGCCCGGCGGCAGGTCGGCATTTGGAGTGAGCACGCTGCCATTGCCGAGGAAGGCGCGGGTGCCGTTGCCGCGGCGCTCCACCACCTGGCCGTTGAGGTAGTTCTGCGCGGTGCGCGCGTAGTCATGGTCGCTGTCGTACAGCGCGTTCATCGAACTGCGGCTGACGCCGAGGATCAACCCGCCGCGCTCCCAGGTCTTGCCCCACTCCAGACCCAGCGAGCGCCGGTTGCCGTCGCCGTGGGTGCTCAGGCCATAGTCGGCGGTGGCGGCGAAGCCGTCGTACTTGTCCTTGAGGATGATGTTGACCACGCCGGCGATGGCATCGGAGCCGTACACCGACGAGGCGCCGTCGGTGAGCACCTCGATGCGCTCGACCATCGCTGCGGGAATCGCGTTGACGTCGACGCCGGGCGCGGCGGCGACGCTGCTGGCCGGCCCGGCCATGCGGTGGCCGTTGACCAGCACCAGGGTGCGCTCGGGGCCGAGGTTGCGCAGCGAGACCAGCGCGCGGCCGTGGCTGAAGCCGGAGTTGAGCGCGACGTTGGGCATGTTGCCGGCCATCGCCGGCAGCTGCTGCAGCAACTGGCCGAGGGTGTCCTGGCCGCTGTCCTCGATGCGCTGGCGGTCGATGGTGATGACCGGGCTGGCGGTCTCCGCATCGACGCGGCGCAGGTGGCTGCCGGTGACGCTGATCCGTTCCAGGGTGGTCGCCTGGGTGTCCTGGGCCGGCGCATCCTGCGCCTGCGCTGCCGGCGCGAGCAGGGCCAGGGCGGTGCAGATCGCCGCGGCCAGCGGACCGGGCTGCGGCGCGGCGCGCCAGGAACACGGGAGCAGCGGCGCAACGCGTTCGAGCAAAGACGGCATCGGAATCTCCTGAGCGGCGGCCTGGCGTTCGTCGGAGCGCCGCCCTTCCCCAGGCGGCCGCCCCGTCGCCAGCGCGTGTGGCGGATACGAAAACGGAAAACGGACGTGTCCACGCATGCGTCGCCGGATGGGACGATCCCGACGCCGCCTGCACGGCGACGCGCACGACCCATGCGCTGCGTCCCCGGTGGCGTGCAGGAATCTCCCCCTGGACATTCACTGCACGGTCACAATGTGCGCGTAGGACGCGCGCGGCGTCTTGTCGTATTTATCGGGAAAACGTGCGGAATACCGCACTGCCCCGCAGGCCGGCGGGACGTTTCCGACTTTTTCGCCACTCAGCCGTAGACGGCCGCAATCGCCACCGTCGCCGCGCCGCCCGCCGGCACCAGCACCCGCTCGTTGCGCGGCCCGGACAACGCCACCGGTTGTTCGTTCAGCCGCACCTCGCGCAGGCGGGTGCCGGCCGGCACGCGCAGGGTCAACCAGGTCTGCGCCGGCCGCTGCGCCGGCAGGGTGACGCTGCCTTCGATGCGCTTGCGCGCCGGATCCGCGTGCAGCTTCAGCGACACCTTGCCCCAGCGGGTGGGCGCGGCGTCGATCGCGATCGTCTCGCCGCTGCCCAGCCAGTCGCGCGGCACGGCCCGCGCCAGGAACAGCGCTTCCCCGGCGCTGTCCTCGAACACCAGCATCCAGCGCAGCAGCAGCGGGATGGTCATCTGCGCCGGAATGCAGAACAGCGGCATGCCGCCGGTGATGCCGCTGACCTCGCCCGCCGTCCAGCTGCCGCGGGTATGCACGTGGTAGCGGTGCGCGTACAGGAACAGCAGGTATTCCTCGATCCGGTCCAGGCGCAGCAACTGCTGCGCGTAGCCGTAGGAGATGAAGCCGAGCAGGTCGCGCGCCTCCGGCGTCGGCGCGGTGATGTTGCCGACCACGCCCAGGCTGGTGCCGCCGTGGCCACGCACGCAGTCGATGACCAGCTGCGCCAGGTCGTCGGGCAGCACGTCGGCCTGCAGCAGTTCGGCATAGGCGCGATGCGGCCAGCCCTGCTCGCTGGGGTGTTCCTGCTGCAGCGATTGGCGGAAGGTGAGCTTCACCCCGGGCAGCGGGCCGATGTAGGGCGGCTGCAGATCGCGGCGGACGTTGCCGCGCAGCGTGCGCAGCAGTTGCGCGGACAATTGCTGCGCGCGCCGCTGCCACTGCGTCGCGGCGGCCTGCCCGCCCGGCCCGGCGATGCCGCTCCACACCGCGGCCAGGTCCTGCCAGCCGCGCACCGCCAGCGCGCTGTTGGCGTAGTACGGCTTCCACCACACCTGCGGATCGGGGAACAGGCAGGCATCGGATTCGTTCCAGCCGTGGATCAGGCCGTGGCCCGGCGCCGAGGCCGGCAGGCGCAGGCTGGCGTCGTGCAGTTCGGCCAGCACCTGTGCGGTGGCGGCGATCTTGTCGCGGTGCCTGCGCAGCAGCGCGGCATCGCCGGTGTAGCGCAGGTAGCGCGCCAGCAGCGACAGGGTCAGGCCGAACTGGCCGGTCTCCGGGCCGCGCATGTTGACCATGCCGTCGGCCTGCACGAAGTCGTTGAAGTAGCCGTCCAGCACCGCCGCGGCCTGGGCGAAGCGGCCCCATTCCAGGTTGGCGTACAGCGAACTGGTGAAGGTGTCCTGGAAGCCGTCGTACTCGTTGCCGTAGTAGTCGCGATCCACCGCGCCGTACTTGGGATAGGTGCCGCCAGGGCGCACCACCAGTTCGCGGGCGAAGGCGAAGCGGGCCATGTCGCGCCAGCTCGGATCCGGGGTCTGCGCCTGCACGGTGTCGGCGAGCTGCGCCTGCCAGTAGCCGGCGAAGGCGAGCAGGCCGCGGTAGAACTCCTCGGCGCTGCGCGGGCCGCGCCGCGGCGGGTAGTCGGGATAGCTGTAGCCGTACACCACCTTGCTGACCTTGCCGTGCTCGACCAGCGCGCTGCGGTGCCAGGTCTGCACCACGAAACGGTCCTCGGCCAGCACGTCGGCGAACAGCAGGATGTCGTAGTAGCGGCCCTCGCCGGCCGGCACCACCTTGCGCACCGCCGGCATCCAGCCACCGAGCAGGCCTTCGCTGCGACGTCGCACCAGTTCGTCCTTGCCCAGCTCCGGAAACGCCTGGATGGCGCGGTAGCAACGGGTACGCCCGTCCGGGTACACCGGCATGGTGTCGGCGCATTCGCGGGTGCCGACGAAGGTGGTCCACGGCAGGCGCCCGTTGTAGTCCTTGGGATCCAGTTGCGAGGCCGGCGGCGGCGCGACGTCGCGCACCTCCTCGGCCCGCGGGTCGCCGTCGCGCAGCAACCGATCGGCGAGCAGATCGGCATCGGCCATGGCCACCTCGGCCAGGGCCATCCCGAAGTACGGCGCCTGCGCGGCCGCAAACACCGCTTCGGTGCGCTTGCCCAGCACCAGCGCCCCGCCCTGCCCGAGCAGGGTCAGATCGCCGTCGGGCTGGCGCAGGTCTTCGTAGACCGCCCAGGTCGCACCGGCCTCGACGAACCGGCAGTGCAGGGTGTGCCCGGCGAGCGCGTCGGCCGCCAACGGCTGCAGTTGGGGCGGCGCAGGCGCGCGTGCGGCGCTGGCCGCTGTCGGCGCCGCGGCGGCGCGCCCCGCCAGCGCTTCCACGCCGGCGACCGCGCCGACCGCCAGGCCCTGACGCAGGAAATCTCTCCGATCCATCTACCGTCCCCGATGCAATGCGATCGTCGCATCGTGCGCTGCGCGCGCCGCAGCGTCTTGTGCGCTGTACCGAGGATGGGTGCGGAAAATCGCATAGCCGCGCGTCGCGGCGCTGTTGCGCTGCGGGAGCGCGACCGCGCAGGCGGACGTCCTGGCTGCGGCTGACGGACCTGCACCGCTCGCATCCGACAGCGCGGAACGCGCCCGGATCCCCAGATCACGCACCACTTCCGGCGCGCCGCCGTCCGCACCGACCCGGCGACGGCCGGCGGCCTTGCCTCGACCGGCTTAGGCGAGGACGTCGAGCAGGCTACCGATGCTGTCGTCGGCCGCGCGCAACACCCGCGCATTGGCCTGGAACGCGGTGCGCTCGGTCAGCGTACCGACCATGTCGTCGACCAGATCGCTGCCCTGCCCGTCGGCCTGCTGCACTTGGCCGACCACGCCGCCGCCGGCGCTCGCCTGGTTCACCGGGACCGAACGCTGGAAGCCCTCAGTGGCCAGGTTGGCAATGTTGTTGGCGCGCACCTGCAGCCCGGACGTGGCAGCGCGCATGCCGGACAGCGCGATCGAGGAACTGGGAGCGATGGCGGTCATGTCGGGCCGGGGCGCAGGGAGACTTGCCGGGTTATCGGCCGATTTGGCGGTGGCTTTAGCGGGCGTGATTGGGGAGCCGGGATTGGGGAGTCGCAAGAGCGGGCGCGTCGGCGCTGACAGCGAAAGCCCCTCTCCCCTCGGGAGCGGGGTTGGGGTGAGGGTCCGGGCGCCGCGATGCCTCCGAAACTCCAGTGCCTACCCGCACCCTCATCCGCCCCTACGGGGCACCTTCTCCCGAGGGGAGAAGGAAAAACCAAAGCCCCTTTGCGACTCCCCAATCCCGACTCCCCAATCCCAGCTCCTCACCGATCCAAGCGATTCCACGCCGGCGTCGGTTCGCCCAGCAGATGCCGCACGAAGAAGTCGTACTGGCGCCGCTGCACGTAGTCGATGGGACCGGTGGAGCGGCCGACGGTGTGTTCGCCGCCGGGTATGGCGAGCAGGTCGAAGTCCTTGCCGGCCTTGATCAGTGCGTCCACCACCTGCGCGGTCGAGGCCGGGTCGACGTTGCTGTCCTGCTCGCCGACGATCAGCAGCAGGTCGCCGCGCAGCTTGGCCGCGTTGTCCACGCCGGAAGCGCGCGCATAGCTGGCGTCCACCGGCCAGCCCATCCACTGCTCGTTCCAGCTGATCTTGTCCATGCGGTTGTCGTAGCACCCCGCATAGGCCACACCCACCTTGTAGAAGTCCGGATGCCGCTCCAGCGCCCCCAACGTGCTCTGCCCGCCGGCCGACGCGCCGTAGATGCCGACGCGGCCGATGTCGTAGGACGGATCCTGCGCCGCCAGGGCCCTGTGCCAGGCGATCCGGTCGGGGAAGCCGGAATCGCCGAGGTTCTTCCAGGCCACGTCGTGGAAGGCCTTGGAGCGGTTGGCGGTGCCCATGCCGTCGATCATCACCACGATGAAGCCCAGGTCGGCCTGCGCCTGCATGCCGATCTGCTTGTCGCCGCCGGAGTGGTAGCCGAATGGCCAGAAGGTCTTCGGCACGAAGCTGTCGTGCGGGCCGGCGTAGATGTTCTCGACCACCGGGTAGGTCTTGGCCGGGTCGTAGTCGCGCGGGCGCACCACCATGCCCCAGATGTCGGTCTTGCCGTCGCGGCCCTTGGCGACGAAGGTCTGCGGCGGGCGCCAGCCGGCGGCCTGCAGCTTGCGGATGTCGCCGCGCTCGACCACCTGCAGCAGCCGGCCGTCGATGGCATGCAGTTCCATCACCGGCGCCATGTCCGGACGCGAATACACGTCCACGTAATGGCGGCCGTCGTCGGCGATGGCCACGTCGTGATCGGCATCGACCTCGGTCAGCCGGGTCAGGTGGCCGCCGTCGAAATCCACCGCGAACAATTGCCGGTAATAGGGATCCTTGCCCGCGTCCATGCCGCTGGCGGTGAACCAGATGCGCCGCTGCGCATCGTCCACGCGCAGCACGTCGCGCACGATCCACGCGCCCTTGGTGATCTGGGTCTTGATCCGGCCGCTGGCGCCGTCGAACAGGTACAGGTGGCGCCAGCCGTCGCGCTCGGAGATCCACAGGATCTCCTGGCCCAGGCCATCGACATCGTGGTGGTAGCTGCGGTCGGCATAGACGAAGGTCGTGGCGTCCTCGTCCACCGCCACGTGCGCCTTGCCGGTGGCCGCGTCCACCGCGATCGCGCGCATGCGCTGGAAGCCGCGCTGCACGTCATCGAACACGAAACTGGCGCTGTCGCGGCGCCACTGGATCGGCGAGAGCTGGTAGGGATTGGCGAACAGCGCATCGTCGATGGCCAGACGCTTCGGCGTGCCGCCGCGCGCCAGCGCGCCGAGATCGAACAGCACCGGCCGCTCGATATCCACTGCATCGCCGGGCTTGGGATACAGCTGGGTGCGCACCAGCGGCTGGCCGCCGCCGGGCGGCGCCGCCTCCACCCGGGTGACACGGCGGGCGAAGCCGGGCCGCACCCGGTACAGCGCCAGCCGTTGCGAATCCGGCGACCAGGCGATCGTTTCCGGGTCGTAGAAATCGTCGCTGCGACCATCGTCGGCCAGGCGCAGCGTGCGCCCATCGGCCACC
>JBEVKG010000374.1:0-16393 GCA_040509765.1 Xanthomonas sp.
CCATGCCCAGCGTTAAAGTCCGCGAGAACGAGCCCTTCGAGTTTGCGCTCCGTCGCTTCAAGCGCACCTGCGAAAAGGCCGGCGTGCTGGCCGAAACCCGCAAGCGCGAGTTCTACGAAAAGCCGACCCAGGAACGCAAGCGCAAGGCCGCTGCCGCGGTGAAGCGCCAGCTGCGTCGCACCTCGCGCGACGTCACCAAGCGCCAGCGTCTGTACTGAGGATCGCGGCCTGCGGTAGCGGGGTGTGCCGGTTTCGGCATCCGCTACGGTAAGCCCACGAAGCCGGCACGCGCAAGCGTGGCCGGCTTTTTGTGTGTCCCGCCGCCTGCTCCAGGCACCCCGCCCGCGCGGGGTGTCGGCGCTGCGCCTGCCCCCCAGGCACGCGCGTGCCGCCTCGGCGACCCGGCCCGCGCCCGCGCGCTGGCCTAGAATGCCCTTTCCCCTTTTCTCTTCCCTGTGGAGCCCCTCATGACCCTCAAGCAGCAGCTCACCGACGACATGAAGGCCGCGATGAAGTCCGGCGACAAGCACAGCCTCGGCGTGATCCGGCTGATCAACGCCGCGATCAAGCAGAAGGAAGTGGACGAGCGCGTGGAGATGGACGACGCCGCGGTGATCGCGGCGATGGACAAGATGGTCAAGCAGCGCAAGGACTCGGTGAGCCAGTACGAGGCCGCCGGCCGCGACGACCTGGCCCAGGTGGAGCGCGAGGAGATCGTGGTGATCGAGCGCTACCTGCCGAGCAAGATGGGCGAAGCCGAGATCGTCGCCGCGATCCAGGCGGCGATCGCGCAGACCGGCGCCGCCAGCCCGGCCGACATGGGCAAGCTGATGGGCGTGCTCAAGCCGATGCTGGCCGGCAAGGCCGACATGGGCCAGGTCTCGGTGCTGGTCAAGCAACAGCTGGCCGGCTGACGTCACTGACGTCCTGGCGGACGGCGGGCTTCACCCGCCTTTCGATGCCGGGCTGCTACAACGCCCGGCAAGCCCGCGCCTCCCTTCTGCGCGCAGTGCGGGGCCGGCGTTGCGACGCCGCGCGTCGAAGGTCCGCGCCCATGTCCCTGCCCCTGTCGTCCGATCGCCTGCACAAACATCTCGACCGCCTGCAGCAGAGCCTGCCGGCCGCACTGGTGCGGCGCTTCGTCGAGATCGACGTGATGACCCAGGCGGCCTCGCTGTCGTTCTATGCGCTGCTGTCGCTGGCGCCGCTGCTGGTGCTGCTGCTGTGGCTCACCGCCTCGCTGTATCCGCAGGCGCAGGAGGCGCTGATCGCGCAGATCGGGCAACTGGCCGGGCACGGCGCGCGCGAAGTCGCGCAGACGGTCATCGACAACGCCAAGAACCAGCCCAACGTCGGTTCGCTGGCGGGACTATGGAGCACCCTGCTGCTGTTCGTCGGCGCCACCGCGGTGTTCGCGCAGCTACAGAATGCACTGAACCTGATCTTCCGCACCGACAAGCAGCGCCTGGACGGCATCATGCCGTGGCTGAAGAAGCGCGTGTTCTCCTTCGGCGTGGTGCTGGGGCTGGGCTTCCTGTTGCTGATCTCGATGATCCTGACCACCGTGCTGCAGGTCGTGTTCGCACGGATGCCGTCGCTGCTGCCGGCGGTCGGCTATGTCTCGACCCTGGCGATCTACGTGCTGGCCTTCGCGGTGCTCTACCACTACCTGCCCGACCGCCGCGTGCAATGGCGCCAGGCGGTCATCGGCGGCGCGATCACCGCCTGCCTGTTCGTCGCCGGCCGCTATGCGATCGGCCTGTACATCGCCACCGCTGCGCCCGGCAGCGCCTACGGCTCGATGGGCGCGCTGGTGATCCTGCTGGTGTGGATCTACTACGCCACCGTGGTGTTCTTCGTCGGCGCGCTGATCACCGCGGTGATCGACGAGCGCCTGCGCTCGCACAGCAAACTCACCGCCGCCGGGATCGACCCGCGCAGCGCCGCGCAGGCGCCGCCGGCGCCCTGATCGCCCGGCGCTGAACCGCGCAGGCCGCGCCCCGAGCGTGGCGGCGCACGCGCATGGCATCCTCTGCGGATGGCCCGCATCCCCGACGCATTCATCGACGACCTGCTCGCCCGTACCGACATCGTCGAGGTGGTCGGCACGCGCGTGCCGCTGAAGCGCCAGGGCAAGGAATACGCGGCGCGCTGCCCGTTCCACGACGAGCGCTCGGCCTCGTTCACGGTGTCCCCGACCAAGCAGTTCTACCACTGCTTCGGCTGCGGCGCGCACGGCACCGCGATCAGCTTCCTGATGAACTACGACCGCCTCGAATTCCTCGACGCGGTCGACGAACTGGCCAAGCGCGCCGGCATGGAGGTGCCGCGCGACGCCCAGCAGCGCGGCGCCGCACAGGCCGCCGGCGACGACCACCGCGACCTGTACTCGGCGCTGGAAGCGGCGGCCAAGTTCTTCCAGCGCCAGTTCGACGGCAGCGACAAGGCGCGCGCCTACCTGGACGGCCGCGGCGTGGACGCGGAGAACCGCGCGCGCTTCCAGATCGGCTACGCGCCGGACGGCTACAGCGCGCTCAAGGATGCGCTGGGCACCGACGAGCGCCGGCTCAAGCTGCTCGACCGCGCCGGGCTGTTTTCCAAGAACGACCGCGGCCACGTCTACGACAAGTTCCGCGACCGGGTGATGTTCCCGATCTTCGACCGCCGCGGCCGGGTCATCGCCTTCGGCGGCCGCGTGCTCGACAAGGACGACGGCCCCAAATACCTGAACTCGCCGGAGACCGCGCTGTTCCACAAGGGCCGCGAACTGTACGGCCTGTGGCAGGTGCGTCAGGCCAACCAGAAGATCGAGCGGCTGGTCGTGGTCGAGGGCTACATGGACGTGGTCTCGCTGTTCCAGTTCGGCGTCACCCAGGCGGTGGCGACGCTGGGCACCGCGACCACGCCGGACCACGCCGAACTGCTGTTCCGCAACGCGCCGGACGTGTTCTTCTGCTTCGACGGCGATGCCGCCGGCCGCCGCGCCGGCTGGAAGGCACTGGAATCGGTGTTGCCGCGGATGAAGGACGGACGCCAGGCGTTCTTCCTGTTCCTGCCCGATGGCGAGGACCCGGACACCATCGTGCGCAAGGAAGGCGCTGCGGCCTTCGACGCGCGGCTGGCCCAGGCCACGCCGCTGTCGCAGTTCTTCTTCGACGAACTCTCGCGCGAGATCAACCTTGGCACGCTCGACGGCAAGGCGCGCCTGGCCGAACGCGCGCGGCCGATGCTGGCGCAGATTCCCGACGGCGCCTTCGGCGACCTGATGCGCCAGCGCCTGGCCGAACTCACCGGCATCGGCGCGCCCACGCCCGCCGCGGCCGCACCGAGCCGACCACCGCCGCGCGCGCCGCGCCCGGCGCACAAGCGCAGCCTGGTCCGCGAGGCGATCGTGCGCCTGCTGCAGGCGCCGGCGCTGGCGCTGGACCTGCCTCCGCCCTACCCCTTCGCCGGCCTGCGCCTGCCCGGCATCGAACTGATGATCGAACTGCTGCAGATCGTGCATGCACGCCCGGAAATCACCACCGGCGCGCTGCTCGAGCACTTCCACGAACGCGAGGAACTGGCCGCGCTGCAGAAGCTGGCGGTGCAGGAGATCGCTGGCGAAACCGCCAGCTGGCGCCAGGAGCTGCACGACGTGGTCGTGCAGCTGGAAAAGCAGACCCTGCAGCAGCGCCTGGAAGAACTGACCGCCAAGCAGCGCGCACAGGGGCTGGACGAGACCGACAAGTACGAACAGCGCGAGTTGCTCAAGGTGCTCGCGTCGTTGCGCTGAGTCCGGCCACGGGACACGCTGTCTTCCTGCGGGGGCTGCCAGGGCTCGGTCGTCGATGGCGCTCGCACCTGGCGATCGTCATCGTCTTCCAAGCCCGCGGCACGTCCTTGCGTTGCCTGTCCCGGGCGGTGCCGGTGCCTAGGACTGCGCCGTCGATGCGCGCACGTCCGCATCGAGCCGGGTCAGCAGCGCGTACAGCTCCGCATCCGCGTCCACGTCTGCCGTTTGCCGTTCCTGCGCCGGCGGCACCACCGGGATGAGCCGGTTCGCAATCAGTGCGGAATACGCGGTCGTATGCTGGTTTTTCGCCTGCTCCAGAAACTGGAATGCGCTGGTCGGAACGCCTGCCAGGGTGCCGATGAGTTCCTGGTTGACGATCTGGGTGTACGCGATCCCGGACGCGAGCGACTTTCGCTTCGCGTTGTCCACGGCAAGATCGATCGTCACGAACGACGTGTTGTCGTAGATCGTCTTGATCTGCTCCAGCATCGTCGTGTTCCAGGCGTGCGGCACCACGTCGTACGAATTCCACAGATCGCGATTCCACACCTGATACGTGGTGCCGGCGGTCGGTGGCAGGGTCGATTTGCACAGCCCCGCAAAGGGGGCATTGCCCGGCGTCGCGCCCGCAGTGGGATAGCAATACACCGCCTTGCAGGCGTCCAGCCTGTGGGTGCTCTTGAACCAGGTCGCCATGGTCGGCGACAGCGCGCCGCCCAGGCTATGCCCGGCGAAAATCACGCTTGCGCCGCTGCTCGCCACCTTCTTGAGGTAGGCGTCGAGCGTGGTGCCTGGCGACACGCCGGAGGGCGGACTCACCATGTTGAGCAGATGCCACACGCCCAGCGCCGTGCCCATCGAGATGACGGCGCTCTTTTCCGTCGGATTCAGCAGTTGGACCGGCGGCGTACTCGCCGTGGGATCGTAGGTCGCGAAGTCGACCACGCTGGCGACGTCGAAGTCCTCCATCATCCAGTCGTAGGAAGAAAGCGGATTGGTCGCGGCGATCGCCACGACATACACGTCCCCGGCCAGGTCGCCGACATTGCTCGCCTTGGCCACGAACATGGCGTTGTCCGAGCGATCGGACTTGTCCGCTTGCCAGACCTGCGGCCCCCACACCAGTTCCCAGACACCGATCGCGGCCCGTGCAGGCGGCGATGCCAGCGTCGCCACCAGGATCTTCTGGTACTCGGCCTGCAGTGCTTGCGCGGTGCCGGTCTGCGTGCTGACCCAGTTGGCCAACGTCGAAAGCGCGAAAACGGTCTGATACTGATCGTATGACATGTGCAAGCTCCTAGTCCGTGGCAGTGCCTGGAGAAGCAGGGAGCGCAGGCGCGCGCGACGCGCACCTGCGTGCCCGGCGCGCTCCCCGTCGGCCGGTTGGCCGCAATCTAGCAAGCCGCCGAGACGCGCATTCGACCGAAACGGCCGGCACCGCAACATGTCTGCGAGTTGTCTACGCCGTGCGTCCGGATTCGCGTGCCGGCGCCATGCTTCCTAAAATGCACCCTTCCCCCCGCTCAACTCCCCCTCAATGCTCAAGTCCTGGCTGGCGCGCCTGCGCATCGAACCGTTCACCCTGGCGCTGCTGTGCACGGTGCTGCTGGCCTCGCTGCTGCCGGTGCAGGGGCGCGCGGCGTCGGTGATGGACGTGGTCACCGATCTGGCGATCGCCGCGCTGTTCTTCCTGCATGGCGCGCGGCTGTCGCGCGAGGCCATCGTCGCTGGCGCGCTGCACTGGCGCCTGCACCTGACCATCTTCGCCGCCACCTTCATCCTGTTCCCGCTGCTCGGCCTGCTGTTCAAGCCGCTGTCGCACTGGCTGCTGACCCCGGACCTGTACATCGGCGTGCTGTTCCTGTGCACGCTGCCGTCCACGGTGCAGTCGTCGATCGCCTTCACCTCGATGGCCGGCGGCAACGTGCCGGCGGCGGTGTGCAGCGCCTCGCTGTCGAGCCTGCTCGGCGTGTTCCTGACACCGCTGCTGATGGGGGTGCTGGGCGGCGCGCAGAGCGCCATGTCCAATCCGCTGGAGGCGATGGGCAAGATCATGCTGCAACTGCTGGTGCCGTTCGTCGCCGGCCACCTGCTGCAGCGCTGGATCGGCGGTTGGGTCGAGCGCCGCCGTGCGGTGCTGCGCTACACCGACCAGAGCACCATCCTGCTGGTGGTGTATACCGCGTTCAGTGCGGCGGTGGTCGAAGGCCTGTGGCAGAAGACGCCACTGCCGGCGCTGCTCGGCGTCGCCGCGGTCGGCGTGGTGCTGCTGGCCGTGGCGATGACGCTGATCACCTTCAGTGCGCGGCGCCTGGGCTTTTCCCGCGAGGACGAGATCCCGATCGTGTTCTGCGGCTCCAAGAAGAGCCTGGCCACCGGCGTGCCGATGGCCAAGGTGCTGTTCGCCAGCGGCAGCCTCGGTGCGATCGTGCTGCCGGTGATGATCTACCACCAGATCCAGCTGATCGTCTGCGCGGTGATCGCGCAACGCTATGCGCGCGCCGCGAAGGCGGAAGCGAGCCGCTAGCGGCGAACCGCTGGCGATGGAACCGGCCTGCAGGCAGGCCGCGCCGGCACGGCCGCGCGCGCGCCGCCTTGCGCCGTCTGGTGCCGGTACGGGCGGCATATGCAGATGCGCAACCGGCATGTGCGATCGCGGCGGCGGCTGCGTACAGTAGACGGCCGGCACGGCCGGCGCCGTGCCTCCCTCCCCACACCGGTGTCCCATGAGCCGCATGTTCCGCCGTTCCGCGACGCTCTCCGCCAGCCTGGCCACGCTGCTGGCGCTGGGCGCCTGCCAGAAACCGCCCGCGCCCGCCGCGCCCAAGGCCGCCACGCCGGCACCCGCTGCCGACAGCGCCGGCATCGCCTGGCGCGAGGGCGACGTCGACGATGCCTTCGCCGAAGCGCGCGAGCACAACAAGCCGGTGCTGCTGTACTGGGGCGCCGCCTGGTGCCCGCCCTGCAACCGGCTCAAGGCCACGCTGTTCAAGGACCCGGCGTTCATCGCCCGCACCCGCGCCTTCGTCGCGGTGCACCTGGACGGCGATTCGGAAGGCGCGCAGGCCTGGGGCGAGCGCTTCGGCATCAAGGGCTATCCGACCATCATCGTGCTGCGTCCGGACCGCAGCGAGATCACCCGCCTGGCCGGCGACAGCGATACCGTGCACCTGGCCGAGGCCCTGCGCGTGGCCGCGACCCGCACCACCACCTCGGCGCAGTTGCTGCAGCAGGCGCTCAAGGCACCGGCCACGCTCAGCGCCGACGACTGGACCCTGCTCGGCGAATACGGCTGGGCCGTGGATGCGGCGCAGTTGGTCAAGCCCGGGCAGGCGGCCGAGGTGCTCACGCGGTTGGCCGCCGCGGCGCCGCAGCCGGCATTGCAGCGCCGTTTCGCGCTGCTGGCGCTGGCCGCGCAGGATCCGGCCAAGGCCACTGCCGTCGACGCCAGGCGCCGCGACGCCGATCGCGCCCTGCTGCAGGCCGTGCTGGCCGATCCGGCCGAGGTACGCGCCAACCGCAGCACCCTGACCTATGCGGCGCGCAACCTGGTGCAGGCCGCGGCCAGCGACGCCGCCGAGCGCCGCGCGCTGTCCGGCGCGCTGACCCATGCACTGGACCAGGTCTACGCCGACAGCAGCCTGCCGATCAGCGATCGCCTGGATACCGCCGCCGCGGACATCGCGCTGGCGCGGTTGGCGCAAGGCCAGCCGGCCGACGCTGGCGATGGCCTGCATCCGCCGCTGCCGCCACTGCCGCCGGCGGTGGTCGCCAAGGTGCAGCAGCGCGTGCAATGGGCCGAGCAGGCCGCCAAGACCGACTACGAACGGCAATCCACCATCAGCACCGCCGCCGGCCTGCTCGACGACGCCGGCGACAGCGCGGGCGCCGAACAACTGCTGCTGGCCGAACTTCAGCGCAGCAAGACGCCGTACTACTACATGCCGGAACTGGCCGGCCTGGCCGAGGCGCGCGGCGACAAGCAGACGGCGCTGTACTGGCTGAAGAAGGCCTACGAGAGCGCCGAAGGCCCGGCCACCCGCGTGCAATGGGGCGTGCACTACGTCGACGGCCTGGTGCGGCTGCAGCCGGACAATGCGGCCGCGATCGAGGCGGCCGCCGGACAGGTCATCGGCGAACTGGCCGGCCAGCCCGACGGCTATCACCAGCGCACGCGGCAACGCTTCGACACCCTGGCCAAGACCCTGCAGGCCTGGAGCAAGGGCCACGACGGCAGCGCGGTGCTCGCGCGGCTGCAGCAGAAGATGCAGCAGAGCTGCGGCAGCCAGGCGCGCGACGGCTGCCAGCAGTGGTTGGGGTGAGGGCGCCAGGACGCATCGCCGGCCGCGACCGCGTCACGCATTCACGCGAATACGCGACCGCTCCATCGGGTCCGTCGCAGTCCCGGCATCGGGACTGCGACGTTGCCGCCACGCGGCGCGCGGGCGCTGACAACCGCCTTGCGTCGGCGGCGCGCGGGACGCGCCGCGCCGCCGGCGCCGATCAGGCCGCCACGCGCACCGGCGACACCGGCTGACCGGCGCCCTGGCTGCCTGCGCGGCGGCCGCTGCTGGTGTGCGCGTTCAGGCCTTGCGCCTGCCCTTCCAGCGCGCGCGCGGCCTCGGCCATCTTTTCGACCAGTGCCGCGTTCTGCTGGGTGGCCGTGTCCATCTGCACCACGATCTGGTTGACCTGGCCGATGCCGGCGCTCTGTTCGCGGCTGGCGCCGGCGATGTCGGTCATGATGCGCTGCACCTCGCGCACCGAGCCGAGCAGTTCTTCCATGGTGGTGCCGGCGCGGGCGACCAGCGCCGAGCCGCGATCGACCTGCTCGCTGGAACTGGCGATCAGGCCGCGCACTTCCTTGGCCGCGTCGGCGCAGCGCTGGGCCAGGCTGCGCACTTCGGTGGCGACCACGGCGAAACCGCGGCCCTGCTCGCCGGCACGCGCCGCTTCCACCGCCGCGTTGAGGGCCAGGATGTTGGTCTGGAAGGCGATGCCGTCGATCACGCTGATGATGTCGGCGATCTTGCGCGATGCGCTCTCGATGCCGGCCATGGTGTCGACCACGTCGCGCACCACCTCGCCGCCGCGCTGGGCGACGTCGCTGGCGCCGTCCACCAGGCGGTTGGCCTGGCCGACATGCTCGACGTTGCGCTGCACGGTGCCGGTGATCTCTTCCATCGAGCTGGCCGCTTCTTCCAGCGCCGCGGCCTGCTGCTCGGTGCGCCGGGCCAGATCGCTGTTGTCGTCGACCATTTCCGCGGCGGCCGTCTGCAGGGTGTGCGCGGCCTCGCCGAGCTGGCGCGCGGCATGGATGTCCAGCAAGGCGCCGACCGCGCGCAGCGGGGTGCCGTCGGCGGCGCGCTTGGTCAGGCCGCGCGCGCGGAACCAGCGGTACTCGCCGCTCTTCGTGCGCAGCCGGTACTCGATGTCGAAGCCGGTGCGGCCGGTGCGGTCGTTGAGGTGCGCCGCGAACGCGTTGAGCGCGGCCTGCGCGTCCTCCGGATGCAGGCGCGAGGACCAGCTGTCGAGCACGTTGGGGAACTCGGCCTCGGAGGCGAAGCCCAGCAGCGAACGGAACTGCGCCGACCACCAGAACTCGTTGGACGGATTGATCGGATCGCCGGCGATCACGCTCATGTCCCACAGGCCGTCGTTGAGCATGTCCGCGCCCAGCTCGAAGCGGGTCAGGACCACGTCCAGGAACGCCTCGCGCTCGCGCCGCTCGGTGATGTCGGTGAGCGCGCCGGCGACCCGCAGCGGCGCGCCTTTGCCGTCGCGCTGGGTGGTGCCGAGCGCGCGGAACCAGCGGTACTGGCCATTCTTCAGCTGCAGCCGGTACTCCACGTCGTAGGGGGTCTGGCCGCTGAGGTCGGCCAGGTGCGCGGCGAACGCGTCCAGCGTGGCCTGCTTGTCCTCCGGGTGCAGGCGCGAAGCCCAGCTATCGAGCACGTTGGGGAAGTCGAGCTCGGAGGAGAAGCCCAGCATCGCGCGGAACTGCGACGACCACCAGAATTCGTTGGCCGGGTTGATCGGATCGCCCGCGATCACGCTCATGTCCCACAGGCCGTCGGTGGTGCCGGCAGTGACCAGGTCGAAGCGGCCGCGCAGATAGTCCAGATCGGTGCGCGCGCTGTCGGCCTGCGCACGGGCGCGATCGCGCTCGGCCTCGGCCTCGCGCAGGCGCTCGGTCAGTGCCTGCAGCTTCGCCGCTTCTTGCTTGTTCCTGCCCCACATACCTGTCTCCGCGGCTTTGCCGATCTTGATCAATCGCTCGATAGCGACCACCGCCGGCAATACTTGAACGGGGAACTGAATGGGTGGTTCAGGCAATCCAGTGGTCGACCAGCAAAAACGCGAACAGCGCCATCAGGTACACGATGGAATAGCCGAACATGCGCATCGAGAACAGCTCGTCCGGCGGGTCGAGCATGCGCCAGGCGTACCAGAGGAACACCGCGTCCAGCACCACGGTGCCGCCGAGGTAGAACACCCCGCTCATGCCCACCGCCACCGGCAGCAGCGTCACCACCACCAGCAGCACGGTGTACACCAGGATCTGCCGGCGGGTATGGGCCACGCCGTGGGTGACCGGCAGCATCGGGATCGAGGCCTTGGCGTAGTCGGCGCGGCGGAAGATCGCCAGCGCCCAGAAGTGCGGCGGCGTCCACACGAAGATGATCAGCACCAGCAGCGAGGCGTAGGCCCAGTCCCACTGGCCCTGCATGCCGGTGATCGCGGCCCAGCCCAGCAGCGGCGGCGCCGCGCCGGCCAGGCCGCCGATGACGATGTTCTGCGGGGTGGTGCGCTTGAGGAACACCGTATAGATCACCGCATAGCCGATCAGCGAGGCGAAGGTCAGCACCGCGGTGATCCAGTTGACCCACACCACCAGCACGGTCATCGACAGCGCGGTGAGCACGGTGGCGAACAGCAGCACCTGCCACGGCAGCACCTTGCCCACCACCAGCGGGCGCCAGGAGGTGCGCGCCATCTGCGCGTCGATGCGCGCGTCCAGCAGCTGGTTGATCGCCGCCGCCGCCGAGGCCGCCAGCCAGATGCCGAAGAAGCCGAGCAGGCCGGTGCGCACCTGCGCCCAGGTCGGCAGCCCCGGAATCGCCAGGCACATGCCGACCAGGGCGGTGAACACGATCAGCGCCACCACCTTGGGCTTGGTCAGGTCCCAGTAGTCGCGCCAGTGGACGCGGTGCGCGCTCATTGCGGTGCCCGCAAGCGCGCCAGCAACGACACCAGCACGAACAGCAGCGCCACCGCGCCGGCGTTGTGCAGGACCGCCACCGGCAAGGGCAGCGCCAGCTTGACGTTGAGGATGCCCAGGCACACCTGCGCGACCAGCAGCAGCGCCAGCGCCGCGGCCCAGCCGCGCATGCCCGGCGTGCGGCTCAGGCGCCAGCTCAGCCACAGCAGGTACGCCGCCACCACCATCGCCATCATCCGGTGCGCCATCTGGATGGCGATGCGCGCCGCGCCGTCGAGCACGCCGCCTTCGTAGTCCACGCCGATGCCGCGCCACAGGGTGAAGCCCTCGCGGAAATCGTGCGGCGGCCACCACTGGCTGACGCAGCGCGGGAAGTTGTCGGCCGACCAACTGCCGCCACCGCAGGCCAGCGCCGCGTAGTTGGCGCTGACCCAGCCGCCCAGCGCGATCTGCAGCACCAGCACCGCCACGCCCAGGCGCAGCAGCCACTTCAGCCGCGGCGCATCGGCCAGGGTGATCGGCAGATGGGTGGCGCGCCAGGCCATCCACACCAGCAGCGAGAACATCAGCAGGCCGCCCAGCAGGTGTCCCATCACCACGATCGGCTTGAGCAGCAGGGTCACCGTCCACATGCCCAGCAGGGCCTGGAAGATCACCACCGACAGGGTCAGCACCGCCGCGCGGGCCAGGTCGTCGTTGGACCAGCGCAGCGCCGCCAGCAGCAGGATCGCCTCGCCGCCGACCGCCACCAGCATCGCCAGCCCCGGCCAGCCGGACATGTACAGCGGGATCGACAGCGCCACCAATACCGCCGCCGTCACGATCTGGGCGATGCCGAGCCGGCGCCGCCGCGCCGCCAGCAGCGACAGCACCAGCACCTCCACGCCCAGCGCGCCGGCCAGGAAGCGATGGATCTGCTCGCGCCAGGCCTTGTGCGTCTCCAGCGGCCGGATCTTGCTGGCGGCGTGGGTGTCGGCTTCGGCGCTGGTCTGCGGCCAGGTGATGCGCCCATAGCAGGTCGGCCAGTCCGGGCAGCTCATGCCCGCATCGGACAGGCGCACGAACGAACCGAACATGATGGTGCTGGCGGTGAACAGCGCCGCCAGCCAGGCCATGCGGTGGAAATGCCGGAACAGCGCCGGGCGCGCGAACAGGGTCATAGGGAGCGGCTCACAGGAGTTTCAGCAGTTTCGCCAGGTCCGCGCGCAACCCGGCCGGGTCGAATCCGGGGGCATAGCGCAGCACCACGAAACCGTTCGGATCGATGACGTAGACCGGCACCCCGGCCGCATCGTGCACCCGCGGCAGCGCCGCCAGCAGGGTCGGATCCGGGCGCAGCGCCTGTACCTGCGGCAGGGACTGGGCGGCCGCAGGCGGCGTGCCGATCCACAGGATCTGCACGTGGTCGGCGTCGTGGCCGAACAGTTGCCAGACCTTGTCCAGATCGCGCGCCAACGCCTCGCAGGCGCTACCGCAGTCCGCCGGCGGCGCCAGCGCGATGCGCCACAGCCGCCGCGGCGGCTCCCAGGCGTAGACGCGACCATCGGCCAGCCGCGGCTGCAGCGCGCGCAGGTCGGCCGGCGGCTGCAGCAGTTCGCCGTGGTTGCGCGCGGCCGCCGGCTGCCAGCCGGAAAAGCGCAACGCGCCGGCGACCAGCATCGAGCCGAAGAACAGGACGAACAACACGATCAACGGCCAGCGGCCGCGTGCGGCCGCCGGGCGCGGGGCCGGGGTGGGAGCATTCATGCCGGGGATTTTCTCATGCGCGCGCGCTCAGCGCCCGCCCCGTCTCCTGCGCGCGCGCCAGCTGAGCAGCGCCGCGGTGACCAGCACCGCCAGCGCCAGGCCGAACCATTGCACCGCGTAACCCAAGTGGCGCTCGGGCGGCAGCGTGTTCGGCAGCAGGTCCAGGTCGCGCGGATAGCCCAGCGGCAGGGCCGGATCCAGGCGCAGCACCTGCGACAAAATGTCGCGGCGGCCGAGCGCCATCCCGATCGCCGCCGGCTCGATGCGCATCGCCAGCCAGCGCTGCGGCGACGGTGCCGCGACCAGCGCCGGGCCCAGGGCCAGTCCATGCGACGGCGCCGGCCCGAGCAGGCCGACCAGCGTGTAGCGGCCCTGCAGCGGCGCCGGCGCCGGCAGCGCGCGGTCGGCCGGCAGCGGCAACCAGCCCAGTTCCACCAGCAAGGGCGCCGCGGCGCCGTCGGCCAGGAACGGCTGGTACACCTTGACCCCGCTGCGGCCCTGCCGCAGTTGGTTGTCGAGCAGGATCTGCCCGGGCAGGAAGCGGCCGGCGCCATGCACCCAGCGCAGTTGTCCCGGCGGCGTCGCGCGCAGCGCATCGGCCAGCGTCTGCGGACGATCGCGCACATGCGCCGCCTGCGCCAGCAAGGCCTGCTTCTCGTGCATGCGCTGCAACTGCCAGCGGCCCAGCGCGCAGAAGCACAGCGCCACCGCCAACGCCACGCTCCAGCCCAGCCACAACGGCATGCGCCGGCGCGCGCCCACGCGCGAGGCAGCGGCGAGGGTCATAATGCGGACACACCATGTGCCGAGACGCCCATGAACGACTCGCTGAAGACTTTGCTGATCGTCGCGTTCCTGCTGCTCATCCTGTGGAACCTGGGCGCCGGCCTGTACTACCTGTTGGTGGACCGCGGCCAGAGCAAGCGCACGGTGAACGCGTTGACCTGGCGCATCGGCCTATCGGTGTGCCTGATCCTACTGGTGATCCTGGGCATCTATACCGGCACGATCAAGCCGCACGGGCTCGGCCGCTGAGACGTCGGGAACGGGGAATCGGGAAAGGAGAATCGGCAAAGCGGGAGCGCGAGCGACAGCCGCTCTTGCGATTCCCCATTCCCGACTCCCTGTTCCCAGCTGTCAAAGCACGTAGACGAACAGGAACAGCGCCAGCCACACCACGTCGACGAAGTGCCAGTACCACGCTGCCGCTTCGAAGGCGAAGTGGTTGTCGCGGCTGAAGTGCCCGCGGCTGATCCGCAGCAGCATCACCAGCAGCATGATCGTGCCCAGCAGCACGTGCGCGCCATGGAAGCCGGTGAGCATGAAGAAGGTGGAGCCGTAGATGCCCGAACCCAGGGTCAGGTTGAGCTCCTTGTAGGCATGCATGTACTCCTCGGCCTGGAAGTACAGGAAGGTGCAGCCGAGCGCCACGGTCAGTGCCTGGAACACCATCAGCCGGGTGCGGTGGCCGGCCTTGAGCGCATGGTGGGCGATGGTCAGGGTCACGCCGGAGCTGAGCAGGATCAGCGTGTTGATCAGCGGCAGGCCCCAGGCCGGGATGGTCTGGAACTGGCCACCGACGCCGCCCGGGCCGTTGGTCGGCCAGGCGGCGGAGTAGCCGTCCCACAGCAGCGCGTTGGTCATCACTCCGTCGCCCTCGCCGCCCAGCCACGGCAGGATGAAGGTACGGGTGTAGAACAGCGCGCCGAAGAAGGCGCCGAAGAACATCACCTCGGAGAAGATGAACCACACCATCCCCATGCGGAACGACACGTCGACCTGGCGGTTGTAGTGCCCGGCGATCGATTCGCGGATCACGTCGCCGAACCACATGAACAGCGTCGCCACCAGCATCGCGATGCCGGTGAAGAAGGTCCACTTGCCCCAGGACGCGTCGTTGAGCCAACTGGCCACGCCGATCATGGTCACGAACATCGCGATCGAGCCGATGAACGGCCAGCGGCTCTGGCTGGGCACGTAGTAGGCGTTGGCGGTGGCGTCGGTGCTGGGCTGGGCCATGGCAGGCATTCCGGTCGGGTCAGGGAGCCGCGCGCGCGGAACCGGCCAGTTTCGGCGATCCCAGTTCCGCGCTCAGCGCATCGTTCTTGTAGAAGGTGTAGGACAGGGTGATGGTGGTGATGTCGCCGGGCAGGTTGGGGTCGACGATGAAGCGCACCGGCATGTCGCGTTTCTCGCCGGCCTGCAGGGTCTGCGCGGTGAAGCAGAAGCACTCGGTCTTGGTGAAGTAGCCGGAGGCGCGTGCCGGCGCCACCGAGGGCACCGCGCTGCCGACGATGGCATGCGCGCCGTCGTTGTGCGCGTAGTACAGCGCCTCGTTGAGCTCGCCCGGCACCACCTGCATGGTCAGCTGCTCCGGATGGAACGACCAAGGCAGCTTGGAGTTCACGCCGCCGTCGAACTGCACCGTGACCGTGCGCTTGCCCGCCAGCGGCTTGCCGGCCTGCGGGCCTTCGCCGGGGCCGCGCTCCAGGCGCACGCCGAACACCTTCTCGCAGGCGATGCGGTACAGCGGCACCAGCGAGAAGGTCAGCACGAACACCGCCAGCGCCACGCCGACCAGCTTGAACAGCCCGGCGCTGCTGTGCACCTGCGGCGCCGGCGCGCTCATCGGCCCAGCACCCCCGAGAGGATGAAGCCGACATAGATCGCCAGCGCCACCGCGCCGATCACCAGCGCGGTGCGCGCCGCACGTTTGCGGCGCAGGGCCAGATCGTCGAGCGGCGGTTGCGCGGTCATCAGTGGCTGATGTCGTCGTGGGCCAGGTCGCCGGGCTTGAGCACCGGCGGCAGGGTGAAGGTGTGCGCCGGCGCCGGCGACGGCACCGTCCACTCCAGGCCGCGCGCGCCTTCCCACGAGCGCGCCTCGGCGCGCGCGCCATTGCGCAGCGACGCCAGCAGGATGCCGGCCATCAGGAACGGGGTGACGAACATGCCGAACGCACCGATCGAGCTGACCAGGTTCCAGTCGGCGAACACCACGTTGTAGTCGGGGATGCGCCGCGGCATGCCGGCCAGGCCGAGGAAGTGCTGCGGGAAGAACAGCAGGTTGACGAACACCATCGTCCACCAGAAATGGAACTTGGCCCAGGCCTCGTTGTACATGCGCCCGGTCCACTTCGGCCACCAGTAGTACACCGCCGCGATCAGCGCGAACACCGCGCCGGTGACCAGCACGTAGTGGAAGTGCGCGACCACGAAATAGGTGTCGTGGTACTGGAAGTCGGCCGGCACGATCGCCAGCATCAGCCCGGAGAAGCCGCCGATGGTGAACAGGATGACGAAGGCGATCGCCCACAGCATCGGCGACTCGAAGGTCATCGAGCCCTGCCACATGGTGCTGACCCAGTTGAACACCTTCACCCCGGTGGGGATGGAGATCAGCATGGTGGCGAACATGAAGTAGATCTCGCCGCCCAACGGCATGCCCACGGTGAACATGTGGTGCGCCCAGACGATGAAGCTCAGGAACGCGATCGCCGCGATCGCGTAGACCATCGCCTGGTAGCCGAACAGCGGCTTGCGGCTGAAGGTCGGGATGATTTCGCTGATCACGCCGAACGCCGGCAGGATCATGATGTAGACCTCGGGGTGCCCGAAGAACCAGAAGATGTGCTGGTACATCACCGGGTC
>JBEVKG010000375.1:0-28984 GCA_040509765.1 Xanthomonas sp.
CAGAACAGCTGCAGGCGCTCGCCGAGCAGGTCCTGCAGATGCTCCAGGTAGGCCATGCTGGCGCGGCTGCGGCCGGCGTAGAGCAACTGGAACGGGATGCGTCCGCGCACCAGCCGTTGCGCCATGCCCAGGATCGGCGTGATGCCGATGCCGCCGGCGACCAGCACGATGTGCTCGGCGCTCTCGTCCAGCGCGAAGTGGTTGTTGGGCGAGGAGATCTCCAACTGCGCGCCGGGCTCCAGCGCCCACATCGCGCGCGACCCGCCGCGACTGTCGGGCACCGCGCGCACCGCGATGCGGTAGCGGCCATCGGCGGCAGGTTCGCCGACCAGCGAGTAGGAGCGCTCGTGCCAGGCATCGCCGATGCGCACGCGCACGTCGAGGTGGCTGCCGACGGTGAAGGCGCGGCTGGCGCGGCCGGGATCGAGCACGATCTCGCGCACGTCCTGGCACGGCGTGGCGACGGCGACGACGCGGGCGGTGGTCCACTGGGTGTCTTTGCGCATGGCGGGGTCCGGCAGGCGGGAAGGGGAGGCGGGTGCGGCGTACGCCGCGATCAGGCGGGCGGGCGGCGCCGCAGCAGGCGGCTGCCCGGAATCTGTCCCAGCGCGTCATGGTCGTGCAGGGCATGATGGGCATTGCGCTGCGCCAGCCGCGCGTGTTCGCGCATCAGCGCTTCGGCGCGCGCGCCTTCGCGGCGCACGATCGCGTCGAGCACCTGGCGGTGCTGGTCCTGGGCGATCGACAGCACGGCAGCGGCCTGGCCGCGTTCGAGCACGAAGCTGCTGGGCGAGGCGAACGGCAACTGCGCCACCCGCGCGAACTCGCGCGACAGCAGGGCGCTGCCGGCCATCTCGAACAGCAGTGCGTGCAGCTGCGCGTTGCAGTCGACATAGCCGGCGAAGGCGTCTTCGCTCAGCGGCCGCGTCGCCAGCACCAGATCGATCCGCGCCAGCAGCGCCTGCGCCTGCGCCAGCAGTGCCGGGTCCGCCCCGCGTTCGGCGGCACGGCGCGCGGCCAGGCCTTCCAGGGTGCCGCGCAGTTCGATGGCGTCGTCCACGTCGCGCTCGTCGAACGCCCGCACCGCGTAGCCGCCGCCGCGCAGCGGCTGCACCAGGCCCTCCCCGGCGAGTCGCTGCAGGGCGGCGCGCACCGGCGTACGCGAGGCGCCCAGCCGCTGCACCAGGGCGACCTCGGAGAGCCGCTCGTCGGCGGCCAGGGCGCCGGACAGGATCAGTTCGCGCAGTTCCAGCAGGGCGCGGGTGGTCTGTGCGGCGCTGGAGCGGAACGGGTGCGCGGCGGCCATGGCAGGCTCCTGTACGGTGCGCTGGGCTCAGCCGACCATGCGCAGCTGCAGGTCCTGGGTGCGCTGCTCGGCGGCGACCATGCGCTCGATCAGGCGCCGCGCCCACATGCCGCCGGCATCGACGTTGAGGTTGTAGAACACGTGGTCCGGATGCGCGTCGATGGCGCGCTGCTGCGCTTCCAGCACCAGTTCGTCCTCGCCGAACACGCCGCTGACGCCATCGCGCAGGCGCGTGGTGATCGACTGCTCGTGCAGCGAGTGGTTGCGCGCGAACGCCCAGAAGTAGTGGCAGGTGCGGTCGGTTTCCGGGGTGATGGTGTTGAGCACGTAGCCGTTGACGCCGCGCGAGCGGTCGCCCTGCGGCGCGCCGCTGCCGGCCACCGCCACGCCGACGTCGATGGCGATGGTGCACGGCGCCTCGAAGCGGATGATCTGCCAGCGGTCGACCTTGCCGCGGTAGCCGTGCGCGTGCTCGATCTGCCAGGCCCAGAACGGCGGCGGGTCGATGTCGAGCATCCAGCGCGAGACCACTGTGCTGCGTTCGCCGTGGACCACGTCGAACGGCGCCTCGGCGACCTCGTCCTGGCCGATGCTGGAACCGTGCACGAAGGTCTCGTGGGTCAGGTCCATCAGGTTGTCCAGCACCAGCCGGTAGTCGCACTTGGCGTGGATGGTGCGGCCGTCGCCGGCCCAGGCCGGGTCGTCGTTCCAGTGCAGGTCCGGCACCAGCGCCGGATCGGCCAGCGCCGCATCGCCCGGCCACACCCAGACGTAGCGGTGCCGCTCCACGGTGGGGAAGCGGCGCACGCACGCGGACGGATTGATGGTGTCCTGCGAGGGCATGTGCACGCAGCGCCCGTTCGCGTCGTAGACCAGGCCGTGGTAGCCGCAGACCACGTCGTCGCCGCGCAACCGGCCCATCGACAGCGGCACCAGGCGGTGCCAGCAGGCGTCCTCGAGCGCGGCGACGCGGCCGTGGCTGGTGCGGTACAGCACAATGTCCAGATTGCACACCTTGCGCGGCAGCAGCGCGTGCTTGACCTCGTGATCCCAGGCGATGGCGTACCAGGCATTGAGCGGAAATGCCGGAGCGGACGACTGCATGGCGGCGACCTCGATTGTGTATACAACAGGCTGGGGAAAGATCCTTGCGTGTTGCGGACGGATGGCACGCGAGCGTTGCCATCACGCCATCGCCCGACGTGGGGCGATGGCCGAATGTATACAACAGGGCGGGGCCAGCGTGCCGTTGCCGCGGCGTTAAATTGTTCGTTTATCGAACTATGCATCCGATAATCGGATTGACCGCCCGCCGGTGCGGGCCTAACGTGGCCCCCCGGAGCGACCTGGAGGAGGATGTCGTGGCAGACCCCGTAATGCGCCTGCGCCGTCGCGCGCTGCGCCCCCGGCCGGCGACGGCGGAGCGGCGCCGATGATCGACAAGACCATGGCGTCGTGCGCCGCCGCAGTGGCCGACATCCACGATGGCGCCACGGTGATGATCGGCGGCTTCGGCACCGCCGGCATGCCCGATGCGCTGATCGATGCGCTGATCGCGCAGGGCGCGCGCGAGCTCACCATCGTCAACAACAATGCCGGCAACGGCGAGACCGGGCTGGCCGCGCTGATCAAGCACAAGCGCGTGCGCAAGATCGTCTGCTCGTTCCCGCGGCAGAGCGATTCGCAGCACTTCGACGCGGCCTACCGCGCCGGCGAGCTGGAACTGGAGCTGGTGCCGCAGGGCAACCTGGCCGCGCGCATCCATGCCGCCGGCAACGGCCTGGGCGCGATCTTCACCCCCACCGGCTACGGCACCGAGCTGGCCGCCGGCAAGGAGACCCGCGAGATCGACGGCCGCCACTACGTGCTGGAGTATCCGATCCGCGCCGATTTCGCGCTGATCAAGGCGTACCGCGGCGACCGCTGGGGCAACCTGGTGTACCGCAAGACCGCGCGCAACTTCGGCCCGCTGATGGCGATGGCCGCGACCTGCGCGATCGTGCAGGTGGACACCGTGGTGGAGCTGGGCGCGCTGGACCCCGAAGCGGTGGTGACCCCGGGCATCTTCGTGCAACGGCTGGTGGCGGTGAGCGCCACGCAGGAGGACGCATGCACGCATTGAGTGGCCGCGGCATCGACCGCAACGCCTTGGCCGCGCGCGTGGCGCGCGACATTCCCGAAGGCGCCTACGTCAACCTGGGCATCGGCCTGCCGACCGCGGTGGCCAACTTCCTGCCGGCGGACAAGGAGATCTTCCTGCACAGCGAGAACGGCCTGCTCGGCATGGGGCCGGCGCCGCCGCCGGGGCAGGAGGACCTGGACCTGATCAACGCCGGCAAGCAGCCGGTGACGCTGCTGACCGGCGGCTGCTATTTCCACCACGCCGACTCGTTCGCGATGATGCGCAGCGGGCGCCTGGACGTGTGCGTGCTCGGCGCGTTCCAGGTGTCGGTGCACGGCGACCTGGCCAACTGGAGCACCGGCGCGGCCGATGCCATTCCCGCGGTCGGCGGCGCGATGGACCTGGCGATCGGCGCCAAGCAGGTCTACGTGATGATGGAACTGCTGACCAAGCGCGGCGAGCCCAAGCTGGTGAGCGCGTGCAGCTATCCGCTGACCGGGCTGCGCTGCGTCTCGCGCGTGTACACCGACCTGGGCGTGTTCGCGCTCGGGCCGGACGGCGCGCGCGTGCTCGAACTGGTCGAGGGCGTGGGCCTGGACGACCTGCGCCAGGCCACCGGGCTGGCGCTGACCCTGGCCGATTCCACGGAGGCGGCATGAACGAGGCCTACATCATCGACGGCATCCGCACGCCGATCGGGCGCTACGGCGGCGCCCTGGCGGGGGTGCGTGCGGACGATCTCGGCGCGGTGCCGCTGCAGGCGCTGCTGGCGCGGCATCGGCAGCTGGATCCGGCGCACATCGACGACGTCTACCTGGGCTGCGCCAACCAGGCCGGCGAGGACAACCGCAATGTCGCGCGCATGAGCCTGCTGCTGGCCGGGCTGCCGAGCAGCGTGCCGGGCAGCACGCTCAACCGCCTGTGCGGTTCGGGCCTGGACGCGGTCGGCACGGTCGCGCGCGCGCTGCGCGCCGGCGAACTCGGCCTGGCCATCGCCGGCGGGGTGGAGTCGATGTCGCGCGCGCCGTGGGTGATGGGCAAGGCCGAGAGCGCCTATGCCCGCAACCAGCAGCTCGAGGACACCACGATGGGCTGGCGCTTCGTCAATCCGAAGATGCAGCAGCTCTATGGCGTGGACCTGATGGGCGAGACCGCCGAGAACGTGGCCGCGCGCCACGGCATCTCGCGCGAGGACCAGGACGCGTTCGCGCTGCGCAGCCAGCAGCGCACCGCCGCCGCGCAGGCGGCCGGCTTCTTCGACGGCGAGATCGTGCCGGTGACCGCACCGGGCAGGAAGCGCGGCGAGACCGTCGAGGTGCGCGTGGACGAGCATCCGCGCGCCGACACCACGCCGGAGGCGCTGGCCAAGCTCAAGCCGATCTTCCGCCAGCCCGGCACGGTCACCGCCGGCAATGCCTCGGGCATCAACGACGGCGCGGCCGCGCTGCTGCTGGCCAGCGCCGCGCAGGTGCAGGCGCTGGGTCTGACCCCGCGCGCGCGGGTGCTGGGCTTCGCCAGCGCCGGCGTGGAGCCGGCCTACATGGGCATCGGCCCGGTGCCGGCCACGCGCAAGCTGCTGGCGCGCCTGGGGCTGTCGATCGGCGACTTCGATGCGATCGAGCTCAACGAAGCCTTCGCCGCACAGGGCCTGGCCTGCCTGCGCGAACTCGGTGTCGCCGACGATGCCGCGCACGTCAACGCCAACGGCGGCGCGATCGCCCTCGGCCACCCGCTGGGCATGAGCGGTGCGCGCCTCACCCTGACCCTGCTGCGCCAGCTCGAGGCCAGCGGTGGCCGCCGCGGGCTCGCGACCATGTGCGTGGGCGTCGGCCAGGGCGTGGCGCTGGCGATCGAGCGGCTGTAGCCGCTCCCCCATCGACGCTGCGCCCCGCACGCCTGCATCATTCTTCCAGCCAACCGGCTCCGCGCGGAGCCAGCGAGACCGCACGATGCGCGACGACACCCCCATCGATCCCCTGCTCGGCTATCGCCGCCCGTATCCGGGCACGCAACCGGCCTATCTGCATCCGCCCTACGCCTCCACCGGCGCGCGCGGCCCGACCCGCGATCCGATCGCGATTCCGCTGACCCTGTCCGAGGCCACCGGCCCGACCCTGGACCGCACGACCCTGGGCGCGCATGCGGCCGATCTCACCGCCGGCTTCCCCGGCGCGCCGCTGGGCGAGCGCATCATCGTCAGCGGGCGCCTGCTCGACGAGAACGGCAAGCCGGTACGCAACAGCGTGGTCGAGGTGTGGCAGTGCAACGCCGCCGGCCGCTACCTGCATGCCGGCGACCAGCACGACGCGCCACTGGATCCCAACTTCACCGGCACCGGTCAGGTGCTGACCGACGACCACGGCCGCTACCGCTTCACCACCATCAAGCCGGGGGCGTATCCGTGGCGCAACCACTACAACGCCTGGCGCCCGGCGCACATCCACTTCTCGCTGCACGGCGACGGCATCGGCCAGCGCCTGGTCACGCAGATGTACTTTCCCGGCGATCCGCTGCTGGCGTTCGACCCGATCTTCAACTGCGTCGAGGATCCCAAGGCGCGCGAGCGCATGGTCTCCGCGTTCGACTGGGAGACCACCGCCAACGAGTTCGCGCTGGGCTACCGTTTCGACATCGTCCTGCGCGGACGCAAGCAGACCCCTTGGGAGTGAGGCGATGAGTTTCCAGGCAACCCCTTCGCAGACCGTCGGCCCGTACTACCGGATCGGGCTGGAGCCGCTGTACCGCACCGAGATCGCGCCGGCGCAGGCCCAGGGCACCCACGTGGAGATCGCCGGCAGCGTGTTCGACGGCCACGGCGCGCCGGTCGGCGATGCGCTACTGGAGATCTGGCAGGCCGATGCCGCCGGCATCTACGACCATGCCGCCGATCCGCGCCGCGGCGGCCACGATCCGGCCTTCCACGGCTGGGGCCGGGTGCCGACCGACGCGCAGGGCCGCTTCGCCTTCCGCACGGTCAAGCCCGGCCGCGTCGCCGGGCCCAAGGGCCTGCAGGCGCCGCACCTGGTGGTGCTGGTGTTCATGCGCGGCCTGCTGCGCGCCGCGCCGACGCGGCTGTACTTCGGCGACGACGACCTCGACGGCGATGCGATCCTGGCGCAGGTGCCGGCCGAGCGCCGCGCCACCCTGATCGCGCAACCGCTGGCGCCCAACCGCTACCAGTGGGACGTGCGCATGCAGGGCGAGCACGAGACCGTGTTCTTCCGCTACTGAGCGCGGCGACATCCCACGCAGGCCGCAGCGGTTACGCTGCGTGATCTCTCCACCGCATACGAACCGATGAGCGTCTCCGAGTCTCTGTTGCGTCCGCTGTTCGGCGATCCGGCCGTCGATGCGCTGTTCGACGATCGCGCCCGCCTGCAGGCCATGCTCGACGTGGAAGCGGCGCTGGCCCGCGCGCAGGCGCGCTGCGGGGTGATCCCCGCCAGCGCGGTGGCGCCAATCGCCGCCGCCTGCGATGCCGCGCGCTACGACCTGCCGGCGCTTGCCGCCGCCACCGCATTGGCCGGCAATCCGGCGATCCCCTTGGTCAAGGCGTTCACCGCGCAGGTCGCCGCCGTCGACGAGGACGCCGCGCGCTGGGTGCACTGGGGCGCGACCAGCCAGGACATCATCGACAGCGGCGCAGTGCTGCAGGTGCGTGCCGCGCTCGACCGCGTGGAGGGGCAACTGGACGCGCTGTGCACGGCGCTGGCGGCGCTGGCGCAGCGCGAGCGCGACACCGGCCTGCCCGGGCGCACCCTGTTGCAGCAGGCGGTGCCGGTGACCTTCGGGCTGAAGGCCGCCGGTTGGCTGGACGCGCTGCAGCGCAGCCGCCGGCGCCTACAGGCGCTGCGCGAGGACGCCCTGGTGCTGCAGTTCGGCGGCGCCGCCGGCACCCTGGCCGCGTTGCAATCGCAGGGCCTGGCCGTGGCCCAGGCGCTGGCCGAGGAGCTGCGCCTGCCGTTGCCGGCGCTGCCCTGGCATGCGGCGCGCGACCGTATCGGCGAGATCGGCGCGGCGTTCGCGCTGCTGGCCGGCAGCCTCGGCAAGATCGGCCGCGACGTGGCCCTGCTGATGCAGTCGGAAGTGGCCGAGGCGTTCGAACCGGCGGCGGCGGGCAAGGGCGGCTCCTCGGCGATGCCGCACAAGCGCAATCCGGTCGGCTGCGTGGTCGCGATCGCCGCGGCCACGCGGGCACCGGGCCTGCTGGCCACGCTGTTCGCGGCGCTGCCGCAGGAGCACGAGCGCGCGGTCGGCGGCTGGCATGCCGAATGGGAAACCCTGCCGGAACTGGTGCGTCTGACGGCGGGTAGCCTGGCCCAGGTGCGGGTGCTGATCGAGGGCCTGGAACTGGACCGCGCGCGCATGGCCGCGCACCTGGACAGCCACGGCGGCCTGCTCTACGCCGAGGCGGTGGCAGTGACCCTGGCCGCGCACCTGGGCAAGGCCGCTGCGCATGCGCTGGTGGAAACCGCGGTGCGCCGCGCGCTGGCCACGCAGCAACACCTGCGCGCGGTGCTGGCCGACGAGCCGCAGGTGAGCGCGGTGCTTGCGCCGGCGCAGCTGGAGGCGCTGTTCGCCAGCGACAGCTGGCGCGGCATGGCCACGGTATGGATCGAGCGCGTCCTCGCTGCGCAGGCGCGCGCGTGAGCCGCCGCGCGATGCCTGTCTGCCGCGGCGCGGGCGACACGTTCTAGACTTGCCGGTGCCGCGCGGCTCCATGCCGCGACGGTCTCTTCCCCTTCCCAGCGAGCGCCGCCCATGCCGATCCTCGACCTGCCCACGCATCGTCTGCATTACCGCATCGACGGCAGCGAAGGCCGTCCGTGGCTGACCCTGTGCAATTCGCTGGGCACCGACCTGCACATGTGGGACGCGCAGATCGCGGCGTTGGCGCCGCATTTCCGTGTGCTGCGCTACGACCGCCGCGGCCATGGCGCCTCCACCGCCGCGCCGGCGCCGTATGCCATGGCCGACCTCGGCGGCGACGTGCTGGCGCTGTGGGATGCGCTGTCGATCGAGCGCAGCCATTTCTGCGGCCTGTCGATCGGCGGGCTGACCGGGCAGTGGCTGGGCCTGCACGCCGGCGCGCGCCTGCTCAGCCTCGCCCTGTGCGCCACCGCGGCCAGGATCGGCAGCGCCGAGAGCTGGCAGGCGCGCATCGACCAGGTCCGCGCCGAGGGCCTGGCGCCGCTGTGCGAGGGCACCCGCACGCGCTGGTTTACCCCGGCCTTCGCCGAGGCGCAACCGGCCACGGTTGAAGCGATCCTGGACAGCTTCCGCGCCACCGACGCGCAGGCCTACATCGGCTGCTGCCAGGCGCTGGCCGATGCCGACTTCCGCGAGCGCCTGGGCGAAATCCGCGTGCCGGTGCTGGCCGTGGCCGGGCACGACGATCCAGTGTGTCCGCCGGCCGACCTGCAGGCCATCGCCGCGCAGGTGGCACAGGGCGACGATGCCGAGGTGCAGGGCCGTCACCTGTGCAACGTGGAGTCGCCGCACGCCTTCAACGACGCGCTGCTGCGCTTCCTGCTGCAGTAGCGCGGTCTCACGCCTTCCCCACGTTTCAGGAGTCGCCCCGATGGATGAGAACGAACGCTACGCCGCTGGCCTGCAGGTGCGCCGCGCGGTGCTCGGCGATGCCCACGTCGAGCGCTCGCTGGCCGCGCGCACGCCGTTCACCGAGGAGTTCCAGGAGTTCATCACCCGCACCGCCTGGGGCACGGTGTGGACCCGCGAGGGCCTGCCGCGGCACACGCGTTCGCTGCTGACCCTGGCGATGATGGTGGCGCGCGGCCACGACGAGGAATTCAAGCTGCACGTGCGTGCCGCACGCAACAACGGCGTCAGCGCCGACCAGATCAAGGAAGTGCTGCTGCAGGCGGCGATCTACTGCGGCGTGCCGGCGGCCAACCATGCCTTCGCCCTGGCGGCGCCGATCCTGGCCGAGCAGGCGTCCGAGGGCGCCGCCTAGCGCGCAGCGCTCCGCTCAGCGCAGCTTACGCACTTCGGTGACCGCCGGGATCAGCCGCGTGCCATCGGCGGCACGCGGCTGCATGCGTGCGACCGGCTTGCCGCTGCGCGTGTCGATCAGTACCGAATGGCGCTCGCCGTGGTCGAACAGATGCCGTTCGCCCCATTGCCGCAGCGCCAGCACCACCGCGAACAGGTCCTCGCCCTTGGCGCTCAGCGCGTATTCGCGGTAGGCGCTGCCGTCGGACGCCTCGCGCGTCTCCAGGATGCCGGCCTCGACCAGCTTGCGCAGCCGGTCGGCCAGGATGTTGCGCGCCATGCCCAGGCTGCGCTGGAAGTCGCCGAAGCGGCACACCCCATCGAAGGCATCGCGCACGATCAGCAGCGACCAGCGGTCGCCAATCAGGTCGGCGCTGCGCGCCACCGGGCATGGCGACGCGGGCAGGGCAGGGCGGGACGGCATCGGCGTTTCCGGTCGGCGCTCGGCGGCAGTGGTTGCATTTTAAAACCTATCGGCC
Organism: Xanthomonas sp.; assembly: GCA_040509765.1. Lineage (GTDB taxonomy): Bacteria > Pseudomonadota > Gammaproteobacteria > Xanthomonadales > Xanthomonadaceae > Xanthomonas_A. The sequence goes on from JBEVKG010000375.1 coordinate 9,920, forward strand.
TAGCCTGAAACAAGTTTCGTTTTAAAACTGGAATCGGCGAGTCTTCGATCATGCACCCCGTCACCGCTGTGCCCTCCATGCCGCGTCGCCTGGTCTGGCTGTTCGCTATCGCCAGCGGCCTGAGCGTGGCCAACGTCTATTACGCGCAGCCGCTGCTGGATGCGCTGGCAGCGGATTTCCGCATCGGCCCGGCAGCGGTGGGCGGCGTGGTCAGCGCTGCCCAGGTCGGCTGCGCGCTGGCCCTGCTGTTGCTGGTGCCTCTGGGCGACCTGGTGGAGCGTCGGCGTCTGATGGCAGCGCAGGCGCTGGGACTGGTCGCGACGCTGGTCGTGGTGAGCGTGGCGCGGTCGGCGCCGGTGTTGCTGATCAGCATGCTCGCCGTCGGCATGCTGGGCACGGCGATGACCCAGGGATTGATCGCCTATGCCGCCAGCGCCGCGGCGCCGCAGGAGCAGGGGCGGGTGGTCGGTGCGGCGCAGGGCGGTGTGTTCATCGGCCTGTTGTTGGCGCGGGTGTTCGCCGGTGCCGTCAGCGACCTGGCTGGCTGGCGCGCGGTCTATGCCGGCGCCGCGGCGCTGATGCTGGCGCTCGCGCTGCCGCTGTGGCGCTGGTTGCCGGCGCTCGCGGTGCCGCCGCAGCCACTGCGCTATCTGCGCCTGATCGCGTCCATGCTGACACTGCTGCGGCAGGAGCGTGTGTTGCAGGTGCGCGGCGTGCTGGCGCTGTTGATGTTCGCGGCATTCAACATCTTTTGGAGCGCGCTGGTGCTGCCATTGCGCGCACCGCCGTACGCGTTCTCGCACACCGCCATCGGCGCCTTCGGTCTGGTCGGCGCGGTCGGCGCGCTGGCGGCAGCGCGGGCCGGACACTGGGCCGACCGCGGCCATGCCCAGCGCACCAGCGCCGCGGCGCTGGTGGTGTTGCTGCTGGCCTGGTGGCCGCTGTCGTGGCTGCCGCACTCGCTGGCCGCGTTGCTGCTCGGCATCGTCCTGCTCGACCTGGCCGGGCAGGCGTTGCACGTCACCAGCCAGAGCATGATCCTGCGCGGCCGGCCGCACGCGCACGGTCGGCTGATCGGCCTGTACATGCTGTTCTACGCGGTGGGCAGCGGCCTGGGCGCGATCGGCACGACCGCGACCTATGCCCACGCGGGTTGGACCGGCGTGTGCCGCCTGGGGGCGGCGGTCAGCCTGCTGGCGCTGCTGTTCTGGTGGGCGACGCGGCGGCTCGGCGCGGCGCCCGCTGCGCTCAGTCCAGCACCCGGCTCAGGCGCTGTGCCGCGTGGCGCAGCGCCGGCAGCACCGTGCTCTGTAGGCTGCCCAGGGTCATCCGCGCCACCGAGCTGCCGACGTTGAGTGCGGCGACCACGCGGTCCTGGCGGTTGCGCACCGGCACTGCCACCGAGCGCAGGCCGATCTCCAGTTCCTGGTCCACCACCGCGTAGCCATCGCGCTGCACGCGCTCGAGCAGGGCCTGGAACTGCGCGCGGTCGGTGACGGTGCGCTCGGTGCGCGGACGCAGCGGATTGCGTTCCAGGTAGCTGTTCAAGGTGTCGCCCGGCTGCGCCGCCAGCAGGACCCGGCCCATCGAGGTGCAGTAGGCGGGCAGGCGGCTGCCGGCGCGCAGGCCGATCGACATGATGCGCACGGTTTCCGCGCGCGCCACGTACAGCAGGTCGTCGCCGTCGAGCACGCCCAGCGAGCAGGACTCGTGCAGGTCGTCGCGCAGCGCATCCAGCACCGGCTGCGCCGCCACCGACAGCGCGGCGGTGGACAGGTAGCCGCTGCCGATGCCCAGCGCGCGCGGCAGCAGCACGTAGCCGCGGCCATGGGTGCCGGCGTAGCCCAATTTCTCCAGCGTGTACAGCACGCGCCGCACCGCCGCGCGCGGGATGCCGGTGTCGGCGCTGAGCTGGGCCATGCTGACGTCGCGGCTGTGCTGGCCGAAGGCGCTGAGCACGGCCAGGCCGCGCGCCAGCGAGGTCATGAAGTTCGGGTCGCCTTCGCATTCGCCGATGCGCCGCATCAGTTCCGCGGCCAGGCCGCGCTCGGGCGGGGTAGGGGCGGTGGCGGCGCGCGCGGTGCGGCGTGCGCGAGGGGGAGGCGGGGAATCGGACATGGAAGCGGTGGCGGCGGCGATGCGTCCGATGGTAGTGGCTGCATCCGCGGGCGTCGATGCCGCGGTGTGGCGAGGTGACCGATCGCCCGCGTCCTGAAACATGTCGGGGGTGCTTCAGCCGCGACGGGCGGAGGTTGGGATGCGGTACGCGCAGGAGGATTCGGCGCGTCGGGACTGAAGTCCCTCCCACAGTGCAGATGCCGACAACGCTGGGTCCACACGTGTGGGAGCGGCTTCAGCCGCGACGCGGAGGTTGGGATGCGGTACGCGCAGGAGGATTCGGCGGGTCGGGACTGAAGTCCCTCCCACAGTGCAGATGCCGACAACGCTGGTTCCACACGTGTGGGAGCGGCTTCAGCCGCGACGGGCGGAGGTTGGGATGCGGTACGCGCAGGAGGATTCGGCGGGTCGGGACTGGAGTTCCTCCCACAGTGCAGATGCCGACAACGCCGGTTCCGCGCGTGTAGGAGCGGCTTCAGCCGCGACGCGCGAGGATTGGGATGGGGTACGCGCAGGAGGATTCGGCGGGTCGGGACTGAAGTCCCTCCCACAGTGCAGATGCCGACACTGCCGGTTCCGCGCGTGTAGGAGCGGCTTCAGCCGCGACGCGCGGAGGTTGGGGTGCGTTACGCGCAGGAGGATGCGGCGGGTCGGGACTGAAGTCCCTCCCACAGTGCAGATGCCGACAACGCTGGTTCCACACGTGTGGGAGCGGCTTCAGCCGCGACGCGGAGGTGGGGTGCGGTAACAGCAGCAGGACTCGGCAGGTCGGACCGAAGTTCCTTCCACCGGCGACCCTGCCTCAGACCTGTCGCCTCAGTCGCCCAGCCGCACCACCAGCTTGCCGAAGTTGCCGCCGCCGAGCATGTCGATGAAGGCCTGCGGCGCGTGCTCCAGCCCGTCCACCACGTGTTCGCGGTAGCGCACGCGGCCATCGGCCAGCCACGCGCCCATCTCGCGCAGGAACTCCGGGTACAGCTTGACGAAGTCGCCGACGATGAAGCCGCGTAGGGTCAGGCGCTGGCGCAGCACCTGGCCCATCAAGGCCGGCAGCCGGTCCGGCCCCGGCGGCACGGCGCCGTTGGCGTTGTAGGTGGCGATGGTGCCGCACACCGGCACCCGCGCGAAGTCGTTGAGCAGCGGCAGCACCGCATCGAACACGTGGCCGCCGACGTTCTCGAAGTACACGTCGATGCCGTCGGTCGCGGCGGCGCGCAACTGCTCGGCGAAGTCCTTGGCGCGGTGGTCCAGGGCCACGTCCACGCCCAGTTCCTCGCGCAGGTAGCGGCACTTCTCCGCGCCGCCGGCGATGGCGATGACCTTGGCCCCGCGCAGCCTGGCGATCTGCGCCACGGTGGCGCCGACCGGGCCGGTGGCCGCGGCCACCGCCACGGTCTCGCCCGGCTGCGGCTTGCCGATCTCGTGCAGGCCGGCATAGGCGGTGAAGCCGGGCATGCCATACACGCCGAGCGCGGTGCTCGGCGGCAACGGCGAGGCAGGATCGAGTTTGCGCCGCAGGCTGGCGCCGTCGACCACCAGGTGGGTCTGCCAGCCGCCGTTCTGCACCAGCACCAGATCGCCCGGCGCATGGTCGGGGGAATTCGATTGCACGACCTCGGCCACGGTGCTGCCGACCATGGTCTCGCCCAGTTGCACCGGCGGCGCGTAGGACGGCGCATCGCTCATGCGCCCACGCATGTACGGGTCCAGCGACAGCCAGCGGTTGCGCAGCAGCACCTGGCCGGGGCCGGGTGGCGCAAGCGGGGCCTGTTCGGTGCGGAAGTTGTCGGTGCCCGGCGTGCCCTGCGGGCGCGAGGCGAGCACGATGCGGGTGGTCTGGGTGGGGGCGGTCATGCGGTTTCCTCGCTTGCGGTATTCAATTGCGCGATGTCTTCGGCGGACAGCTGCAGGCGCGCGGCGGCGAGCAGGTCCTGCAGTTGGTCCAGGCTGGTCGCGCTGGCGATCGGTGCGACGATGCCGGGCCGCGCCATCAACCAGGCCAGCGCCACCTGCGTGGGCGTGGCCGCATGCTTGCCGGCGATGTCGTCGAGCGCGGCGAGGATGCGCAGGCCGCGCGCATTGAGATAACGCGCGACCACGCTGGCGCCGCGCGCCTGGCTCTTGCCGGCGTCTTCGGCGCGGCGGTACTTGCCGCTGAGGAAGCCGCTGGCCAGTGCGTAGTAGCACAGCACGCCCAGGCCCTGTTCGCGCACCAGCGGTTCCAGCTCGGCCTCGTAACCGGCGCGGTCGTACAGGTTGTACTCCGGCTGCAGCGTCTCGTAGCGGGGCAGGCCGTATTGCGCGGAGACGTTCAGCGCCTCGCGCAGGCGCGCGGCACTGTAGTTGGAGGCGCCGATCGCGCGCACCTTGCCCTGTTCGATCAGCCGCCCGAACGCCGCCAGCGTCGCTTCCAGCGGCACCGCATCGTCGTCTGCGTGCGCCTGGTACAGATCGATGACGTCGGTCTGCAGGCGTTGCAGCGATTCCTCCGCGGCGGCGGCGATGTTGTCGGCCGACAGGCCCGGGCGTTCGGCCCACTTGCCGACCTTGGTCGCGATCAGCACCTTGTCGCGCTTGCCGCTGCGCTTGAGCCACTGCCCGATCAGCGCTTCCGATTCGCCGCCCTGGTTGCCGGGGACCCAGGCCGAGTAGATGTCGGCGGTGTCGATGAGATTGCAGCCGGCCTCGACGAAGGCATCGAGCAGGGCGAAGGAGGTCTTGGCGTCGGCGCTCCAGCCGAACACGTTGCCGCCGAACGCCAGCGGTGCCGCATGCAGGCCGGAGCGGCCGAGTTCGCGCGTGTGCAGCATGGAAAACGCTCCACTGTGGGGGAAGAGGAAAGGATAGTCGCGGTGGATCCACGGATCGGCCAATGCTCGCGAAAACAGCGTTCCGCCGGCGTGATTCGCGCTAACGGGAGCGCAACATTCGGCCTTGCCGGGCCGCATGCTAGGCTCGCGCCACCTCTCTTGCGGATGCCTGCCATGACGCTTCGAACCTCGCTCGCCTGCGCCTGCACCCTGGCCGTCGCCACCGCGTTGCTCGCCCCCGCCGCGCAGGCGATCAAGCCCGCCGACACGGCCACCCTGCCGGCCCCGGACGCGTCGCTGCAGGCGGCGATCGGCGGCAGCTGGCGCGACCGCGCCAACGTCGCGCGCGATGCCTATCGCCATCCCGGCCAGACCCTGGCGTTCTTCGGCATCAAGCCGACCCAGACGGTGATCGAGGTCACTCCGGGCAGCGGCTGGTATTCCGAGATCCTGGCGCCGTACCTGCGCGAGCGCGGCCAGTACATCGCCGCGGTGGTCGATCCGGCGGCGGTGCCGGAAGGGCGCGGCCGCGATTACCAGCAGAAGGCGCGCGCCGGCCTGGAACAGAAGTTCGCCGCGGCGCCTGCGCAGTACGACCATGCGCGCATCGTGGCGTACGCGCCGACCGCGCCGGTGTTCGGTCCGGCCGGCTCGGCCGATCTGGTGCTGACCTTCCGCAACGTGCACAACTGGCGCATGGCCGGCCAGGCCGAGGGCATGTTCAAGGGCTTCTACCAGGTGCTCAAGCCCGGCGGCGTGCTCGGCGTGGTCGAACACCGCGCCAAGGCCGACGTGCCGGCCGACGACAAGAGCGGCTATGTCGGCCAGGCGCAGGTGATCGCCATGGCCGAGGCGGCCGGCTTCAAGCTGGCCGGCAAGAGCGAGGTCAACGCCAATCCGCGCGACACCAAGGACTATCCGGGTGGCGTGTGGACGCTGCCGCCGAGCAACCAGCACGACGCCGCCGACGACGCCAAGTACCAGGCGATCGGCGAGAGCGACCGGATGACCCTGAAGTTCGTCAAGCGCTGAACCGGCGCGCGGGCTCAGCGCCGCGGGTGCATGGGACAATGCCTGCGCCGCGCCGTGCGGCGCAGGCCCGCTGCCGTTCCCGCCGATGCTGATCGCCTTCAACAAGCCCTTCAACGTGCTGTGCCAGTTCACCGATCGCAGCACGCCGCCGCGGCGGACCCTGGCCGAGTTCGGTCTGCCCGCCGACGTGTACGCGGCCGGACGCCTGGACTACGACAGCGAAGGCCTGCTGCTGCTGACCGATGACGGCGCGCTCGCGCACCGCCTCACCGATCCGCGGCACAAGCAACCCAAGACCTACTGGGTGCAGGTGGAAGGCGCGCCACAACCGGAACACCTGCAGCGCCTGCGCGACGGCGTGCTGTTGAACGATGGCCCGACCGCGCCGGCGCAGGTCGTGTTGCTGGATGCACCGCCGCCGCTGTGGCCACGCGATCCACCGGTGCGCTTCCGCAAGAGCGTGCCCGATGCCTGGTTGCAGGTGGTGTTGCGCGAAGGCCGCAATCGTCAGGTGCGGCGGATGACCGCCGCGGTCGGCCTGCCGACCCTGCGCCTGGTGCGCGCGGCGATGGGGGTGCACCGCCTGGACGGATTGGCTCCGGGGGCGTGGCGCGCGCTGTAATCCGGGCGGTGCCGATCCAGGCGTAGGAGCGGCTTCAGCCGCGACCGAGGCGTTACCGCTGTTTTCGGGTCGCGGCTGAAGCCGCTCCTACGTTAGAAAGAAAAGCAGGTCGCAGCGAATCCATAAAAAAAGCGACCGGGATGTCTCCCGGTCGCTGGGTCTTACGCTGCTGCTGCCGTCAGTGGCAGCGCGCGGACCTCACTCTTCGGTGGCGTCCTGCGTCGCCGCGCCGCGGCGCGTGCTGCGGGTGCTGGCGGCGTTGCGGCGGGCGCCGACATTGCCGCGCTTGTTGGCCGCTTCGATGCGCTGCGCATTGCCTTCGATCGGCGCGCTCTTGTCGCGCTGGCGCTTGCGGTAGATGGCGTAGCCGAGCAGGCCGACACCCACCGCGGCGGCGGCGATCGCCACGGCCGGATTGCGGCGTACGGCGCTGCGCGCGACCTTGCTGCCGGTCTTCACTGCACCCATCGCCGCGCCCGCCTTGAGCGCGCCCATCGCCTTGCCCGACTGCAGCCACTTGTTCGCCTGCGGGCCGAAGTGCTTGAGGCTGTCGCCAGCGTGGCTGGCAAGGTCCAGCGCGCGATCGGTGATGATGGTCAGCTTGCTCATGAGCGTCCCCTACTGGCAGGAATGAAGGGCTGCAGTGTGGCCCGCCTGCCGTATACGGGGCGTTAGCGCAGTGCCGCGGATTCGTCTGCCGGCTGAATGCCGGACGCGGCCGAGGGCGCCGCATCGATCCTGCGTGCGCCGCGTTGCGTCTGGCAGGCGCACCGCTGGCGGGCTGTCCACGCCGCGCGGTACCAGGCCTAACCCGAACGTCCGTGGTTGCGCGCGCCCGTGGCGGGCGTCATCGCTCGGGCGCAACGGGTCTTCCTCTTCCTTGCCCAGGCGCGCGCAGTCATGGCGCGGCGTGCTCGGGGATCTGAGCAGCAGACGCCTCAGGTGCCGCGCGGCTTGGCGCGATGGCTGGCCGTGGCGGTCCAGGGATCGTCCGGCCACGGGTGGCGCGGGTAGCGGCCCTTCATCTCCTTCTTCACTTCCGGATAGGTGGTCGACCAGAAATTGCGCAGGTCCTGGGTGACCTGCAACGGCCGTCCGCCGGGCGAGAGCAGATGCAGCAGCAGTGGCACGCGGCCGTCGGCGATGCGCGGGGTGTCGGCCAGGCCGAACAGCTCCTGCAGCTTGACCGCCAGCACCGGCGGCTGCGGTTGCCCGGCGTGGTCCAGGCTGTAGTCGATGCGCCGCTCCATGCCCGACGGCACCGCGATGCGCACCGGTGCATGGCGGTCGATGGCCTGGCGCCGGTCCCACGGCAGCCGCGCCTTCAGCGCCTCGCCCAGTTCGTCCTCGCCGAGCGCGTCGAGCCGGGTCTTGCCGGCGAAGGCGGGGCGCAGCCAGTCGTCGAGCGTGTCCAGCAGGGCGGCATCGCCCAGGTCCGGCAGATCCAGCTCCGGCATCCACTGGCGCAGCCCCGCCACCCGCGCGCGCCACTGCGACAGCGCTTCGCTCCAGGGCAGCGCCTGCAGTCCCAGTTCGCGCACTGCCTCGGTCAACGCCGCGGCCGCCTGCGCTGGTTCGACCCGGCCGGCCGGCCGGCTGTCGAGCACGATGCGATCGAAGCGGGTCTCGCGCAGCGCGCTCAGGGCGCGTCGCTCCGCGTCCCAGCGCACCACGTCTTCTTGCGCGAAACGCTGCGGGAACTGCGCGCGCAGGTAGGTCTCGTCCACCGGCGCGGCGCGCAGCAGCAGCGCGTCCTTGGCCTCGTGGCGCAGTTCGGTGGCGACCAGCCAGGGCTCGCCGCGCAGGTCGCTGTGCTCGAACAGACGCACGCTGCGGCCATTGGCCAACTGGTAGCGCAGCGGATCGCTGGGGTGGCGGGTGCCGATACGGTCGGGAAAGGCATGCGCCAGCAGATCGCCGAGCGCATGCGCTTCCACGCTGTCCGGCGCTGCGGCGTCGCTGCGCAGGCGCCGCCGCCACTGCTTGGCCGCCGCGTCGATCGCGGCCAGCGCGCCACGGTTGGCCTCGTGCGGCACGCGGCCGCGGCGGAACGCGGCTAGGGCACGCCAGCGCGCGGCCAGCGCATCGCCGCCCTGGCGCAGCGGATCGCGCGCTTCGATCAGGGCGGCGAGGTCGCAGGCCAGCGCCTGCGCGCGCGCCTCGTTGGCCGCCAGCAACATCGCCGCCAGCCGCGGATGCGTGCCCAGCGCGAGCATGCGCCGGCCGCTGGCGGTGATGGCGCCGCCGTCGGCGAGCGCGCCGAGCCGTTGCAGCAGTTCGCGGGCCGCGGCCAGCGCGCCTGGCGGCGGCGGATCGACGAAGCGCAGGCCATCGCTGCCCCAGGCCGCCAGTTCCAGCGCCAGCCCGGCCAGCTCCACCTGCAGGATCTCGGCGCGGCGCTGCGCCTCCAGGCGTTGCGACTGCGGCCACAGCCGGTAGGCCCAGCCGCTGGCGACGCGGCCGGCGCGGCCGGCGCGCTGATCGGCCGAGGCCTGGGCGATGGCGGTCACGTCCAGCCGCGAGAAGCCGCTGTTGGGATCGTAGTGCGGCTCGCGCGCCAGCCCGGCATCGATCACCACCCGCACCCCGGGCAGCGTCACCGAGGACTCGGCGACGTTGGTCGCCAGCACCACGCGCCGCCGCCCCTGCGGATCGGGCTGCAGCACCTTGCTCTGCTGCTCCACCGGCAACTCGCCATGCAGCGGCAACACCTCCACTCCGCTCCCTTCTCCCGCCGGGAGAAGGTGGCGCGCAGCGCCGGATGAGGGTACGCCAGAGGCGGTGCCGGCTGGGGTAACGCCAGAGGTGTTGCCAACTGGGGAGACGCCCGCGTCTGTGCCTATCGAAGACACGCCCGAGCCCGCCCCCGATCCGCCCCCAACGCCCACCGCCTCCAGCGCCGCCTGCACCCGCCCGATCTCCCGCTGCCCGGGCAGGAACACCAGCACGTCGCCCGGATGCTGCTGCAGCGCGTGCTCGACCGCGCGCCGGGCCTGCGCTTCCAGCGACTCCTCGCGTCGCGCCGGGAAGTGCGCGATCTCCACCGGGAAGCTGCGGCCCGCGCTGGACAGCCGCGGCGCGTCGAGGAACTGTGCCAGGCGCTCGCCGTCCAGCGTCGCCGACATCACCACGATGCGCAGGTCCTCGCGCACCTGCGCCTGCACGTCCAGGGCCAGCGCCAGGCCCAGGTCTGCGGCCAGGTGGCGCTCGTGGAATTCGTCGAACAGCAGAGCGCCGATCCCGTCGAGCATCGGGTCGTCCTGCAGCATGCGGGTCAGGATGCCCTCGGTGACGACCTCGATGCGGGTGCGCGCGGAGACCTTGTTCTCGAAGCGGATCCGGTAGCCCACGGTCTCGCCCGGCGCTTCGCCGCGCTGCCGGGCCATGAAGGTGGCGGCGCTGCGCGCGGCGACCCGGCGCGGCTCCAGCATCACGATGCGCCGGCCCTGCAGCCAGGGCGCGTCCAGCAGCGCCGGCGGCACCTGGGTGGTCTTGCCGGCGCCGGGCGGGGCTTCCAGCACCAGGCGCGGATGGGCGGCGAGGCTGTCGCGGATCTGCGGCAGCAGCGGATCGATCGGAAACACGGCGGACGTCATCGGCCAAGGATACGGGGCCGCCGCGCCGCTGTAGAGCGGCGGCAGGCACGCGGCCCGTACAATCGGCGCCTTTCCCGGCTGATTCCCGCGCAACCGCATGACCCTGATCGACATCGGCGCCAACCTCACCCACGAGTCCTTCGATCGCGACCGCGATGCGGTGCTGCAGCGCGCCCGCGCCGCCGGCGTCGCGCAGCTGGTGGTCACCGGCGCCAGCCGCGAACACTCGCCGCTGGCGTTGCAACTGGCGCAGCAGCATCCGGGCCTGCTGTACGCCACCGCCGGCGTGCACCCGCACCACGCTGTCGAGTACACCGCCGAATGCGACGCCGAACTGCGCGCGCTGCATGCGCACGCCGAAGTGGTGGCGGTGGGCGAGTGCGGCCTGGACTATTTCCGCGATTTTTCGCCGCGGCCGGCGCAGCACCGCGCCTTCGAGCGCCAGCTGCAGCTGGCGGTGGACACCGGCAAGCCGCTGTTCCTGCACCAGCGCGACGCCCATGCCGACTTCATGGCGCTGATGCGCCAGTTCGACGGCAAGCTCGGCCCGGCGGTGGTGCATTGCTTCACCGGCAGCCGCGAGGAACTGTTCGATTACCTGGACCACGACTGGTACATCGGCATCACCGGCTGGCTGTGCGACGAGCGTCGCGGCGCGCACCTGCGCGAGCTGGTGAAGCACATTCCCGCCGACCGGCTGATGATCGAGACCGATGCGCCGTACCTGCTGCCGCGCACGCTCAAGCCGACACCGAAGGACCGCCGCAACGAACCGGCGTTCCTCGCGCACATCGTCGAGGAGCTGGCGCGCGACCGCGACGAAGACGTGGCCACGGTTGCCGCGGCCAGCACCGCCGCGGCCCGGACTTTCTTTCGCTTGCCGACGCTGGCCTGAGCGGGCCGGTGCGTTGGGATCGTGATTGGGGATTCGGGATTCGCAAAACGCGGCTTCGCTGCACACGTCTTTTGTAGGAGCGGCTTCAGCCGCGACCGGGCAACCCGTCGCGGCGGATGGTCCGGTGACCTTGCCGATCCTCTGCGCGAACGTGCTGGCCGATGCGCCGGTGGAGATCCTGGGCGACGTGGGTTGGCGTTTTCTTGTGGGAGGGACTTCAGTCCCGACGCATGACGGTGTCAGTCGGCTTTGGGCTGCATTCGTCGCGGATGAAGCCGCTCCTGCGCAGGTAGCGCGATCGGCGGCACTACCGCCCCTCAATCCACCTGCGCGTCCTCGCGCTTGGCTTCGGCCATAGCTTCCGGCTCCAGCTCCTCGGCGCTGCGGTTGAGCTTGACGAACACGCCCCAGGCGACCAGCAGCAGCGCCGCGCACAGGCCGACCGCGGCGGCGTAGGGCAGCTTGGCCGGGTCGTCGTGCATCAGTTCGAAGATCGACACCAGGGTCTCGATCGCCAGGGCGATGACGATGACCACGAAGAACCGCGACAAGTAGCGGCGCACCCGGGTCGGTCCGCTGACCTTGACGTCGCGCTGCACTTCTTCCTCATAGATGGTCTGGCCCAGTTCCAGGGTCACCAGCGCCACGGTGAGCAGCCCGATCGCCTCCAACACCACGTTGAAGCGGTCGCGCACCACCAGCTCGCCGCCCGGCGTCAGCCCGTGCCACAGCTCCAGCACGGCCATGCAGATCAGCCCGGCCGCGCACAGCATGAACAGCAGGATGATGAGGAAATGCCCGCCGCGGAACAGTTTTTCCATGCGCGTGATCGTCGCTTGCCCCCTGAAGTGGGCGAGCATAGGCGCCAGACGCGTCAGCGGCGCGCGAAGACGCGCCGTCTGCTGAGGAGGCAGGAGGGCCCGGAACGCCGGGCGCCGTGGCAAGCGCCCAGGGCTGGGCGTCGTGTACCGCCCAGCTCCTCGCGGCGCGCGTCAGCGCGCGGGAAGGCCGGCCTGGTACGCCTGCAGGTGGCAGTATGCGGCCATCAGCAGCGGCGCCTCGTGTCCGGCGGCACGGGCGCGGGCGAGCATGTCGCCGACGATCTGCTGCGCTTCGACCTGTTGTCCGGCTTCCAGGTCGCGCAGCATCGACGCCTTCATCGGCGAGCCGGGCTGGGTCAGCAGTTGCAGCGCGCTGGCTTGCGCCGCCTCGGGCACCGCTTCGCCGGCGGCCGCGGCCACCACCGCGCATTCGGCATACAGGCCGCGCACCAGCGCCACGCCATCGTCGCTGGCGACGATGCGCCCGATCGGGGCACGCATCAGACAGGTGGCGGCGGCCAGCGCGGTCAGGAAGGTGTACTTGATCCATTGCTCCTGCGCGATGCGTGGCGCGGCCAGATGATCCACGCCGGCGCGCGTACAGGCCTCGGCCAGGGCGCGCACGCGCATGCTGTCGGCGCCGCGCCCGTCGCGCTCGCCGAAGGTCAGCGAGGCCGGCTTGGCCAGGTGCTGGATCGCGCCATCGGCATCCAGCACGGCGCTGATGAAGCACAGCCCGCCGATCACCCGTTGCGCACCGAAGCGCGCATCCAGCGCCCGGTAGTGGCGCAGGCCATTGAGGATCGGCAACACGCTGGTGCCGTCGTGTACCGCCGGCGCCACCGCGTCCAGCGCACTGTCCAGGTCGTAGGCCTTGCAGCTGAGCAACACCAGATCGAACGGCCGCGCCTGCGCCGCACCGGCGAGCGCTTCGGCGGTGAGCGTGTTCACCGCGATCGCCGCATCGCCGCGCGGACTGCGGATACGCAGACCATCGCGCTGCAGGCGCGCGGCCCGCGGCGACCGCACCAGGAAACTGACATCGACGCCGGCCTGGGCCAGGCGTCCGCCGAAATAACCGCCGGTCGCGCCGGCACCGAGAATCAGGATACGCATGAGACGTGGATCGCCATGGGGGGAGCGCGTTCGACCGTGGGAACGCATGCCGGCAAACGAGCGGGCGTGCCGTGATGTCGACGATGCGACGCAACCGGCTATGCCGTTACGCCGCACCGCGACCCGCACGCATCGGTGGGTGACCGCAGGCAGCGGTACCCAGTGCGCTCAGCTCTTCTTCACCAGCTCGACGCGGCGGTTCTGCGACTTGCCTTGCTCGGTCGCATTGTCCGCCACCGGATCGGCATCGCCGAAGCCGGCCGCTGTCAGGCGCGAGGCATCGATGCCCTGCGCGACGAGCGCGGCGACCACCGCCTTGGCGCGTCCTTCCGACAGCGCTTTGTTGTGTGCGGCATCGCCGGTGCCGTCGGTGTAGCCGTTGACGGCCAGCTTCAACGCGGCGTCCTGCTTGAGCAATTGCACGACCTGCGCGATCTGCGGCTGCGAATCGGGCAGGATGTCGGTCTTGTCGGTGGCGAAGTTGACGTGCAGCGCCACCTTGCCGGTCTTGTCGATCTGCGTCTTCAGTTCGCTGGCCGGCAGCAGGCTGGCGGTGACTTGCAGTGGCTTGGTCTCGGCGATCAGCAGGCCGCCGCCGAATTGGTAGCTGCACAGGTGGATCCAGATATCGCGGTCGGCCCGATGCACCACGAACACCTGTACCGGGTTGTTCCAGATATCGCCGAGGCCGCTGTTGTACTTGGTGGCGACATCGCGCGGCCATTCCTTGATCTTCTGCGTGGCCGCTTCGGGAATCCGGCCGTCGAAAATCTTTTTGCCGCCGAGCGCGGTGACCATGGCCTCGATGTTACGTTCCAGCTCGATGTCCGAGAACGTTTTACCGTCGGCCGCATTGATCTGCGCCGACCAGACCTTGCCCTCGACCGGTTGCAGGCGATCGCCGGTCCAGAACGGAACTTGATCGAAGTCGGCACCATCCGGTTTGTTGCCGGTGACATATCCGCTGGGCAGTGCGATGTAGGGGAAGTCTCCCAACGGCACGTCGGACACCGGCAAGCTGGCCGGGTCGAATGCCGCACTGGTGGAAGGTTGCTGTGCGGGAGCGTCCTGCGTGCTGCTGGCGGTCGCCGTGGGGGGCGTTGCCTGACCGTCGGAATGCGCGGGCTGCTCATGCTTCTTGCAGGCGCTCAGACTTGCGATGACGGCCAGGGCCAACGTCGCCGCTACTGCTCTTTTCACGGAGATACTCCTTGTCGGGGGACGAACAAAACTAGTGTAACGGGAGGTCGACCGATCTTGCCGCCGAACCATGAATCCGCGTCGACCAAAGATAGCGATGGGCGACGTGTACTTGGTTCGCAGCGGAAGCGGCGTCAATGGGCGAGGTCGGGGGGCTGGAACAACGCGTCCGGCTGCGGGCCATAGTCGACGCGTTGGATGTCCCATTGCTGCTGTTGTTCCAGCCCGGTCTTGCCGCGATAGGCGAGCACCAGGCCGGTCTCGCGATCCAGCCACATCGTGCCTTGGCGGGTCCTGCCGGGACCGTCCGGGTTGACCAGGCGGTAACGCCATTGCACCGCGGGGCGGCCCGCGCGCAAGCCGCTGTCGCCACGCTGGCAGTCGGCGAACATGCCAAGACCCGCGCAGGGGTGCTCCGGATCGAAGCGCAGTGGCCAGCGCATACCGGGAACGGGCATGGCGCCGCCCTGCTGGTCCACGATCCAGCCGGTCGGGGCGTCCTTTGCCAGGATCAGCGCATAGGGCTTACCGCTGGCATCCTTGAATTGGATGCGCAGCGCGTCGTCGCGAAAGAGCACCGTCGCCGGCTGCGCGGCGCCGCGTGGCTGGATCCGGCTCAGGCCGCCAAGCTCGTTGGTCGTCACCTGAGCGACGCCCGAGAATGCAGCTTCTTCGGCGCGCACCTCGCCGAAAGCGGCCTGGCACAGCGCCGCGACGCAAGCCAGCAGCGCGCACCGACGCATCACTTGTCCAGGTTGCCCTGCGTATAGATGGGCGACTGCATGCGCACGATGGCATAGCTCTCGATGGGCAGGCGATTGGTGAGTGGCTGCAGCGGAGAGGACTCGAAGGTGCCCGACTTCAGATACTGGGATTTTCCGCCGAGTACCCAGCCGACGAAGGGGACGACCAGGGGCGCGTCATAGACCACCTTGATCTTGAGGATGTTCGCGTCCTGGACATTGACGCCACTGCTGCCGACCGCGTCGCTGCGATAGGCGAGCGTGTCGTTCGGCAACGCGTACTGGCCGTTGTACTGGCGTTCGCGGAAGTTGCTCCATGCGGCCCGCGTTGGGTTGACGACCGTGATGCGGCCATGCAGGGAGAGGTCGGCGAACGCCTTGGCGTATGCCACTTCAAGCGCGGCTTGGCCCGTGTCGTGGGCATACAGCGGCATCATGCCCTTGGCGAAGCCCTTGCGCATCTCCATGCGGTCCACCCCGCTCACCGCGCCCGCGCGCGCCGCCATCAGCGCGGCGTAATCGAGCGTGGATTTCATGCGGTACAGCAGCACCGCCTGGATGACAGCGAGCAACAGGAACAGCAGCACCGGTGTGATGATCACCAGTTCCACCATGGATTGGCCGCGCATCGACGAGCGGCTGCGCATTGTGCGGACGCGTGCTTTCATGAGCGGACTCCCGGAGAGGAAGGCACCAACGCGGTGGCGCGCCAGTGCCAGTGTTCGCCGCGTTGCGGTTGCAGGCGGTCCAGCGCACCGCCATGGAACTCGATGGTGACCGCGGCGCGCCGGCACAGTGCGGTGCGATACGGCCTGACGTTCTCGCGCCACTCCAGCACGACCTCGTCGTGGCCCAGGAACACCAGATCCAGCGGGTAGCCCATACCGATGGTATGCACGCTGGCACAGGGGCGGATCAGCAAGGCCTCCGATCCATCGGCGGCCAGTGCCGGACGTGCCAGCAACCCACGCGCGCGCGACCACCAGGTATCAGCCGCCCACACGTGCGGGATCGCGGTACCGGCGCTGCGCTCGATGCAACCACGCTTCACAGGATCCCCTCCTGCAGCATCTTCAAGTAGATGAAGTACCCCAGGAACAGAAAGATCAGCGGGAAGAAGAACATCACCAGCGGCAGCATCATCTTCACTGGCGCTTCCAGCGCCAGCTTCTCGGCGCGCAGGAAGCGTTCCTCGCGGCGCTGGTTGGCCTGCGCGCGCAACGTGTCGCTCAGATTGGCGCCGACCTTGTCGGCCTGGATCAGCGCGCTGGTGAAGCTGGTGATCTGCGCGATGTCCATGCGCTCAGCCATGCGCCGCAGCGCTTCGGCGCGTGGCAGACCCGCGCGCAGATCGCGCAGCATGCGCGAGAACTCCTGCGACAGCGCACCTGAGGGTCCCTTCGCGACTGCCTGTTCGATGCCGCCGGTGACGTTCAGGCCGGCCTCGACCGCCATGGTGATGAAGTCCAGATAGATCGGCAGGTCGCGCACCACGGTCTTCTGCCGCGCCTTGCGGCGCTCGCCGAGCCACAGGGCGGGATACAGCCAGCCGAGCACGCCGCCGAACAGCAGGCACATCAGGCCCGAGCCGATGCCCAGGTGGCCAAGCATGCCGGTGCACAGCAGGAAGAAGGTGATCACCACCAGGGCGCTGGCCATGCGCAGGCCATAGAACTCTTCCGGCGTCAGCGTGTAGTCCTGGCCGGCCGCCTGTAGCTGGCGGTGGGTCTGCTCCAACTGCGCGACGCTCAGGCGCGGGGCGATGCGCCGTGTCAGCACCGTCACCAACGGCCACATCAGTTGCATCAGTCGCGGCAGCGGATCGTAATAGGTCCGGTCTTCCAGCTCGACTTCGCGGATCACTCCGCGCGTGCCGATCACCACCAGCGCGACGGCGCCAGCGGCAAGAAGCGCGACGAGGGCGAGCATCCAGGTCATACGTCGATCGTCATGATCTTCTTGCAGAGACGGTAGCCCAGATATTCCATGACCAGGCAGATGGTGATCACCACCCAGCCGTGCCAGCTATGGAACATCGGCTGCATGGTTTCGCTGTACATCAGGCTGAGATAGCCGATCAGGAACACCGGCAGCATCGCCATGACGATGCCCTGCAGGCGGCCCTGGGCGGTCAGCGCTTTCACCTTCTTCTCCATCGTCAGGCGCCGGCGCAGCGTCTCGGCCAGGGTCGCCAGGGTTTCCGCCAGATTGCCGCCGACTTCGCGCGAAATATTGACCGCCGAGACGAACAGCTCCGCGTCGGTGATGGGAACGCGCTTGCTGAAGTTCTCCATCGCCTCATCGGCGCGGATGCCCATGTGCTGCTCGCGTAGGACCAGCGCCAGTTCCTGCGCCAGCGGCGGCTGCCCGTCGTGGACCAGCACTTCCATCGCCGGCGCGAAGCCGACGCCGGCGCGCAGGCTGCTGGACAGCATCTGCAATGCGTCGGGAAGCTGCTCCTGGATCTGCTCCAGCCTGCGCTTGCGCAGGAACGCGTAGATCTTGCGCGGCGCAAAGAGCAGGAAGATACCGATCAGCACAGCAATGATCAGGCTGCCGGTCAGCATCCAGACGATCAGTGGAATGACCACCATCACCACGGCGCTGATCATGTAGACCTGGGCCGGATCCAGGAACAGGAACATGTCCGCCAGGTTCATGCGGGCCTGGTCCATGAAGCTCTCGCGGTAGCGCTTCAGGAACTGCTCGCTGGAGCGTGCGATCAGCAGGATGGCCACCGCGGTCCCGGCAAACACCAGCAGGGCGATCAGCCACAGGCCCATCAGCGCGCGCCTCCCTGGCTGCGGAAGATGCCCAGGTCGACCGACACACCGCGCTCGGCGAGTTCCTCGTAGAACTCGGGTACCGCACCGGTCGCCACGAAATTACCGGCAACCTTGCCGTCGGGACCGTGGTAGGTGGTGGGCTTGAACAGGAACAGGTCCTGCATCTGGATGGTGCCGCTTTCGATGCCGGTGATTTCGGTGATGTGGCTGACCTTGCGCGAGCCGCAGGGATAGCGCCGCTGGTGCACGATCAGGTTGACCGCCGAGGCGATCTGCTCGCGCACCACGACCATCGGCAGTTCCATGCCGGCCATCATCACCATCACTTCCAGGCGCGACAGCGTCTCGCGCGGATTGTTGGCGTGCGCGGTGGTCAGCGAGCCTTCGTGGCCGGTATTCATCGCCTGCAGCATGTCCAGACACTCGCCGCCACGGCACTCACCGACCACGATGCGGTCCGGACGCATACGCAGCGCGTTCTTGACCAGGTCGCGAATGGTGATCTGGCCCTTGCCCTCCATGTTGGGTGGGCGGGCTTCCAGCGCCACCAGGTTGGGCTGCACCAGTTTCAGTTCCGCCGCGTCCTCGATGGTGACCACGCGGTCGCCGTCGGGGATGAAGTTCGACAGGATGTTCAGCAGGGTGGTCTTGCCCGAGCCGGTACCGCCGGACACGACGATATTGCGGCGCTCGCGCACCGCCATGATCAGGAACTCCAGCATCGCCTCGTTCAGCGAGCCGAACTTCAGCAAGTCCTCGCCCAGCAACCGGCGCGTGGCGAACTTGCGGATGCTGATGCTGGGACCGCGCAGCGCGACCGGCGGAATCACCGCGTTGACGCGCGAGCCATCCTTCAGGCGCGCATCGACCAGCGGCGAGCTCTCATCGATGCGTCGTCCCAGAGGAGTGACGATGCGCTCGATCGCGGCCAGGCAGGCGCGTTCGTTGGAGAACACCACCTCGGACTTCTGGATGCGTCCGGCACGTTCGATGAAGATGTCGTCATGGGAGTTGACCATGATTTCGGTGACGGTCGGATCGTCGATCAGGTCTTCCAGCGGTCCCAGTCCGATCGCCTCGTCCAGCACCTGCTTGGCCAATCTGCGCGGGCTGATGTCCGCAGGCAGATCGCTGAACTCGCGCTTGATGATGTCGTCGATCAGGTTGATGGTGCTGTCGCGCAGTGCGCTGTCGTCCATGCTGCGCACGTCCATGCGCCGCAGATCCATCTGCCGCACCAGCGCCATGTGCAGCTTGGTGCGCCAGGTGGCGATGTCCGACGGCGGCGGGCCAGCCACCACCATGTCCGTCGCGGCGGGGGCGGTG
>JBEVKG010000376.1:0-7211 GCA_040509765.1 Xanthomonas sp.
TGCCGGGTTCCCTGGTCGATGTGCGCCCCGTGCGCGATCCGGCCTACCTGGAAGGCAAGGAGCTGGAATTCAAGCTCATCAAGCTTGACCGCAAGCGCAACAACGTCGTGGTCTCGCGTCGCGCTGTCGTCGAAAGCGAGCACTCGGAAGAGCGCGAGCAGCTGATGGACAAGCTGCAGGAAGGCGCGATCGTCACCGGCGTCGTCAAGAACCTGACCGACTACGGCGCGTTCGTGGACCTGGGCGGCATCGACGGCCTGCTGCACATCACCGACATGGCCTGGAAGCGCGTGCGCCATCCGTCCGAAGTGGTCAACGTCGGCGACGAGCTGGACGTGCGCGTGCTGAAGTTCGATCGCGAGCGCAACCGCGTCAGCCTCGGCCTGAAGCAGCTGGGCGAGGATCCGTGGGACAACATCGCGCGTCGCTACCCGGCCAACAGCCGCGTGTTCGGCAAGGTCTCCAATGTCACCGATTACGGCGCGTTCGTCGAGATCGAGCCGGGCGTGGAAGGCCTGGTGCACGTGTCCGAGATGGACTGGACCAACAAGAACGTCAACCCGTCCAAGGTCGTGCAGGTCGGCGACGAAGTCGAAGTGATGGTGCTGGACGTGGACGAAGAGCGTCGCCGCATCTCGCTGGGCATGAAGCAGGTCGCCGCCAATCCGTGGGAGACCTTCGCCGCCACCCACAAGAAGAACGACAAGGTGTCCGGCCAGATCAAGTCGATCACCGACTTCGGCATCTTCATCGGCCTGGACGGCGGCATCGACGGCCTGGTGCACCTGTCCGACATCAGCTGGAACACCACCGGCGAAGACATCGTGCGCAACTTCAAGAAGGGCGACACGCTGGAAGCCGTGGTGCTGGCGGTGGACCCGGAGCGCGAGCGCATCAGCCTGGGCGTCAAGCAGCTGGAGCAGGATCCGTTCGGCCAGTACATGGCCGCCAACCCGAAGGGCTCGAAGGTCGAGGGCGTGGTGCGTGAAGTGGACGCCAAGGGCGCCACGATCGACCTGGCCGACGGCATCGAAGGCTACGTCGCCGCGCGCGACATCGCCAACGAGCGCGTCGACGACGCCAGCCAGCACCTGAAGGTCGGCGACAAGATCGAAGCCAAGTTCGTGGGCATGGACCGCAAGGGCCGCACCCTGCAGCTGTCGATCAAGGCCAAGGACGATGCCGAAATGCGCGAAGTGCTGGAGGAATACCAGTCCGCGTCGGGCGGCACCACCCAGCTGGGCGCGCTGCTGCGTGCGCAGTTGAACGGCAACAAGTCCGAGTAATCCGCCACACGCAGCGTTACTGGCACGGCCCGGTGTTCCCGGGCCGTGCCAGGTTGCGACCCCACTGCACGAATCCGTAATGACCAAATCCGAACTGATCGAAATCCTGGCGCGCAAGCAAGCGCATCTGAAGTCGGACGACGTCGATCTGGCGGTGAAGTCGTTGTTGGAAATGATGGGCGGTGCCCTGTCCGGCGGCGATCGCATCGAGATCCGCGGCTTCGGCAGCTTTTCCCTGCATTACCGGCCGCCGCGCCTGGGACGCAATCCCAAGACCGGCGAGTCCGTCGCGCTTCCCGGCAAGCACGTGCCGCATTTCAAGCCCGGCAAGGAATTGCGCGAGCGCGTGAGCGGCGTCGTCCCGGTCGAATCCGACACGCCCTGAGCCCTGCGTCCGGCGCTTGCCGGAATCCACGCCTGTTCGGCTAATCTAGTGTCTCCCGACGCTGGAGTTGCCCATGAAGATTGCACGACTGCTGATCCTGCTGGTGTTGCTGTTGGCCGGCCTGGTCATCGGGTCGCTCAATTCGCAGCCGATCCAGATCAACTTCGTGTTCTCCAGCATCGCCACCACTTCCGGCATCGCCATCATCGTCTCGCTGTTCGCCGGCGTGCTGATCGGCGCCTCGCTGGTACTGGCGGCCCTGGTGATCCCCCTGTATGCCAAGCTGCGCCGCGCCAACAAGGCCGCGAACGCCGCTGCGCCGGCCGTCGCGCCGGTTTCCTCCCATGCCCAGCCCTCGGACGGACGCTGATCTTCGATGGACTTTCTGACCGAGTGGTTCTGGTTCTTCCTGTTCCTGCCGCTGGCGGCGCTGAGCGGCTGGGTGATCGGCCGCCGTGGCGGCCAGCGCCATGGCGATACCCAGGTCAGCCGGCTTTCCAGCACCTATTTCCGCGGCCTCAACTACCTGCTCAACGAGCAGCCGGACAAGGCGATCGAGCTGTTCCTGCACATCGCCGA
Source organism: Xanthomonas sp. (assembly GCA_040509765.1). Classification (GTDB taxonomy): domain Bacteria; phylum Pseudomonadota; class Gammaproteobacteria; order Xanthomonadales; family Xanthomonadaceae; genus Xanthomonas_A. The sequence continues at coordinate 2,251 of JBEVKG010000376.1, forward strand.
ACTGGACAAGGAAACGTTCGAGACCCAGGTCGCGCTGGGCCACCTGTTCCGCCGCCGCGGTGAGGTCGACCGTGCCATCCGCCTGCACCAGGGCCTGGTCCAGCGCGGCGACCTGAGCGACGCGCAACGTGTGCAGGCGCTGCTGGCGTTGGGCGAGGACTACATGAAGTCCGGGCTGCTGGACCGCGCCGAGACCGTGTTCACCGAACTGGCGCAGATCGATCAGCGCGCGCCGCAGGCGCTCAAGCACCTGATCAGCATCTACCAGGCCGAGCGCGACTGGGAGAAGGCCATCGACAACGCCACCCGCTACGAAGAGGTGACGGGCGAGCCGATGGGCAAGCTGATCGCGCAATTCGAATGCGAGCTGGCCGACCGCTATCGCGCCTCGGGCAAGAACGACCTGGCGCGGGCGGCGATCGCGCGCGCCTACCAGGCCGACGCCAAGTCGGTGCGCGCCGGCATCCTGGAAGGGCGCATCGACGTCGACGACGGCAACGACGAGGCCGCCATCCGCGCCTTCGAGCGCGCTGCGCGCCACGACCCGGATTATCTGCCGGAGATCATGCCGGCGCTGATGGAGTGCTATCGCCGCGGCCAGGACCTCAGCGGCGCGCGCGCGTTTCTGTCGGAGATGACCGAGCACTACCGCGGCATCGCCCCTGTGCTGGCGCTGACCCGCCTGATGGAGTCGCAGGAAGGCATTTCCGCCGCGCGTTCCTATCTGGGCCGGCAGCTCAAGGACCGCCCGTCGGTGCGTGGCGAATCGGCGCTGATCGACCTGACCCTGGCCGAGGGCGCCGACTCCACCGCGACCCTGCAGGACCTCAAGCACATCACCGACCAGTTGCTGGTGCGCAATCCAAGCTACCGCTGCACCCGCTGTGGCTTCGGCGCGCGGACCCACCACTGGCAATGCCCTAGCTGCAAGGAGTGGGGTACGGTCAAGCCACTGCTCAACTACGCGGTGGTGTAATGCCCATCGCAGGAGCCGCGCTGCTCTTGGCGCTCGGGGCAGTGAGCGCGGCCGGCACCTGGCTGTCGCGCCGCTATGCACTCAAACGCAAGCTGATGGACGCGCCCGGCGAGCGGCGCAGCCACACCGTGGCGACGCCGCGCGGCGGCGGCGTGGCGATCGTGGCCGCGGTCCTGCTGGCCTGCGGCTGGGCGGCGCTGCAGTGGCCGCAGCACGGTCCCGACATCGCCACCTTCGCGGCCGGCCTGCTGCTGGTCGCCGGCATCGGCTGGTGGGACGACCATCGCTCCTTGTCGGCGGTGCTGCGCTTGCTGGTGCACGTGGTGGCCGCGACCCTGCTCGCTGCACTTGTCTACAACGCGAGCCAACCGCTGTGGATGGTCGCGTTGGTGTGGTTGGCAACGGTTTCGCTGATCAACATCTGGAATTTCATGGATGGCATCAATGGTCTGGCCAGCAGCCAGGCGATGCTCGCCGCCCTGGGATTCGCCTGGTTGCTGCCTGAGCCGCTGCGTTGGCCATGTTGGGTGCTGCTGGTGGCCTGCGCGGGATTTTTGCCGTTCAACTACCCGCGGGCGCGCATTTTCCTCGGCGATGTCGGCAGCGGCGCGCTGGGTTACCTGATTGCCGCGTTGTTCGCCTGGTGCATCGTCGCCGGTGGACAGGCGCCTTGGCTGCCGGCCTTGCCGCTGTCGGCCTTTGCCATCGACGCAGGCTTCACGCTCGCCTCGCGCATGCTCGCCGGCGAACGCTGGTGGCAACCGCACGCGCAACATTTTTATCAGCGTTGGGTACACACCGGCAGTAGCCATACTGTCGTCACGCTCGCCTACGGTCTGTTCAGCATTGTCGCGATTACAATTGCGCGGCTGGGCAGGCCGCTGGAGGCGGGCACGCAGGCCGGTCTGACGATCGCCTGGTTCTGTTCGGCAGGTGTGCTTTGGCTGGCTTTGCGCAACCGGATGCGCCGAACTCTTACGGATTACTGATGCTTTCCACGCGCGACCGAGTCACCGAGCTGTTTCCCAAGGCCTCCGTGGTCCTCCACGATCTGGCCATCGTCTGGGTCTGCTGGCAGTTGCTGCACGCCGCGCGCTACACCATGCTTCCCGGCGAGCACCCGCTGCCGTTGTGGAACCTCAACACCGCCATCGTGCTGGTGGCGCAGGGGCTGGTGTTCTGGAAGGTCGGTCTGTACCGCGGCCTGTGGCGCTTCGCCAGCGTTCCCGACCTGCTCAATATCTTCAAGGCCAGCTTCTATGGCCTGGTGGCGATCGTGCTGGGGCTGGCCTACAGCCGTTTCGATGCGATCCCGCTGTCGGTGCTGATGGTGTATCCGTTCGCGCTGTCGGCGCTGCTCGGCGCACCGCGTCTGCTCTACCGCGCCTGGAAGGACTATCAGATCGCCCATTCGGACGATACCGCGCGGCGCGTGCTGATCGTCGGCGCCGGCCGGGCGGCCGAGGCACTGGTGCGCGACCTGCGCCGGTCCGGTGCCTACCAGCCCGTGGGCTTCGTCGACGACGCAGGTCACCTGCACGGCGCCAAGCTGCAGGGCCTGCCGATCCTGGGCAGCATCGACGAAGCCGGCGCGATCGCCAAGGAAACCGCGGCCAAGCTGCTGGTCATCGCCATCCCGTCGCTGGACGCGGCCGGCATGCAGCGGGTGGTGGCGATCTGCGAAGGCACCGGCCTGCCGTTCCGTACCGTGCCGCGCCTGCTCGACGTGCTCGAGGGGCATTACTTGCCGGGCGAACTCAAGGAGGTCGCGATCGAGGACCTGCTCGGGCGCAAGCCGGTGACCCCGGACTGGAAGCTGATCAAGGGCTGGCTGTCCGGGCGTACCGTGCTGGTCACCGGCGCAGGCGGTTCGATCGGCTCGGAATTGTGCCGGCAGTGCGCGCGTCACGGCGCGCGCAAGATCGTGCTGCTGGAGATCAACGAACTGGCGCTGATCACCATCCATGCCGACCTGCACCGCACCTTCCCCGACCTGGAGATCGACTGCGTGCTGGGCGATTGCGGCGATCCGGCGGTGATCCGCCACGCCATGCGCGTGGCCGAGCCGGACGCCGTGTTCCATGCCGCCGCCTACAAGCAGGTGCCGCTGCTGGAGCGGCAGTGCCGCGAGGCGGTGCGCAACAACGTGCTGGCCACCGAGAACGTGGCGCGTGCCTGCGTCGCGGCCAAGGTCTCGACCTTCGTGTTCATTTCCACCGACAAGGCGGTCAACCCGGTCAACCTGCTCGGCGCGTCCAAGCGCTACGCGGAGATGGTGTGCCAGTCGCTGGACGATCAGGCGGTGAGCACGCGCTTCGTGACGGTGCGCTTCGGCAATGTGCTGGACTCGGCCGGCAGCGTGGTGCCGCTGTTCCGCGAACAGATCCGCCAGGGCGGTCCGGTGACGGTCACCGATCCGCAGGTGACGCGCTACTTCATGACCATTCCCGAAGCCAGCCAGCTGATCGTGCAGGCCGCGGCGTCTGCGTCGCATGGCGCCATCTACACCCTGGACATGGGCGAGCCGGTGCCGATCCGTCTGCTCGCCGAGCAGATGATCCGGCTGGCGGGCAAGCAGCCCGGGCGCGACATCGCCATCGTCTACACCGGCCTGCGGCCGGGCGAGAAGCTGCACGAGACCTTGTTCTACGCCGACGAGAACTATCGGCCGACCTCGCATCCGAAGATCCTCGAGGCCGGCGTACGCAGCTTCTCGCGCGAGGACGTACTGCGCGGCGTGCAGCAGTTGCGCGCCGCGGTGGCCGACTACGACAGCGACACCATCGAGAAGGTGCTGCGCATGACCATGCCGGAGTTCGCGCCCTTGCGTCAGCAAGACGGTCACGACGGCTCGGCTACCATCGTTCCATTCCCCGCACGCGAGGCCAGAAGGCTCTGATGAGCAAGAGAATCCGCAAGGCAGTATTCCCGGTGGCAGGTTTGGGTACCCGCTTCCTTCCCGCCACCAAGACCGTTCCCAAGGAAATGCTGCCGATCATCGATCGGCCGCTGATCCAGTACGCCGTGGACGAGGCGATCGAAGCCGGTTGCGACACCCTGATCTTCGTCACCAATCGCTACAAGCACGCGGTCGCGGATTATTTCGACAAGGCCTACGAACTGGAACAGAAGCTGGAGCGTGCCGGCAAGCACGAGCAGCTGGAAATGATCCGTCACGTGCTGCCCGAGGGCGTGCGCGCGATCTTCGTGACCCAGGCCGAAGCGCTGGGCCTCGGCCACGCCGTGCTGTGCGCCAAGTCGGTGATCGGCGACGAGCCGTTCGCGGTGCTGCTGCCGGACGACTTGATCTGGAACCGCGGCGACGGTGCGCTCAAGCAGATGGCCGATCTCAACGAGCGCAGCGGTGCCAGCGTGATCGCGGTGGAAGACGTGCCGCACGAGAACACCGCCAGCTACGGCATCGTGGCCACCGAGGCCTTCGATGGCCGCAAGGGCCGCATCGCGCAGATCGTCGAGAAGCCCAAGCCGGAAGATGCGCCGAGCGATCTGGCGGTGGTGGGGCGCTACGTGCTCAGCTCGAAGATCTTCGAACTGCTGGAAAGCACCGGCACCGGTGCCGGCGGCGAGATCCAGCTGACCGACGCCATCGCCGCGCTGCTGAAGAGCGAAGAAGTCGACGCCTACCGCTTCGAGGGCACCCGTTTCGACTGCGGTACCCACCTGGGCCTGGTCGAGGCGACCATCCGTTTCGCGCTGGAGAACAAGAAGCTGGCCAAGCCGGCGCGCGAGAAGCTCACCCAGATGCTCGCCGAGGAGTGAGCCTGGCGCCGCGCGCCGCTGCAGGGCGGCGCGCCGGCTGAGTGCTGATCCAAGAGCGTCAAGCCGCTGATTCGATCCAGATGGGTCGAATCGGATGACAAACAGAAAAGGCAGCCTCGCGGCTGCCTTTTCTGTTTGTACGTTGTTCGTACAGCAACGCTTGATGCCGGACCCTCACCCCAACCCCTCTCCCGGTGGCAGAGGG
>JBEVKG010000377.1:0-12069 GCA_040509765.1 Xanthomonas sp.
GCGCCCCGCCCCCGCCTCCTCGGCTCGTGGACCACGCCGACTGTGGCCCCCGCCGCCTCCGCCACCCCGCCGATTCGGATCGTCACATGGTCGAGCCGCGGCGCCGCGCACGGCGTGGCCGGCGCCAGCAGCACGTCGACCTCGTCCCACAGGCGCTGCATCGCCTCGGCGAACCAAGCGCCGAAGCGCTGCGCGTCGGCGATGGCCGCGGCGGGCACCTGCAGCCCGGCGAGCAGGCGCTCGCGGGTGGCCGGATCGAAGCGGTCGCCCTGCGCGGCCAGCGCCTGGCGATGGCGATAGCCGCCCTCGGCCGCGGTCATCACGAAGGCCGCGGCGCGGGCGCGTTCGGCCTGCGGCAGTTCGCGCCAGGCGTTGCCGCCCAGCGCGTCGTGCAGCGCGGCCAGGCCGGCGTCCAGGTGCGGATCGAGATTGCGCCGGAACCACCCGTCCAGGCGCGCCACGCGCAGGCCGGCGCCGTCCAGCGGCCGCAGCCGCTGCCCGCGCATGGCGTCGTACACCACGCGCAGGTCGGCGACCGTGGTCGCGAACGGCCCGACCACGTCGAAGGCCTCGACGAACGGGAACACACCATCCACCGCCAGGCTGCCATGGCTCGGGCGCAGGCCGTAGACGCCGCACAGCGCCGCCGGCACGCGGATCGAGCCGTTGGTGTCCGAACCCAGCGCGAACGGCACCCAGCGCGCCGCCACCGCCGCCGCCGAGCCGCCGGAGGAACCGCCGGCCAGGCGCTGCGGATCGTGCGGATTGACGGTGGTGCCGTAGTGCGCGTTGACCGTGGCGAAGCCGTAGGCGAACTCGTCCATGTTGGCGGTGCCGACCAGCACCGCGCCGGCCTCGGCCAGGCGCTGCACCACCGCCGCATCGCGCGTGGCCGGCGCCGCGTCGGCGCGCAGCGCGGCGCCGGCGGTGGTCGCCAGGCCGGCGACATCGAACAGGTCCTTGACCACGAACGGCACCCCGGCCAGCGCACCGCCGTCGCCGCCGCCGGCCAGCGCCGCCTGCACGCGCGCCGCATCGGCCTCGGCACGCGCCGGCAGCGGCCGCGTCACCGCGCACAGCTGCCGATTGCCGCGTTCGATCTGCGCCAGCGCCTGCTGCGCGTGCCGCCCTGCGGCGGTGCCGTCGGCGCGCGTGGCCGCCACCAGCGGGGCGATGACCCCGCCCTCCTGCGACGCTGGCGGTGGCGGCGGCGCCGCGAAGTCCTGCAGCAGTTGCGCATAGCCGCGCAGCAGCTCGGCGTTGCGCTGGATACCGGCCTGCCAGGTCTCTGGGATCTGCATGAGCTCGTCTCGATGGGGGGAACGGTGCACGCTGTCGATCGCCAGCGTCGCCTGCAACGCGCGGTTCGCGCAACCGGCCCGGCCACGGCGCGTGCTCCCGCCACGCGTCCGCCGCGTCGCGGCCTGGCAGGCACGGCGCGATGGTCCGGGGCGCGACACCCGACCGGCCGCGGGCCGATGGACCTGCCTACTCCGGCAGCGGTGCGCCCAGCGCCGGCGGCTGCGGCGCGGTCAGGCGCTCCACCAGCAACTGCTCGATCGCGTCCACGTCGACCTCGCGCACCACCTGCTGCGCCTGTTCGCCCAGGCCCGGCTGGTAGCCCGGCGCCCACGACAGGATGTCGCCGTAGCCGGCGCCGAACTCGGTGTTGGTGTCCACGTACAGGGTCTCGCTGACGGTGGCCAGTTCCGGGCGCAGCCACAGCGCGGTGGCCAGCTCGTCCCACATCGGGAAGCCCGGCTCGCGCCGGCGCAGCGCATGGCCGATCGGCGTATCGGCGGCGCTCATCCGCGCCAGCAGGTGCGGGGTCAGTTCGGTGGCGGTGGACGGATCCACCGGCACCATCACCATGCGCCGCCACGGCGAACGCATCACGATGCTGGCCGCCTCCGGGTCCCAGCGGATGTTGAACTCGCGCCGCGGCGAATTGACGAACTCGCGGGCGAACTGCGCCGCCGACACACTGTCTCGGCGCTGCCGCGGATTGAGGCTGCCGCCCATGTAGACCAGTTCCTTGGCCAGCGAGGCGAAGTCCGGGTCCAGCCGCTGCGCCAGCGCCAGGTTGGTCAGCGGCCCGGTGGCGACGATGCTGACCTCGCCGGGGAACTCGCGCACTTTGCGGATCATGAACAAGGCCGCCGGCTCGCTGGCTGCCTGCACCACCGTGGGATTGCCCAGCGGCAGGTCCGGGACCACGTCGTGGGCGTGGTAGCGCGGCGCGCTCTGCACCGTGTCGTGCTCGACCCACTGCCGGGTCCACGCGCCCTTCCACAGCAACTTGCCGTACAGCGCCTCCCAGCGCTCGGTGGCCAGTTCGCTGTTGAGCAGCGGGAACACCGGGCCGGGCAGCACCGGCACCTCGCCGCGCCCGGCGATCTCGAGCAGGCGCCGGGTGTGCGCCAGCGCCTCGTCGCGCCAGATGTTGCCGCTGACCACCGAAATGCCGAGCACCTCCACCTCGGGCGATTGCAGCAGCAACAGCTGCGCCGGCGTGAAGCCGTCGATGTCGTCTTCGAGGATGACCCGGCGGCGTGAAACGGGAGCGGTGTCGGCAGCGGCTTGCGGTGTGGGCATGGAGAGAAACCGGTGGGAGGAAAGACGGGAGGATTCAGCGCGCACCAAGCCGACGCGCGGGCGTAATGCCGGCATCGACCAGGCACGCATCAGCGTAGCGGGGCCTGATGCCAAAGGCGCCATCGACTCGCGCGGCAAAGACGCCGCAGCGAGCACAACGCACGCAGCTTGCAGCGTTGCAGGCAGCCGGCGCGAGGCACATCCGGCAGCGGGCGGGGCAGCGACGCTGGCGCATCCTATTCCAGGATTTCGTATGCGGTGTGCCCTTCAAGGGTCTGCACCACCGTCCGATAGACGTCCGACCGGATCTCCCCCGTCGCCCTTTGCAGACGATGGTTTGATCCAAACAGGTAGACAGTATCGCCAAGCGCCATTTTTTCCTTGATGTGCTGCGCCGACGGCGGCACGTGTACCTGATGCAGGAACACCATCGGCTGGCCCTGATGGTAGGCCCAGGCCGGCTCACCGATCCACACCGGCTTTTCGTGCAAACAGACAAAGGCGTTTTCCAGGCGCGTGGACAACCATTTCCTGCTGTTCTTCGGCGAGCCGTGCGCGAGGTATTCGCCATACAGGCCGCTGGCGAACTCCTGCTCGACCGATGCGGATTGCGCCTCGGCGACGGTCATCGCCACGCCCCAGAAAACATGGAAATCCGTCAATCCGCTCATGCCGCTCCTTTGCCTTGTTTCCTCCTTGCCAGGGACGCAGTCTAGCTGTTGCCAACTCTCGGCGGACGCCGCGCTTTGGCGCCCGCAAGCGACGGTGCGGTAGAGTAGCCGCGCCGGGAGTCTGACAACACAGGGAGGGGGCGTTGAGCAATCTAGTTTCGGAGCAGGACGCCTGCCGCCCTGCGCGCGTGCCGCTGCTGGTGCGTTTGACCTCCCCGGCGCACTTCTTCGTCGCGATGCTGCTCGGCGCCCTGCTGCAACACCTGTTCGCCCTACCCTTGCCGCAGGGCGATGCGCTGGTCTGGATGCAGATCGCCGGCGGCATCACCGCCATCGCCGGCTTGTTGTTGGCGCTGGCCTGCTTCGCGCTGTTCGCGCAACGCCGCACCACGATCCTGCCCGAGCGCGATCCGTCCAGCCTGGTGGTGCGCGGTCCGTACCGCTACACCCGCAACCCGATGTACGTGAGCCTGGTGCTCAGCTACGCCGGCCTGAGCGTGCAGATCGGCTGGCCCTGGTCGGCACTGCTGCTGCCCTTGCCGCTGCTGGCCTTGCAGTGGGTGGTGATTCCCTACGAGGAAGCGCGCCTGCGCGAGCGCTTCGGCAGCGCCTACGACCGCTACTGCGCGCAGGTCGCGCGCTGGCTGTAGCCGCCGGCCACGCCGGCACGCCTCAGCGCGCCAGCCACCAGGCCGCCGCCGCGGCCAGCAGCAGCGCCAGCAGCACCCAGCGCCAGGCCCCGCCGCGATCGCCGGTGCCCACCGTCGACGCGGTGCCCAGCGTCGGCGCCGAGCGCAGATGCCGCTGCACCATGTCCAGTGCCTCGCGCAGCGACATGTCCGGATAGTGCGCGAACACCAGCTTGGCGGCGGTGCGCCGCTCGCCCCGGCGCAGCGCCAGTTCCGCCGCCGGCGGCAGGCGCCGCTCCTCGGCCGCCGCCGGCGCGTGCGCTTCGACCGCGGTGTCCGGCCTCGCCGCCGCGCCGGACGCGTGGCGGTCGAGCATCTCGGTCACCGCGCGCGCCGCACCGGCCAGCAGCCAGGCGTCGACCTGCTCTTTCGCGCTGCGCAGGTCCATGCCGCTGTGCGCGCGCAGCAGCTTGATCGCCTTGATGACCTGTCCCTGCGCGAGCGCATCGGCGACCTGTGGCGGCGGCGGGTTCGGGTTCATGTCGCAAGTGCTGAGATGAGGTTGCGTCAGTCTTGCCGCTGGCCGGTTAAGCGGCCGTGGCAGCGCGCGGCGGCGGTGGCGACACCCTCACGCATCCATCATTCGGCTCCCCTAAAGATCGGCGCATGAAGATCGAAATCTGGCAAGGCGACATCACCCAGCTCGACGTGGACGCGATCGTCAACGCCGCCAACGAGTCCCTGCTCGGCGGTGGCGGCGTGGACGGCGCCATCCACCGTGCCGCCGGCCCGGAACTGCTGGAAGAATGCCGGCACCTGCCGGAACTCAAGCCGGGCGTGCGCTGCCCGGTCGGCGAGGTTCGCGCCACCGCGGGCCATCGGCTCAAGGCGCGGCATGTGCTGCATACCGTCGGCCCGGTATGGCGCGACGGTGCCCACAACGAACCGGCCCTGCTCGCCAACTGCTACTGGCGCGCGCTGCGCCTGGCCGAGCAGATGGGCCTGCATTCGGTGGCGTTCCCGGCGATCAGCTGCGGCGTCTACGGCTACCCGCTGCAGCAGGCCGCGCGCATCGCGGTCACCGAGACCGATGCCTGGCAGCGCGCGCATGCGGTGCCCAAGCGGATCATCCTGGTGGCCTATAACGACGCCACCAGCAAGGCCTACCGACAGGCGCTGCGCGACGCGCAGTGCGCCACCGCGGCCTGACGCGGCTGACGGCGGGCGGGGCCCAGGCAGGCACCCGTCCAGCACCCGACTGCCCCAGGCCTGCGCTCCACGCGCTCGTAGCGTTGGCCGATCGGCACTGAGGGTGCCCGTACGGTCGACTGTGGGTATTTCCCCGACACCTTGTCGGGGGCGCCCCAAAAGAGTGACTTTGCGCTCAGATTTGCTCAGATTGACTCGTGGTGGGAAGGCTACAGTGCGCGAGCCTCAATCCTAACGCCGCCTTAACATCATGACGATCTCCTGCCGTCCGCGTCCCAGCACGCTGGCGATTGCACTGTGTGCGCTTCAGTGGGCCGCCGGCCTTGCCTTGACCCTCACCTGCTTGCCGGCCGTTGCCCAGGAGGCCGCCCCGGCCGCCGGCACGACCACCGACGCGGCGGCGCCGATCCCGGTGCAGGCGATCCGCGTGACCGGTGTCGGCGAGCATCCACGCGAGCAGATCGACCCGGCGCGCCTGCAGGCGCTGGCCGACGCCCGCCTGCGCGCACTCGGCGGCGGTGCGGTGCCGGCCCAGATCAGCTTCGCGCAGCTGCAGCAGATCGCCGACACGCTGACCCAGGCCTATCGCCAGGCCGGCTTCCTGGTCGCCCGCGCCTATCTGCCGGTGCAGACCCTGGGGCCGGACCAGGTGGTCGAGATCCGCGTGGTCGAAGGCCGGGTCGGCAAGATCACCGTCGAGGGCACGCGCCGCTACGACGACCGCCTGATCGCCAGCCCCGCCCTGGCCCTGCAGGGCCAGATCCTGCGCCAGCAGGATCTGCAATCGGCGCTGCTGTACACCCGCGACCTGCCGGGCGTCTCCGCCACGTCCGTGCTCAAGCCCGGCGCCAACCCCGGCGAGACGGACGTGGTGATCCAGGCCAGCGAGGAACGTCCGCTGCAGGTCAGCGTCGGCGCCAGCAACTACGGCACCCCCAGCATCGGCCGCTACCGGGCCCAGCTCGGCGTGGACTGGAACAACCCGCTCGGCCTGGGCGACCACCTGTCCGCCAGCTATGCCTATGCGCTGGATCCGGCCAACACCTGGCAGGGCAGCCTCGCCTACCAGGTGCCGATCGCCGGCGTGGACGGCCTCAGCGCCAGCGCGTCCTATACGCGCAGCGTGGTCAACCTCGACAACGGCGCGTTCGCCGCGCTCGACATCCAGGGTCCGACCCAGCAGACGGCGCTGGGCCTGGACTGGAAGTTCGTCAATTCCGACGCCTGGCGCGTGCAGAGCTGGCTGCACCTGGTCAAGGAGAGTTCGCGCCTGCAGGGCCTCGGCGTGCTGTTGTCCAAGCAGAAGTTCGACGTGGCCGAGCTCGGCGCCAGCGTGCGCCACGACGACCGCCAGCGTCACGCCATCGACCTGCTGCAAGTCAGCGTGCGCGGCGCGCTCGACGACGACTCGCCGCAGACCGACTACCTGTACGCCCGCCACGACCGCCACTTCACGGTCGCACGCCTGAGCTACACCCGGCTGCAGGGGCTGACCGCCACGCAGCGCCTGCAACTGCGGTTCAACGGCCAGTACAGCGACGACACCCTGACCCCGCTGGAACAGTTCTCGCTGGGCGGACCGACCAGCGTGCGCGCCTTCCCGCTCGGCGCCGCGCTCGGCGACCGCGGCTTCGATTCCGGCCTGGAATATCAGGTGGACGCGCCGGGCTTCGCCACCGCCGCCTCGCCGTTCGGTGGCCGCGCCTGGGGCCAGTTGCTGACCGCCAGCGTGTTCTACGACTACGGCCGGGTCTATCCCAACGGCGCCAACCGCGCGGTGTACGACGCGGTGACCACCTTCGAAGGCGCCGGCGTCGGCCTCAGCTTCCGGCTGCCCGACTGGCACGGGCTCTCGTTCGATCTGGCCGCGGCCAAGCCCACCGGCGCCACCAGGCCCGGCGACGGCAAGGATGTGCGCTACTGGGCCCGTTTCGGCCTGACCTTCTGACCTGGGGATCCCCATGAACCGCATCTATCGCCTTGTCTTCAACCGCAATCTCGGCGTGCTCCAGGTCGCCTCCGAAGTCGCCGCCGGCCACGCCGGCGCAACCGGCGCCGGCGCTGCGCGCCTGGCCGCGCCGCTGCTGCCCTTCGCCCTGGCCTGTGCGCTGGCAGCGCCGGCCTACGCCAGCGGCGTGCCGTCGCTGTCCAGCGCCACCGGCGCCACCGTGTCGCAGACCGGCAGCACGCTGCACATCGATCAGAACGCCGCCAAGGCCGTGCTGAACTGGAACAGCTTCAACGTCGGCAAGGACGCCAGCGTGGTGTTCGTGCAGCCGTCCAGCTCGGCGGTGGCGCTCAACCTGATCGACGCCAGCCGCGGCGCCAGCGTCATCGACGGCAGCCTGCGCGCCAATGGCAACGTGTTCCTGATCAACTCCGCCGGCATCCTGTTCGGCAACCACGCGCAGGTGAACGTCGGCGGCCTGGTCGCCAGTTCGCTGGGCCTGGCCGGGGACGACGCGCACGGCTACCTGCTCGCGCGTGGCGAGCATGGCGCCGCCAGCGTGGTCAACCAGGGCAACATCAGCGCCGGCAACGGCGGCTCGGTCAACCTGGTCGGCAACCATGTCGCCAACCGCGGCACCATCCACGCCGACGGCGGCGCCATCCGCCTGCTGTCCGCCGATCAGGTCAAGGTGACCATGGATGCGGCCGGCGCGATCGGCATGCAACTGGTCGCCGCCGCCACGCAGTCGGTGGACGGCGCCGCGGCGGCGGTGGAGAACAGCGGCACCCTGCGCGCCAACGGCGGGCAGATCCTGCTGCAGGCCGGCAGCACCGGGCTGTCGCAGCTGCTGGTCAACAACACCGGCGCGCTCGAAGCCACCGGCATCGACACCTCCGGCGGCAGCGTGCGCCTGGTCGGCACCGGCGGCGACGTGGCCAGCAGCGGCCGCATCGACGTCTCCGGCACCCACGGCGGCAGCGTGCAGTTGCTGTCCGATGCGGCGGTGAACGTCGATGGCCGCATCGATGCCAGCGGCACCGCGGCCGGCGGCAGCATTCGCATCGGCGGCGGCTACCAGGGCGGCGAGCAGTTGCAACACGCCAGTGCGGCCACGGTCGCCGGCACCGCGCTGCTCGATGCCAGCGCGACCGGCCAGGGCAACGGCGGCTCGATCGTGGTCTGGTCCGATGGCCACACCGCGGTCCATGGCGCGCTGCGCGCCAACGCGGCCGGCCGCGGCGACGGCGGCCTGCTCGAAACCAGCGGGCACACGGTGGATTTCTCCGGCATCGCGGTCGGCGCCAAGGCGGCCGGCAGCGGCGCTGCCGGCACCTGGCTGGTCGATCCGGAAGACCTGACCGTGGACAGCGCAGCCGCCAGCACCATCAGCGGCGCGCTGAATGGCGGCACCAACGTCACCCTGCTCACCACCCTCACCACCGCCAGCGGTCCCGGCAACGTGAGCAGCGGCAGCGGTGACATCAACGTCAATGCGGCGATCGGCTGGAGCGGCAACTCCACGCTGACCCTGGACGCCTACCACAGCATCAACCTCAATGCCGCCGTCACCGCCACCGGCGACAGCGCCGGCCTGGTGCTGAACTACGCCGGCTATACCGAAAACGGCAGCGTCGGCGCGGGCGACTACTTCGTCAACGCGCCGGTCTCGCTCGGCGGCGCGCACGCCAGCCTGGCCATCAACGGCCAGGCGTACAGGCTGATCCATTCGCTGGCCGATGCGGCCGCTTACTTCAACACGCCTGGCGCGTATGCCCTGGCCCAGGACATCGACCTCGGCGGCGTCACCCGCAGCAGCGCCCTGGTGTCCTCTTTCCAGAGCAAGCTGGCCGGCCTGGGCCACAGCATCAACAACCTGACGATCTCCGGCGCCAGCGGGTACGTCGGCCTGTTCGGCACCACCAGCAGCAACAGCGTCATCCGCGATCTGCACCTGGGCAACGTCTCCATCTCCGGCGGCTATTACGTCGGCGGGCTGGTCGGCTACGGCCAGGGTGCGATCAAGAACGTCACCGTCGACGGCACCGTGACCGGAACCTCGGGCGGCGTCGGCGGATTGACCGGCTACAACCTGGGTTCGATCGACAGCAGCGCGTTCAACGGCAACGTCAACGGGCAAAGCGCCGTCGGCGGCGTGGCGGGCAACAACGTCAGCGGCACGATCCGCAACACCCACAGCACGGGCAGCGTGACCGGCAGTTCCTCCAACACCGGCGGCCTGGTCGGCTACAACGACGGCGGCACCATCACCACCACCTATTCCACCAGCAACGTGAGCGGCAGCAGTTCCGTCGGCGGCCTGGTCGGAACGAACCAGAACGCCGGCACGATCAAGAACAGCTACGCCAGCGGCAGCGTGACCGGCACCAGCGCCATCGTCGGCGGGCTGGTCGGCATGAACTACCAGAGCACCATCGCCAACACCTACGCCACCGGCAGCGTCACCGCGCCGACCTCGGTGGGCGGGCTGGTGGGCGTCAACAACCCCGGTGGGCAGAGCGTCGGCTCCAGCAGCGTCGGCAACAGCTACGCCAGTGGCGCGGTCAGCGGCACCAACAATGTCGGGGGGCTGATCGGCGCCAATCAAGGCAGCGTCAGCAATGCGTCCTGGGACGTCGGCAGCAGCGGCCAGGCCAATGCCATCAGCAACGGCGGCAGCGGCAGCGTGACCAACCTGACCAGCTTCGGCAGCGGCAACCGTTACAGCCACAGCAGCTACGGCAATCTGGGCACCTGGTCGTTGCTTAGCGGCACCAGCAACGTCTACGTCGCCAGCGATGGCGTCGGCAATCCGGCCTGGATCATGATCGAGGGGCAGACGCGTCCGTTCCTGGCCAGCGAGTACAGCACCAGCATCGGCAACGCGCACCAGTTGCAGTTGATGGCGTACAACCTGGCGGCCAGCTACAGCCTGTCCGCCGACATCGATGCCAGCCAGACCGTCGGCAGCAACGCCAGCGGGATGTGGAGCAGTGCCGGCTTCAGCCCGGTCGGCGACAGCAGCGGCGCCTTCACCGGCCGCCTCAACGGCGCAAACCACACGATCTCCGGGCTGACCATCGCCCGCGGCGGTGCGTCCTACGTCGGCCTGTTCGGCAATACCGGCGCCGCCAGCCAGATCGGCAACCTGGCCCTGACCGGCGCCACCGTTACCGGTACCGCGTATGTGGGCGGCATCGCCGGCTTCAATGCCGGCACCCTCAGCGGCATCCGCGTCAACGGCAACATGAGCGGCACCGGCAACTTCGTCGGCGGCCTGGCCGGCTACAACAATGCCGGGACGATCGCCGGCGTGCAGAGCAGCGGCAGCGTGGTCGGCAGCGGCGGCGCCTACAGCGGCAACTATGTCGGCGGCCTGATCGGCAGCAACGCCAGCGGCACGATCAGCGCCTCGTCCTCGTCGAGCACGGTCTCCGGCGGCAGCAGCGTCGGCGGTCTGGTCGGCAACGACTACCAGGGTACCTATGGCGACGCCTTCGCCACCGGCAACGTCAGCAGCACCAGCACGACCACCGGCAACAACGTGGGCGGACTGATCGGCAATGCCATCCAGAGCACCCTGCAGAACGTCCACGCCACCGGCAATGTCACCGCGGCCACCTCCAGTGCCGGCGGCCTGGTCGGCATGGCCGGCGCCGGCACCATCCAGAACGCGTATGCCAGCGGCAACGTGTCGGGAACCCGGAGCGTCGGCGGCTTGGTCGGACGCAGTTCCGCCACGCTCGACACGGTCTATGCGACCGGCGCGGTGAACGGCACCTCGTCCGAAATCGGCGGGCTGGTCGGGACCATGGACCACGGCAGCATCGCGTCCGCCCACGCCACCGGCACGGTGTCCGGCGGCAACTTTGTCGGCGGACTGGTCGGCTACGGCGACACCGGCAGCGTGGGTGCGTCCTACGCCACCGGCACCGTGTCCGGGACCAACTACCTCGGCGGGCTGATGGGCTACAACGACGGCGGCAGCATCGGCAACGCCTACGCCACCGGCAACGTCTCCGGCGGCATGTATGTCGCCGGGCTGGCCGGCTACAACGACAACGGCACCATCGCCAACACCTACGCCAGCGGCGATGCCACCGGCACGGCGTATGTCGGCGGACTGGTCGGCGTCAACTACAACAACACCTTGCGCAATTCCTACGCCACCGGCAACGTCTCCGGCAGCAGCGCGGTCGGGGGCCTGGTCGGCTCCAACTCCAATGGCAGCATCATTGCCAGTTTCTTCGCCACCGACATCGGCGGCAATCCGCGGAACGTGGGCCTGAACGCGGTCGGCAACAGCGGCGGCAGCATCGACGCGATCAGCGGCGGCAGGTCCTGGAGCGCGCTGAACACCCTGTCCACCTTCACCGCTGCCGGCTGGGCGATCGACGACCGCGGTAGCACGGGCCAGACCTGGCGCCTGTACGAACACATGGGCACGCCGCTGCTGCGCAGCTTCCTGACCCCGCTGACGATCAGCACCGCCATCTCCGGCGTCGACAAGGTCTACGACGGCAATGGCGTCAGCGGCACGATCGCGTCCTACACGGTCGGCGGCGCCTTCGATCCTGGCCTGCTGTTCGGATCGTCGCTGCAGTACGCGACCACCGGCAATGGGGTCGGCAGCTACACCACCGGCAACGGCATGCTGCAGCTCGGCGGCCTGTTCTCCTCGCAGCACGGCTACGACATCGGCTATGTGGTCTCCGGCGGCATCGCCATTACCCCGGCAGCGCTGACAGTGACGGCGTTCTCGGGCTCCAAGACCTACGGTAGCGCGGCCAACCTCAGCGGCTACAGCATCTCCGGCCTGGTCAGCGACGACACCGTGTCCGGCGTCGCGCTGAGCAGCGCGGGAGCCGGCAGCGGCGCCGCGGTCGGCAACTACGCGATCAGTGCGTCCGGCGCCACCGGCACAGGGCTGTCCAACTACGTCATCAATTACGTCGATGGCAGCCTCCGCGTCGATCCGGCCACCCTGCGCATCGTCGCCAGCGACGCCAGCAAGACG
>JBEVKG010000378.1:0-5146 GCA_040509765.1 Xanthomonas sp.
CGGGTCCTCACCGCCGCGCGCCCCGCGCCGGCTCGTTCGGGGGTTTCGGGTGGCTCCGCCCCGACTCCTCGGTGTGGCCGCGGCGCGCGGCCGCGGTGAAGCTGCCTTCCTCGGCCACGGCGACGGCGAATTCGAGCTGGCGCAGGGTCAGCATGGCGTTGCCTGGCATGCGCCATGGCGCCGCCGCGCCGCGATGGCGGCGCATGCGCGCAGCGTGGTCCTTGGCAGCGCGAGCCTCATGCCGGGCGCCCGAGCCGCTTGCGCCATTGCTGACGCAGCCACAGGCGGATGTTGTAGCGGCGCTTGCGGCTCATGAACGGGTAGCGCAGGGTCATGCCGAGCAGGCCGCGCAGGGTGTCCAGCCGCGGCGCGCGCGCGGGCAATGCGTCGCAGCGCACCGAGATGCGGTCGCAGCCGGCGTCGTGGGTGCGGTGGATGACGTCGGCACGCATGATCAGCAGGTCGCCGACCGCCAGCTGCGGCACCACCTTGTGCGCTTCCAGGTCGAAGCCGATCTTCCAGCCGGGACGGGCGTCGTGCAGGTCCTCGATCGCATACCAGTCGCCGATGGCGATGGCCTCGCCCGGAAAGCGCAGCCGGAACCAGTCCAGCGTGTCGGCCTCCACGCAGCGGAAGCGCAGCGCGCCGCGGCCCTGGATGCGCTGGTGCAACTGCGGATCCAGGCGCGCGACCACGTCGTCGGCGACGATGGCCACGTTGGCCAGGCCGACGTCGGGCTTGCGCACCGGCATGTAGCAGATCAGGTAGTTGCGGTGGTCGCCATGCAGGAAATAGCTGAAGTGGTCCAGGTGCCAGTTGAGCGCGCCGCCGGGCGCGGTCTTCGGGTCGCGGTGCCGGTCGAACGGCAGGCGCAAACTCGGCGCGGCGTGGCTCTGGCGGATGCGGATGGCGCAGTAGCCGAAGCGGTCGGCGGCGATCGCCAGGCCCATGGCCGCGGCGACCTGCGGCACGGTGGCGGCGATGCGCGCCGGGATCCGCAGCATGTCCGCCGCCGGCAGGGCGCCGATCACGCCGTCGTGGAACTTCTCGGCGCCGTCCAGGAAGCGCAGCAGGCTGGCGGGAATGTCGCCCTCGCCCAGGAAGCCGCGGACCACCGCGTAGCCGTGCTGGTGCAGTGCCTCGGCGATGTCGGTGCTGGACATGGGCGCATTCCTTCGGAGTGATGGCAGTCGGTAAGGCCGTGTTCCAGTCCGGAGGCGGCACGCGTCCGCAGTGGCGATGCCGGCCAAGCGGCCCGACGGTCGGCGGCCGCATCCACGCTATCTCAAAAGCAGATGGAAGTGGTGAAAAAAATGCGTTGGCAAGATCGCTGCCGCCGCCACAGACTGCGCCCCTCCCCACGATCCGGTGTCCGTCCATGGAAACGACCTCGCATCCGCCGATGCGCCGCGGCCTGGTGCTGCTGATGGCCACCGCCACCGGCCTGGCGGTGGCCAGCAACTACTACGCGCAGCCGCTGCTGGAGGTGCTGGCGCAGGCCTTCGCCATCGACGTACGCCATGCCGGCGCGGTGGTCACCACCGCACAGCTGGCCTACGCGGCCGGCCTGCTGTTCCTGGTGCCGCTGGGCGATCGCTTCGAGCGGCGCAGCCTGATCGTCGGCCTGTACGCGCTCAGCGCGGTCGGCCTGCTGGTCAGCGCGATGGCCCACAGCTTCGCGCTGCTGCTGCTCGGCACCCTGATCACCGGCCTGAGTTCGGTGGCGGCGCAGATCCTGGTGCCGTTCGCCGCCACCCTGGCCGCGCCGCACGAACGCGGCCGGGTCATCGGCACGGTGATGAGCGGACTGCTGCTGGGCATCCTGCTGGCGCGGACCGCCTCCGGCCTGCTGGCCGGGATCGGCGGCTGGCATACCGTGTACTGGGTGGCGGCGGCGCTGATCCTGCTCGCGTCCGCCCTGCTGTGGCGCGGCCTGCCGCGGCACCCCGGCAACCCGCACCTGTCCTATCCGCATCTGATCGGCTCGGTGCTGGCGCTGCTGCGCGACGAACCGGTGCTGCGCGCGCGCGCGGTGCTGGGCGGGCTGATCTTCGCCGGCTTCAGCATGTTCTGGACCACGCTGGCGTTCCTGCTGTCCGGCCCGGATTACCGCTACGGCACCGCGACCATCGGCCTGTTCGGGCTGATCGGCGCGGCCGGCGCGTTCGCCGCCAACCTGTCCGGCAAGCTGTCCGACCGCGGCGCCGGCCACTGGGTCGGCTGGGGCGGCCTGGTCATGCTGCTGCTGTCGTGGCTGCTGCTGCTCGGCGCGCCGCACTCGCTGTGGTTGCTGATCGCCGGGGTGGTGCTGCTGGACGTGGCGGTGCAGGGCGTGCACATCGGCAACCAGAGCGTGATCTACCAACTGGATCCGGCCGCGCGCAACCGCATCACCTCGGCCTACGTCACCTGCTACTTCATCGGCGGCGCGATCGGGTCCAGCCTCGGCACCGCGGCCTATGCCTACGCAGGCTGGCGCGGGGTGGCGCTCGGCGGCGCGGCGCTGGCGGTGGCGGCGCTGCTGTGGATGGGGATCAGCGTGCGGCCGACGCGGCAAGCGCCGGCGCTGGCGGCACCGGCGCGGCGCTGACCGCCTGCGCGGCGGCGCGCAGCTTGGGCAGCAGGCGCAGGGTCAGCGCGAGCTGGTTGCGCACCAGCCGGCGCTTGGCTTCGTCGATGCCGTCCTCGCGCTCCAGCGCCTCGGCCAGCGCGATCTCGGCGGCCTCGTCGGCGGCCGGCAGCGCACGCCGCTCGCCCAGCGCGTCGGCCAGCGCGCCCAGCGCCTGCGGCAGGTAGTCGCCGGCGCGGGCGATGTCCGGATCGGTCTCGCCGGCCAGCGCGGCGCGGTGCGCGCCCAGCGCCGACAGGTAGCCGAGCAGGGTGTTGGACAGGGCCAGGAAGCGGAAGCCAGCATCCAGGTTGCGGCGGTAGCGGCCGGGCTCGCGCAGCATGTTCGACAGCGCCACCGACAGCGCGGCGTCGGCGTTGTGCATGTCGCGGCGGGCGATGCGGTACGGCAGGTCGTCGCGCATGCCGCTGCGGTATTGCTCCAGCACCTGCGCCAGGTAGCGCGCGCTGCTGGACAGCACCGTCGCCAGCACCTGGTTGAGGCGCCGGCCCTGCCAGTCCGGCAGGATCAGGAACGAGGCCGCGGCGGCGATCGCGCAGCCGATCAGGGTGTCGAGCAGGCGCGGCCAGATCAGCATGAAGCCGTCGCCGATCAGGTTGAAGCAGAACAGCGCCATCACCGTGATCGCCGCGGTGGCGAGCATGTAGCGGTCGGTGCGGGTGACGAAGAACACCAGGGTGCCGAGCAGGGCGAACAGCAACTGCAGCTCGGTGCCGGGGAACAGTTGCATCAGCGCCCACGCCGCGCCCAGGCCGATCAGGGTGCCGGCCATGCGCTGGACCAGGCGCAGGCGGGTGGCGCCGTAGTTGGGGCGGCACACGAAGGCGGTGGTGAGCAGGATCCAGTAGCCGTTGCTGGCGTGGATCGACTGCATGATGGCGTAGCCCACCACCAGCGCGATCGCCATGCGCAGGCCGTGCCGGAACAGCACCGAGCCGGGCGTGAGCTGCTGGCCCAGGCGCCGCAGCATCTCGCGCAGGGTGTGCGGCGAGGAGTCGCGCAGGCGGGTGTCGAGGGTGTCGCTGGTGGCGTCCGATTGCGCGGCCTCGGCCAGGCGCCGCTCGATGCTGTGCAGGTTGGTCACCAGCAGTTCCAGCGAACCGAGCAGCCGCGCCTGCCGCGGATCGGCGCGGGCGTGCAGGAAATCCAGCGACTGGCGCAGATCGGTGGTGGCCTGCTGAGTCTGCTCGCCGTAGTCGAACGGCTGGCGCAGCCGGATCGCCTCGCCCAGCGCCGCGCAGGCCTTGCCCTGCAGGGCCAGCAGGCGCTGGCAGCGGTACAGCACGTCGCTGTGGAAGAACGCGTCGGTCAGCGCCTCGTACGGGTAGTGCGAGGAACTGGCGCGCTCGTGGAAGTCCTGCGCCATGTAGTACAGGCGGAAGTACAGGCCCGACTGCACGCCGGGCCGGCCGGAGCGGCCGAAGCGGCTGATGATCGCGGTCTTGGCCGCGTTCAGCGCCGCCACCACCTGCGCGTTCTGCTCGGCCAGCGCCAGCCGCCGCGCGTGCAGGTCGCTCTGCCGCACCGGCTCGAACAGGGCCGCCTTGAGCCGCAGGTAGCGGCCCAGCTCCAGGTACAGCCGCGACAGCCGCTCGCGCACCGGCCGGTTGGCGAACAGCACCGTCCACAGCACCGACAGCACCGCGTACCAGCCGGCGCCCAGCAGCAGCAAGGCCACGCCATGCCAGGCGTTGCCGCCGACATGGCCGTTCTGGTTGCCGTGGTCCAGGCCGATCATCGCGTAGATCGCCAGCGCCACCGTGGCCTGGGCGATCGAGGCGTAGCGTTCGCCGAGCGCGCCGAGCAGGGTCAGGGCGAAGGTGGACAGCGCCAGGCCGGCGGCGAACGGCCACGGATACGGGAACAGCAGCACCACCGCGGCCGCGGCGGCGGCGAAGCACAGCAGCGACAGCAGCACCGACTTGATCCGGCCCAGCCAGTTGTCGTCGGTCTCGGCGATGGCGCTGGCGATGGTGCCCAGGAAGATCGCCGGCACCGCCTCCAGTTGCTGCTGGTGCCAGCACACGCCCATCGCCACCGCCAGCGCGATGAACACGCGCAGCCCGTAGCTGGCCTTTTCATGGGCCCACAGGCGGCTGAGGCGGGATTCGATCGAGGGGGTCGGCACGGCGACACGATAGCGCACCGTCGCTGTATGCGATCCCCCCGCGGAGGGTGGGTGCACGCGGGCGCTCAGACCTCCAGGTGCCGCAGGCGGGCGTCCAGCAGCGCCGGGAAGCGCGTGTACCAGGTCTGGTTGAGCGGCGAGGGATGCGGCAGCGGATGCAGCACCACGCGGCGTGCGTGGCGGCCGTCCTCGGTGCGCAGCTCCACCTCGGTCTGCGCCTGGAAGCGGTCCTCGCGCGCCCAGAACGCGTCCAGCGCCGCACGCACCTCGCGTGGCTGGTCGATGCCGAACCACAGGAAGGCCTCGCGGCTAGGGCGTGTCGTCCGTTCCCGAGGATGCCGCGTTGGGTCTGGCAGGCGCGCGGCCGGCGTTGCGGGGCGCCGCGCCTG
>JBEVKG010000379.1:0-3742 GCA_040509765.1 Xanthomonas sp.
CGCCGTCGCCGGCACGATCGCCGAGGCCTACGACCGCGCCTACGCGGTGGACCCGACCTCGGCCTTCGGCGGCATCATCGCCTTCAACCGGCCGCTCGATGCGGCGACCACGGCCGAGATCCTCAAGCGCCAGTTCGTCGAGGTGGTGCTGGCGCCGTCGGTCGACGCGGCGGCGCTGCCGGCCTTTGCGAAGAAGCCGAACGTGCGCGTGCTCGAGACCGGCCCGCTGGAGGGGGCGCCCGCCGCCGGCTTCGAGCTCAAGCGCATCGCCGGCGGCCTGCTGGTGCAGGACGCCGACAGCGACGCGCTCACGCGCGCCGACCTGCGCGTGGTGACGCAGCGCGCCCCGACCGACGCGCAGTTCGCCGACTTGCTGTTCGCCTGGAAGGTGGCGATGCAGGTCAAGTCGAATGCCATCGTTTACGCCAAGGACAACCGCACGATCGGTGTGGGCGCCGGCCAGATGAGCCGCGTCTACTCGGCCCGCATCGCCGGCATCAAGGCCACCGACGCCGGCCTGGTCGTGCCCGGCTCGGTGATGGCCTCCGACGCCTTCTTCCCGTTCCGCGACGGCATCGACGCCGCCGCCGCGGCCGGCATCAAGGCGGTGATCCAGCCCGGCGGTTCGATGCGCGACGCCGAGGTCATCGCCGCGGCCGACGAGCACGGCATCGCCATGGTGTTCACCGGCGTGCGCCACTTCCGCCACTGAGGCCGGAGCGATGCGCATGTCCGCTGTCGCGCCCGGTCCGCTCGCCGGGCTGGCCCTGGCCGGCGCCCTCGTGCTGGGCGGCTGCGCGCCTGCGCCGACGCCCGCGCACGGCACGGCGCCTGCCGCCGCGCCCACCGGCGCTGCGGCGCCGGCCCACGTCAGCCGCACCGCGCGCCTGCTCGCGTTCGTGCAGCAACGCTACGGCAGCGCCGCGACGCTGGCCGGGCACTGGCCGGGGCAATGGACCCAGGACGGCGATGGCCATGCGGTGGACTGGCGGGTCTGCGCCGAACAGCCGGTGGTCATCGGCGACGGCTGGCAGCAGTTGCTGGCGGTGTGCGGCGCGCTGCGCGATGCCGGCCACCCGGAGCCGGGCACCATCGACTTCTACGTGCTGCGCCCCGAGGGCCAGGGCTTCGCCGTCGCCGCCGAACGCACCGGCGGCACCTATGGCAGCCAGGGCCAGCCCGGCGAGGTCGGCATCGTCCGCGCCGGCAGCGACTTCTACGGATTCCGCGTGGAGGACGGCTGGTTCGGCCAGGGCTACGCGCTGCAGTCGCAGACCCTGATCCTGCCCGGCCCCAAGGGCCTGGTCGACGCAGGCAGCGTGCGCAGCCACATCGACAACGGCGCTGCCGCCGACTGCGATGCCGCCGATGCCGCGGCGGACTGCAAGGCCGGCCAGTTCAACATCGACTTCGCCCTGCGCTTCGACGAGCGCGACCACGCCGCCCGCGTGTGGCCGCTGCTGATCGAGGAAACCGGCACGGACTGCGGCCAGCGCCCGGTGCAGCGCGAACACCGCTTCGTGCTGGACCAGAAGACCTGGACCTACCGTTTCCCCGAGGCGCTGCAGCGCGAAGGCTGCACGTGAGGCGCGCGCGCCCGGTGCATCCGCTTCCCTTTCCCCTGCAATCTGGAATTCCGCGATGAAACTGCTCGTCATCGGCTCCGGCGGCCGCGAACACGCCCTGGCCTGGAAGCTAGCCCAGTCCCCCCGTGTCGACGAAGTGCTGGTGGCACCCGGCAATGCCGGCACCGCCGGCGAGACCAAGTGCCGCAACGTGCCGGTCAAGGTGAACGACCTCGACGGGCTGCTGGCGCTGGCCCAGGACGAAGGCGTGGCGCTGACCGTGGTCGGCCCGGAAGTGCCGCTGGTGCTGGGCGTGGTCGACCGCTTCCGCGCCGCCGGGCTGCGCATCTTCGGCCCCAGCGCCGCCGCCGCGCAGTTGGAAGGCAGCAAGGCCTACGCCAAGGATTTCCTGCAGCGCCACGGCATTCCCACCGCGTTCTACGCCGTGCATACCGAGGTCGAGGCGGCGTTGGCCTATGTCCGCGACAAGGGCGCGCCGATCGTGATCAAGGCCGACGGCCTGGCCGCCGGCAAGGGCGTGATCGTGGCGATGTCGCTGGACGAGGCCGAGGCCGCGGTGCGCGACATGCTCTCCGGCAACGCCTTCGGCGACGCCGGTGCGCGCGTGGTGATCGAGGAATTCCTGGACGGCGAGGAGGCCAGCTTCATCTCCATGGTCGACGGCCACACCGCGCTGCCCATGGCCACCAGCCAGGACCACAAGCGCGTCGGCGACGGCGACACCGGCCCCAACACCGGCGGCATGGGCGCGTACTCGCCGGCACCGGTGGTCACGCCCGAGGTGCACGCACGGGTGATGCGCGAGGTGGTCGAGCCGACCGTGCGCGGCATGCGCGCCGACGGCGTGCCGTTCACCGGTTTCCTCTATGCCGGGCTGATGATCGACGCCAGCGGCGCGCCCAAGGTGATCGAGTTCAACGTGCGCTTCGGCGATCCGGAAACGCAGCCGGTGATGCTGCGCCTGCAGTCGGACCTGCTGGACCTGCTCGAGGCCGCGCTCGACGAACGCCTGCACGCCACCGAGGCGCAGTGGGATCCGCGCCCGTCGCTGGGCGTGGTGCTGGCCGCCGCACCGTATCCGGAGACCCCGGTCACCGGCGAGCCGATCACCGGCCTGGACGCGGTGCCGGCCAACGCCAAGGTGTTCCATGCCGGCACCACGCTCGACGCGCAGGGCCGCGTGCTCAGCGCCGGCGGCCGCGTGCTGTGCGTGGCGGCACTGGGCGCCAGCGTGGCCGAGGCGCAGCACCATGCCTACGCCGGCGTGGCGCAGATCCACTGGGCCAGCGAATTCCACCGCCGCGACATCGGCTGGCGCGCGATCGCGCGCGAGCAGGGGGCTTAAGCGCGCAGGCGTGCGCGTGAGCCCGCGCCGCCAGCAGCAGCGGGCGGCACCAGGATGCGCAGCGCAAGACCACTGTAGGAGCGGCTTCAGCCGAGACGAGGAGCCGACAGGCGGCTGACACCGCCCGTCGTCGGGACTGAAGTCCCTCCCACAAGAATCCCAGCCCGCTCCTTGTGGGAGCGGCTTCAGCCGCGGCGAGCGGAACCAAAAGGCGGCTGACACCGCCAGTCGTCGGGACTGAAGTCCCTTCCACAAGAATCCCAGCCCGTTCCTTGTGGGAGCGGCTTCAGCCGCGACGAGCGGAGCCGAAAGCCGACTGACACCCTCGGTCGTCGGGACTGAAGTCCCTCCCACAAAGACCACACGGCGATCCCCATAGAAGCACGCACGCGGCCACCATCGCCGCTGCGCTAGCCTGATGCTCCACCGGTTCGTGCACAGCCCATGGCCCTTTCTCCCGCGCTCCGCACCCGCTTCCGCGCGCTCGCCGCGCAGACCGACGGCATCGACACCGCGGTCTACGCCGCCTATGGCAAGGATCCGCTCGATCCCATCATCGGCCTCGGCCGCCGCGAGGCGCGCATCTGCATCCTCGGCCGCGACCCGGGCCGCCGCGAGGTGGAACACGGCGAACCCTTCGTCGGCAGCGGCGGGCAGCTGGTGCGCAAGGCGCTGTACCGGCACCTGCACGACGGGGCGGAGATGCCCGATGTCGGCGCCGGGCTCGCGGCCGGCCGCGTCGCGTTCTGGCTCAACACCGTGCCGTACAAGCCGGTGAGCAACACGGCCTGGTCGATGCCGGTGAAGCGGC
>JBEVKG010000380.1:0-3244 GCA_040509765.1 Xanthomonas sp.
GGCGGCTTCGCGCGGTTCGTTCACGGCGCTTTGCGCCTGCAGCGCTTCGGCTTGCGCCTGCGCCGCGGAGGCCGGCGTGGCCAGATGCAGGTCGACCAGCGCCGCCTGCAGGGTCGCCTGGCGCTGGCGTGCGGCGACCACGTCCTGCTGCAGGCGTTCGGCCTGCTGCGCGTGGCGCAGGTCGATCCAGTTGCGGGTCACTTCGGCGATGGTGGCCGCGCGCACCTGCGCCAGATCGGCCTGGGCATTGTCCAGATCGCCGCGGGCCATGCGCCGGGTGGCCTCGCCACGGCCGAACAGCGGCAGTTCCCATTCCGAGTCGAGCCCGACCACCAGGAACGAGGCGCTGGCATCGGGGTCGATCGGGTCGAGCGTGCGTGCGCGCAACTGCGGGCGCTGCGACGCGCCGGCCACGGTATCCAGGCGCCGGGCCGCACGCAGCTTGGCCAGCGCCTGGCCGACGTTGAGGTCGTCGCTCAGCGCCTGCGCGACCAGTGCGTCGAGCTGCGGGTCGTGGAAGTCCTGCCACCAGGCCGTGCCGGGCGGGCGCGGGACCGCGGCCTGCGGCGTCGGGCTGCTCCACTGCGCAGGCAGCGACTGCTGCGGCAGGTCCGGCAAGGGCGTGCTGGCGCAGCCGGCCAGGGCGAGCGCGGCGGCCAGCGCCAGTACGCCGGCCGGGCGCAGAGGGATCCGGCTCATGCCTGCGGCTCCGCGCCGGCCGGCAGGTCCAGTTCCGCGCGCAACCCGCCCAGCGCCGAGCGCCGGTAGCGCAGCGTGGCGTGGTGGCGGGCGGCGATGTTGGCGACGATCGCCAGGCCCAGGCCGGTGCCGCCTTCGGGCGCGTCCGGGGCGCGGAAGAAGCGCTCGCCCAGGCGTGGCAGCAGGGCCTCGTCGATGCCGTTGCCGGCGTCGTCCACGGCCAGGCGCACCGACTGCGGATCGCGCCGCAGGCTCACCGTGACCACGCGGCCGGCGGCATGGCGGAAGGCGTTGTCCAGCAGGTTGTCGAGCAATTCGCGCAGCGCATAGGCGTCGGCGGCCACCCAGGCGGCCGCGTCGTCGTCGCCGGCGTCGTAGCCCAGGTCCACGCCGGCGTGCAGCGCGTCGGGAATGCGGTCGGACAGGGCCTGCGGCAGCCACTGCGCCAGGTCCAGCGGCAGCAGCTCGCGGATGCTCTCGCGCGGCGCCTGGGTGCGGGTCAGCGCCAGCAACTGGGTGGAGGTGCGGGTGGCGCGGTCGGTCAGTTGGCGGATGTGCTGCAGCGCCTGCGCGGTGTCTTCCGGGCGATGGCTGGCCTGGGCGCGCTGCACGTGCATGCTCAGTCCGGCCAGCGGCGTGCGCAACTGGTGCGCGGCGTCGGCGAGGAAGCGCTCCTGCAGCGCCATCAGGTGCTTGAGGCGGCCGAGCAGGCCGTCGATGGCCTGGGTCAGCGGCAGGACCTCCACCGGGATGTCCGGGCCGGACACCGGGCTGAGGCCGCGCTGGCTGTCGTCGAGCCGGCGCACCGCCGGCTCCAGCATGCGCAGGCCGACCCGCACGCCGTGCCAGACCAGCACCAGCAGGGAACAGGTGAGCAGCAGTTCGGTGGGCAGCATCAGCACCAGGATCTCGCGGGCGCGGCGGTGGCGGTCGTCCAGGGTCTCGGCCACCGACACGGTGAGCCAGTCGCCCGGCTCCAGCGCCGAGGGCAGCAACAGGCTGGCCACGCGCACCGGCACGCCGTTGTCCATGCGGTCGTCGTACAGCAGTACCCGGCCGACTTCGGCCGGATCCGGGTGCGCAGGAATGGGCTGGGTACTGCCGCTGATCACCCCGTGGCGGCGGCTGTCCAGCTTGAAGAACACCCGGCCGTCGCTGCTGTACTCCAGCAGTTGCCGGGCCTGCAGGGTCAGCGGCATGCGCTCGCCAGGGTCGTTGACCGCGTTGGCCAGGCCCTGCGTGTCCTCCTTCAGGTCCATGTCGTGGACGTGATTGGTGTACTTGAGCATCAGCAGGTAGAACAGCGCCGACACCACCAGCATCAGCAGCACGGTCGGAATCAGCAGGAACGCCAGCAGTCGCCGGCGCAGGCTGGGATGTTGGTATGCCGGCGCAGGCGCGGCGGTGGTCGCGCTCACTGCGGGATCTGTGCGTGGTCGGCGGCCGGTGAGGCGGCGCGCGACTCCTCCAGCAGGTAGCCCAGGCCGCGGATGGTGCGGATGCCGACGCCGGCGCCATGCAGCTTGCGCCGCAGGCGGTGCATGGAGATGTCCAGGCCGTTGTCGGTGATTTCGTGTTGCCAGTCGCACAGCGCCTCGGTCAGCTGGCTGCGGCTGACCACGCGCCCGCTGCGCAGCAACAGGGTCTCCAGCAGCGCGAACTCGCGTGCGGTCAGGTCCAGCGGCTGGTCCTGCAGCCACACCCGGCGCCCGGCCAGGTTGATGCGCAACTGGCCCAGCATCAGTTCCGGCACGCCGCCGCTGCTGCTGCGGCGCAGGAGCGCGCGGGTGCGGGCGAGGAACTCGGACAGTTCGAAGGGCTTGATCAGGTAGTCGTCGGCGCCCTGGTCGAGCGCGCGGATACGGTCTTCCACCGCGTCGCGCGCGGTCACGACCAGCACCGGAATCTCGTCGCGGCGCGCGCGCAGGCGCTGCAGCACCTGCAGCCCGTCGCGGCGCGGCAGGCCCAGGTCCAGCACCAGCAGTTGATAGCTTTCGCTACCGAGCGCGCGTTCGGCGGCGGCGCCGTCGCTCACATGGTCGACCACGTGGCCGCACTCGGCGAGCGAGTCGCGCAATGCAACGGCAATGGACGTATCGTCTTCGGCGACCAGGATGCGCATGACGCGAGATGCTTGCAACGGGGATGTGGGAAAACCGTCGTAATCGGCGGCGGCGAAGTCACTATGTTCACATACGTCGATGTAACTTCCGTGGAGCGTGCGTGGAGATTGTGCGAGAGGCGATCATCATTGTCATCCATGACATCCTCTGCACGGTCCCCTCGTCCGGCCTGCGCCGGGTAGGGAAAATCCTATAGCCAGACGCGGCATCCGCCGATCGTCGGGACCCCGGTGTGTCGGCATTATGAGGGTGCCGGCAACGTCACCGCTCCCGCGCCAGGGAGGCGGATCCGCACGGAATCGAACGGATCTCGATTCGCCGGCCACTTTTCGCTCCTGCAGGCGCCGATGGACGGCGCAGCGTTACTGCGATAGGAATCACAGGGAAGGAAACGCACAAGGCCCCGGCATGCCGGGGCCTTG
>JBEVKG010000381.1:0-12446 GCA_040509765.1 Xanthomonas sp.
TCCGGAAGGCTTCCTGCTGCAGACCTCGCGCGATGGCCAGCGCTGGGACACGGTCTACACCATGGCCGATTCGCTGGGCGGCACCGAGACGGTGTTCTTCGCGCCGCACCTGGCCCGCTACCTGCGCCTGGCCGCGCCCGCGCGCAGCGCCGACTGGGGCGTGTCGATCTACGAGATGGAACCGCTGGGCGCCGCCGCGGCGCAGCTGCGCGGCGTGTCCGCCGCCGACGCCGCGGCGCTGTGGCAGGGCGGTGCCGCAGTAGCGATGCCGGGCAAGGGCGCGCAGGCGCGGCAACTGGACATCGCCTTTCCGCGCGCGTTCGACAGCGCCGGGTTGATCGTGGAGTTCGCCGGCGCGCATGGCGCGGCGCATCTGCAGGCGCAGGACGCCGCGGGTCGCTGGCGCACGCTGGCCGACGATCCGCAGGCCGGCGACAGCGACAGCGCCTACCTGGCCGGCACCGCGCCGCTGTCGCTGCGCGCGCTGCGCCTGCGCGTCGACGCCGCGCCCGGTGGCGTCGCGCCGAGCCTGGCGCGTTTGCGCCTGCTGGGGCCGAAGGCGGTGATGACGCCGATGAAGCGCTACCAGGTCGCCGCGCAGCGCGGCGCCACGCGCGCGCTGTTTCCGGCTTCGCTGCACATGCAGCAGACCTACTGGACCGCAGTCGGCATCCACGCCGGCCGGCAGAAGTCGATCTTCGACGAGTACGGCAACCTGGAGGCGTGGAAGGGCGCGCCGCTGGTGCAGCCGCTGTGGCGCGACGCCTCCGGCACCACCGCCGGCGCCGACGGCCATGCCCTGAGCCATGCGCTGCGCGACGGCTGGAAGCCGATGCCGTCGGTGCGCTGGTCGCCGCAGCCGGGGCTGGAACTGCGCAGCGAGACCTTCGCGATCGAACGCGACGGCCAGCCGGTGACGCTGCTGCGCCATCGCCTGCGCAATATCGGCACCGCCCCGGTCAGCGGCACCCTGTCGCTGCTGGTGCGGCCGATGCAGATGAATCCGCCGTGGCAGAACGGCGGCCTGTCGCCGATCCACGCCATCGCCGTCGACGGCGGGGCGGTGCAGGTCGACGGCCGCACGCTGCTGACGTCGCTGAGCGCGCCCAGCGGCGGCGGCGCCGAGGCGTTCGGTGCGAACGGCGCCACCGAGATCACCCGCCACGTCGCCGCCGGCACGCTGCCGGCGCAGCGCCAGGCCAGCGATGCCGACGGCCTGGCCGCGGCGATGCTGAACTACACGGTGCGCCTGGCGCCGGGCGCGCAACAGGATGTGGTGCTGGCGTTCCCGCTGGGCACCGCCAGCGCCGACCCCCAGGGCCGCCTGCCGCCGGCACCGCCGCTCGATCGCGACGCCCTGCTCGCCGCCGGCCGTGGCGATGCGGGCCGCAGTTTCGATGCGCTGGCCGAGCAGGTGTCTGCGGACTGGCAGCAGCGCCTGGGCAATGTCGGCCTGCGCCTGCCCGACGCCAGCCTGGTGGACATGCTGCGTGCGCAGGCCGCGTACATGCTGATCAACCAGACCGGCCCGGCGATGCAGCCGGGGCCGCGCAACTACAACCGCTCCTTCATCCGCGACGGCATGGCCACCTCGGCGATCCTGCTGCGCATGGGCCAGGCGCAGGTCGCACGCGACTACCTGCAGTGGTACAGCGACCACGCGGTGCACCCGAACGGGCTGGTCTCGCCGATCCTCAACGACGACGGCAGCGTCAACGACGGCTTCGGCTCGGACCTGGAGTACGACAGCCAGGGCGAGTACATCACCCTGGTCGCCGACGTGGCGCGGCTGGACGGCGGCCCGGAGAGCGTGCGCGCCTACCTGCCGAAGGTGAAGCTGGCGATGCAGTTTCTGCAGGAGCTGCGCGAGCGCACCCTGGTGCCCGGCTACATGGCCGAGCAGCCGGCGCCGGAACGCTTCCACGGCATCCTGGCCCCGTCGATCAGCCACGAAGGCTATTCCAGCCCCACCCACAGTTACTGGGACGACTACTGGGCGCTGAAGGGCTGGCACGACGGCGCCTGGCTGGCCGAATCGCTGGGCGATGCCGCCACCGCCGCCTGGGCGCGCGAACAGTACGCGGCGCTGCGCGGCTCGCTGGCTGCCTCCATCCGCGCCACCATGGCCTGGAAGGGCGCGGACTACATTCCCGCCGCCGCCGACCTGGGCGATGGCGATCCGACCAGCGTCTCGATCGCGCTGGATCCCACCGGCCAGCAGGACCTGCTGCCGGAGGCGGCACTGCGCACCACCTTCGCCCGCTACCTGGAGGACGTGCGCAAGCGCAAGCAGCCCAATGCGCTGTGGGCCTACACGCCGTACGAGATGCGCAACGTGCTGACCTACGTGCATCTCGACCAGCCGCAGGTGGCCGACGAGCTGCTGCAGGACCTGCTGCGCGACCGCCGCCCGTTCGAATGGCAGGTCCTGGCCGAGGTGGTGCAGTCGCGCTTGCGTTTCCCGCGCTACCTGGGCGACATGCCGCATACCTGGATCGGCGCCGAGTACGCCCGCACCCTGTTCGGCATGCTCATGCACGAGGGCGACGACGCGCTGGTGCTGTTGCCCGGCGTACCGCCGGCCTGGCTGGCCGACGACGGCCTGGCCGTGCAGCGCCTGCCCACCGCCTACGGCACGCTCGGCCTGCGTGCGCGCCAGCGCGACGCGGTGCTGCGGGTCGAACTCGACAGCGGCCTGCGCGCCGGCACCGCGGTGCGCGTGGTCTGGCCTTCGCGCACGCGGCCGACCCAGGTGCGCGTGGATGGCCGCCGGATCGTGCAGTACGACGCCGGCGGCGTGACCCTGTCCAAGCCGTTCCGGACCCTGGAGGCACGCTGGTGAGCCCACCCCCCGTCCCGGCGCCGGATCCGCGCGCCAACATCACCATCAAGGACGTGGCGCGCCTGGCCAACGTCTCGGTGGCCACTGTCTCGCGCACCATGAACGGCCACCAGCACGTGGCCGAAACGGTGCGCGCGCGGGTGCTGGAAGC
This sequence comes from Xanthomonas sp., assembly GCA_040509765.1. Classification (GTDB taxonomy): domain Bacteria; phylum Pseudomonadota; class Gammaproteobacteria; order Xanthomonadales; family Xanthomonadaceae; genus Xanthomonas_A. The sequence continues at coordinate 2,994 of JBEVKG010000381.1, forward strand.
CGCGCGCACCCTGCACTACGTGCCACACCACGCCGCGCGCAGCCTGAGCAGCCGCCGCACCCACACCATCGGCGTGGTGCTGCCGGACCTGCACGGCGAGTTCTTCTCCGAACTGATCCGCGGCATCGACACGGTGGCGCGCGAGCGCGGCCTGCATCTGCTGGTGTCCAGCTACCACGGCGAACCGGAGCAGCAGCGGCTGGCGGTGCGGCGCATGCCCGGGCGCGTGGACGGCTTGCTGATCATGTCGCCGTCCCTGGCCAGCGATGCCGAGGACCCGGCCGACATGCTGCCCGGCACGCTGCCGGCGGTACTGATGAACTGCGCCGAGCGCCTCGGCGACGCGCAGGTGCTCAACGTCGACAACTACGGTGGCGCGCGCGCCATGACCCGCCACCTGCTGGACGTGGGCCATCGCCGGATCGCCTTCATCGCCGGGCCGGAGGACAACTTCGACGCGCGTGAGCGCCTGCGTGGCTACCGCGACGAACTGCGCGAGCGCTGTCCGCAGCAGGCGCCGCTGGTGCTGCCCGGCGCCTTCGACGAGGCCTCCGGCTACCGCGCCGGCGAAGCCCTGCTGCAGGGCCAGCGGCCGGACGTGGTGTTCGCCGCCAACGACATGATGGCGTTGGGCTGCCTGTTCGCCTTCACTCACGCCGGGCTGCGCGTGCCCGAGGACATCGCCCTGGCCGGCTTCGACGACGTGCCGATGGCACGCTACGTGCATCCGGCCCTGACGACCATGCGCGTGGACATCGCCGGCTTCGGCGCCCGCGCCATGCAGATGTTGCTCGCCGCGCTGGAGCCGCATGCCGCGGCATCGGCATCGGCATCGGCATCGGCATCGGCGGCATCGGCCAGCGCGATCGCCCCGCAACTGATCGTTCGTGCTTCCAGTGCCCAGCGAGGGACCGCCATGGACTGACACCGACGCATGCAGCACCGATGTCGTTTTTTGCAGCACCTAGAAGAACACAACAATGAACCCGTTTACCGCCCTGGGAGGGCTTTTGTCATGAAGAAACCGCGTTCCGCCTCCAACCTGCCCGCACGCAGCCTGCTGTGCTGCGCGCTGGCGACCTGCCTATTCGCCACGATGCCGGCGATGGCCCAGTCCAGCAATGCGACCCTGCGCGGTCAGGTCGCCGCCGCCCAGGCCGGCACCGAGGTCACCGTCACCAACATCGCCACCGGTTCGGTGCGCCGTGCGCCGGTCGGCGCCAACGGCAGCTACACCGTGGTCGGCCTGCAGCCGGGCACCTACAAGGTCGAGGCCAACGGCGTCACCAAGACGGTGACCCTGCAGGTGGCGTCCTCGTCCACTGTCGATCTCGACGCCGCAACGCCGGCCGCCAGCGGCAACGCGACCACCCTGGACACCGTCACCGTCAGCGCGCCGCTGCTCAAGGACGTCAAGACCTCGGAAGTGGGCAACGTGGTGTCGCTGCACCAGATCCAGCAGCTGCCGCAGGCCACGCGCAACTTCCTGGAGTTCGCCGACACCGTGCCGGGCATGGTGTTCCAGATCGACGGCAACGGAAACACCAAGCTGCGTGGCGGTGCGTCCAACGCCAGCGCCGGCAACCTGTACATCGACGGCGTCGGCCAGAAGAGCTACGTCAAGGGCGGCGGCATCGCCGGCCAGAGCGACACCCAGGGCAACCCGTTCCCGCAGCTGGCGATCGGCGAGTACAAGGTCATCACCTCCAACTACAAAGCGGAGTACGGCCAGATCAGCGGCGCGGCGATCACCGCGGCCACCAAGTCCGGTACCAACGAGTTCCACGGCGAGGCCTTCTATCGCTATACCGACCAGGATCTGCGCGACAAGCGTCCGGACGAAGCGAACGGCAAGATCGATTCGCAGACCAAGGAATACGGCTTCGCCCTGGGCGGCCCGATCATCCAGGATCGCATGCACTTCTTCGTTGCCTACGAAGGCAAGGAGAACGTGGTACCCAAGAGCGTGCAGGCGGACAGCACCGCGCAGCCGTACGTCGGCCTGCTGCCGTCCAATCTGTCGAGCCAGTTTGGCGCGGCCAACATGCCGTTCACCGAGGACCTGTACTTCGGCAAGATCGATTTCGAGCCCACCGACCGCGACCGCATCGAGTTGAGCGGCCAGTACCGCGACGAGACCCAGACCGGCAACGTCGGCGGCACCAGCACGCCGGAACACGGCACCAACAAGATCAACAAGGACAAGCGCGCCAACATCCGTTGGCAGCACAGTGCCGACAACTGGTTCAACGAGCTGATCGTGGGCACCGAAGATTCGGAGAACAACCCGAATCCGAAGAGCATCGGCAACGGCATCGCCTACAAGTACCTCAACTACAACGATCCCAACGTCGGCGAGTACACCTTCCTGGAAACCGGTTCGGCCGGCGGCCTGAACGTGCAGCGCAAGAGCCAGAAGGGTTGGTTCCTGCAGAACGACCTGACCTTCACCAGCTTCCAGTGGCACGGCGAGCACACCATCAAGATGGGCGTCAGCTACAAGGACATCAAGCTGACCTCGCAGGATGCGGCCGCGCTCAACCCGCAGTTCAGCTATGCGGTCGATAGCAGCGGCGTGGCCGCCACGCCGTACCGCGTGGACTACGTCGCGCCCTACAACACTCCCGGCCAGAAGGCCACGGTGGAGTCGCCGTCCAAGCAGTACGGCATCTACATCCAGGACGACTGGGCGGCGACCGACAAGCTGATGATCAACGTCGGCGTGCGCTGGGACTACGAGGACAGCCCGGCCTACACCGACTTCGTCACCTCGCAGGCCTTCGTCAACGCGCTGTACTCCAACGATCCGGCCAACCCGGGCCAGCCCTGGGCCAACCGCCTGCTGCCGAGCGGCATCAATGCCGCCGACTACATCAGTACCGGTCGCAACCGCAAGAACTTCAAGGATGGCTGGGCGCCGCGCCTGGGCTTCTCCTACGACTTCTTCGGCGACGAAAGCTCGGTGCTGCACGGTGGCGCCGGCCGCTCCTACGATCGCAACCTGTTCGAACAGCTGGCGCTGGAAACCAGCAAGGCCGCACTGTCGCCGGTCGCTGTGTACTTCCAGAACCCGGCCACCGGCCAGTGCTATCGCAGCGACCGCGTCTGCACCGCGTGGGATCCGCGCTACCTCAATGGCGTTGACCAGTTGAACACCATCCCCGGCGTCAGCGGCAGCGCCGAACTGTTCATGTTCAACAACCACCTGAAGACGCCGTACAGCGACCAGTACAGCATCGGCATCAGCAATCAGGTCGGCGACTGGCAGACCGACGTGACCTTCCAGCGCGTGCTCAGCTACGACGGTTTCGCAATGTCGCTGATCAACCGCTATCCGGATGGCTCCTACTTCCAGAACGGCAGCGCCCCGTGGGGCCAGCCGGTGCCGGGCTACCAGAACACGATCATCGGCATGAATGGCCTGGAGCAGCGCAGCAGCCAGGTGCTGCTGTCGGCCGACAAGCCGTACACCAAGGAATCGGGCTGGGGCCTGACCCTGTCCTACACCCATACCAGCGCGCGTCAGAACCGCAACATCGACGAGCCGTACGCGTTCGACAAGGCGACCATCCACGACTATCCGTTCGTGAAGTCCGATGCCGTGTCGGCGCACCGCTTCGTCGCCTCCGGCTCGATCGATGGTCCGTGGGGCCTGACCTTCGGCGCCAAGGTGGTGCTGGCCACGCCGGAACCGATCAACACCATCGCTTGCTATGGCCACACCGATGCGGACGGCGCGACCTGTCAGCAGGTAGCGGCGGTGCCGCCGGGCAGCGGCAAGTTCCTGGTCGGCGGCAAGATCTGGGGCTACCGCACGGTCGACTTCCAGGCGACCAAGGACTTCACCGTGTACAACGACTTCAAGTTGACGGCGCGCGTGAACCTGCTCAATGCCTTCAACTTCAAGAACTACGCGTCGTACTCGTACAACGACTTCGGCAGCAATGGCCGTTTCGATCCGAACATCACCATCAACCAGACCGGCGACATCATGTACGTGCCGCGCACCGTGACCTTCGAGATCGGCGCCAAGTTCTGATCCACCGCATGACCCACGCGCGTGCCCGACCGGCGCGCGTGGGGTTTCAACGGACGGGGCCGCGTGGCCCCGTCCGCGTTTGCGGTCGCCCCTTTCCTCGGTACAGGACCACCCACGCATGATCGCCGCCCCTCTCCGCAACCTGGTCATCGTCGGCGGCGGCACCGCCGGCTGGATGGCCGCTGCCGCGCTGGCACGTGTGCTGGGTCCGGACTACCGCATCACCTTGATCGAGTCCGAGCAGATCGGCATCGTCGGCGTCGGCGAGGCCACCGTGCCGCACATCAAGGCCTTCAACAACCTGCTCGGCATCAACGAGGCCGAGTTCGTGCGCCATACCCAGGGCAGCTTCAAGCTCGGCATCGAGTTCGCCGACTGGCAGCGCCCGGGCACGTCCTACGTGCATGGCTTCGGCACCGAGATCGGGCATCCGCTCGGGCTGCTGCCGTTCCAGCAGTACTGGTTCAAGCAAGCGCTGGCCGGCAAGGCCAGGCCGCTGGGTGCCTACACGCTCAACACCGTCGCCGCCAAGCGCGACAAATTCATGACCTCGGCCACCGACGTGCCGCCGAATTCGCCGCTGGCCAACATCGCCTACGCCTACCATTTCGATGCGGCACTGTACGCGGGCTTCCTGCGCGGCTACGCCGAACAGCGCGGGGTGACCCGGCGCGAGGGCATCGTCGAGGACGTGCAGCTGCATCCGGAATCGGGCGACGTGCTTTCGGTGCGGCTGGCGTCGGGCGAAACGATCGCCGGCGACCTGTTCATCGATTGCTCCGGCTTCCGCGGCCTGCTGATCGAGCAGGCGCTGCACACCGGCTACCACGATTTCAGCCAGTGGTTGCCCTGCGACCGCGCGCTGGCGGTGCCCTGCGCCAAGGTCGGTCCGCCCACGCCCTACACCCGCGCCACCGCGCGCGCGGCCGGCTGGCAGTGGCGCATTCCGCTGCAGCACCGCACCGGCAACGGCTACGTGTACTGCAGTTCGCACATCAGCGACGACGAGGCCGCGGCGACGTTGCTGGCCAACCTCGACGGCCCGGCCCTGGCCGATCCGCGGCCGCTGCGCTTCGTCACCGGCCGCCGCAAGCAGGTGTGGAACCGCAACGTGGTCGCGCTGGGCCTGGCCAGCGGCTTCATGGAGCCGCTGGAATCGACCAGCATCCATCTGGTCCAGTCCGGCATCTCCAAGCTGCTGGAACTGTTCCCGCGCGAGGGCATCAGCCCGGTGCTGGTGCGGCGCTACAACGACCGCATCGCCTTCGAGTTCGACCGCATCCGCGACTTCCTGCTGTTGCACTACCACGCCACCGAGCGCGACGACAGCGCGTTCTGGCGGCACTGCCGCAGCATGCCGATCACCCCGGAGCTGCAGGAGACGCTGGACCTGTTCCGCGACAGCGGCCGCTTCTACCGCAACGGCGAGGAAATGTTCGCCGAGATCAGCTGGGTGCAGGTGATGGTCGGGCAGGGCATCCTGCCGCGCGCGTATCACCCACTGGTGGATCAAGTGCCGCAGGCCGACCTGGAGCGCTTCATGGCCAGCGTCGAGCAGACCATCGGCCATTGCGCCGACGCGATGCCGCCGCACCAGGCCTTCATCGACCGCTACTGCGCGGCCAAGCCTGCGTAAGCACCGCCCGCGCTACGCGGGCACAAAAAAAGAGGCCACGCGCACCAGGCGCGGGCCTCTCCAAATCCGACCGAAGCCGGAGAACGGTATTGGCACATCTCCGGCAAGGCCGGACGCTGGGCATGCTACCGGCATGCCGAAGCTAATGCAATGGTTTAATAACTATCGCATAAGCCATTGATTTTTATAGTTAGAGACTGGCGCTGCCGGCCAAGGTCGACGCGATCTCCCGCTGGATTGCCTCGGCCGCGCCGCGCGGATCGGCGGCCTGGCGGATCGGCCGGCCGACCACGATCGCATCGGCGCCGTCGGCGAAGGCCTGGGCCACGCCCACGGTGCGTTGCTGGTCGTCGCCGACCGGCCCGCCGGGGCGGATGCCGGGGCAGACGAGGGAGAAACCGGCGCCGGTGGCGCGGCGGATCGGTGCCGCTTCCTGGCCGGACGCGATCACGCCGTCGATGCCGGCCGCCTGCGCGGCCAGCGCGCGCTCCACCACCACGTCTTCCGGTGCGCGGTCGATGCCCATGGAGGCCAGGTCGGCGCGGCCCATCGAGGTCAGCACGGTCACCGCCAGCAGGCGCATGTCGCTGCCGTTGGCCTCGGCCGCGGCCTGCATCATCGCCGGGTGCCAGCCGTGGATGGTGCAGTAGTCCACCGGCCACTGCGACAGCCGCCGGATCACCCCGCCCACGGTGGCCGGGATGTCGAAGAACTTCAGGTCCACGAACACCCGCTTGCCACGCCCGGCCAGCGTGTCCAGCACGTCGAAGTACTCGCCCGAGGCCAGCAGCTCCATGCCGATCTTGTAGAACGCCACCGCATCGCCGAGCCGCTCGATCCACTCCAGCGCCTCGCCGCGCCCGGGCACGTCGAGGGCGAAGATCAGGCGCTCGTGCGGCGCCAGCGCCAGCGGCGCGCGGCTCACTGGGCCAGCTCCAGCGCCTGCACCTTGGCCTGGTGGCGCGCGGCGCGCGACTGGGTGAAGTCGTTGTTGAACAGTGCCGGCTCCCAGGAGCCGTAGCTGGGGTTGGGCAGCATCCACCAGCGTTCGCCGAACCAGTCGTGATACTGCTGCAGCAACTGCGCGCGGCCTTCCGGCGTGTTCGCCACCACCTGCGCGAAGTCGCCGAGCTGGTCGCCGAACTGCATCAGCACGCGGTATTGCTGGCCGACCAGCTTGCGCCGGCAGTTCTTCTCCGAGCCGTTCTGCTCGCAGTCCTTGACCACCGTACCCAGACCCAGCAGCACGCTGTTGTCGGCCACCGGCAGGCCGGCGCTGCGCAGGTTGGCCAGGGTCGCGTCGGTCAGGTGCACGGCGCGGTTGGTCACGTACAGCACGGTGACGCCCTTGGCAGTGGCGGCTTTGGCGAAATCGACCACGCCGGGAATCGGCTTGGCTTTCTTTTCGGCCACCCACTGGTCCCAGGTGACCTCGTCGTATTCCTTGCCGTTGCGGATCAGCCGCGCCTGGTACGGCGAGTTGTCCAGCACCGTTTCGTCCACGTCCATCACCACCGCCGGCTTCAACCCGGCGGCGGCGTTGCCGCGCTCCTCCGGCACCAGCGCGTCCCAGTTCGGTTCCTTCAGCGCCGCATCCAGACGGTCGGCGGCAGCGCGATAGGTCTGCTCGGCCAGCGCCTGGTACTCGGCCGAGCGCTGCATCCACAGCACCGCGTTGAGGTTGTCGTCGGCGGCGCCCGGGTTGGCGGCGGAAGCGGTCGACGCGGCAGCGGCGGTGGCAGCCGGCTTGGCGGCAGGGTCGGCGACCTGCGCCTGCGGCTTGCAGGCGGACAGGGCGAGCACGGCGCAGGCCAGTGCGGTGCGGGCGATCGGAGTCATCGGGCGCGGGAACCTAGGCAAATGAACCGCGGATTTTAGCCGGTTGCGATGACAGGCGCGGCGCCGTGCGCGGTGGCGCAAGCGCGCTGCGTCCTTCAAGGCGCGAACGTCGGTCGGCGCAGGTCCGGGGAGCGCTCGGCCTCGACCGGGTCGTTGCCGTCGTGACCGGCATAGGTGCTGAAGCGGATGCGCAGGGCGGCCATCGCGCACGATGTAGGGGCTCAGGTCGAGCAGGCCGGGTGCGGGCAGGTCGATGGCGTCCAGGCAACGCGACACGGGCGCCCGCACCAGCATCGAGGGCGTGCCGTGCAGGTCGCCCACGGTCAGCGCCATCTCCGCATCGGCGCCGCAGATGCCGTGTCCGTCCCTGGGCGAGGATCGTCGCACGGGCAGGGCAGCATGCGACGCCCGGGAGGTGGTCGGTCGCGCGTGTGGCAATCGCTGCGGATCGCGCTTCAAGTGTGACCGCGATCATTTGTAAAAGTGACGAAATTCACGCAAGTGCCTGTTTTGCAGGGGTTTTCCTGACAGTGCGTCAGGAGCGTCCGGATGCTGTCGCGCTGTGGTTTGCACCACACTTCCCAGTACGGAAAACCGCGACATGCGGCGCCTCGCGCGCTGCGGCGTGATCGCGCCTGCACATGCAGACAAACGCCGGAAGCGTCACAGGGGACGTTGCAGTGGATAGCTTGAGAAAGGGAGCTTCTCGTGTGGTTCTGTCGGCATGCGTGCTGGGCTGGACGGGTGCGGCCTGGGCGCAGGAACCGACCACGCTCGACCGCCAGGAACAGCTGCGCCAGGCCGAGCAGGTGCAGCGGCAGCAGGAGCAGGACCGGCAGGCCCCGTTCGTCGGCCCGCGCGAGGCCGAAGCGCCGGCAGACATGCGCAGCACCAGCTTGCCGACCGAGGCGCTATGCTTCCCGATCCAGCGCATCCGCCTCAGCGGCGGCGGCCCCGACGCGGCGCGCTTCGCCTGGCTGTGGCAGTCGCTGCGCCGCTACCAGGGCCGCTGCATCGGCAGCGCCGGCATCGACCTGATCCGCCGCCGCGCGCTGGACCGACTGGTCGCGCGCGGCTTCGTCACTACCCGCATTGGCGTGCCCGCGCAGGACCTGTCCAGCGGCGAGCTGCGCTTCGAACTGCTGCCCGGGCGCCTGCGCCAGGTGCGCGTGCAGTCGGCGGACGGCCGCGTGTTCTGGCGCGGTGCGTTGCCGCTGCGGCCGGGCGATGTGCTCGACCTGCGCGCGATCGAGCAGGGCGTGGAACAGTTCAAGCGGGTGCCGTCGCAGGACGCCAAGATCGACATCGCCCCGGGCGAGCAGCCCGGCGAATCGGACTTGCTGATCACCGTGCAACGCAGCCGGCGCTGGCGCGCGGTGCTCAATGCCGACGATTCGGGCGTGCGCGCCACCGGGCGCTACCAGGGCGGCGTCGATTTCGCCCTGGATGCGCCGCTGGGCATCAACGACCTGCTCTCGATCGGCTACAACCACGACCTGGTCGACGACGGCGCCGCCCGCGGCACCCGCGGCAACAGCCTGTCCTACAGCGTGCCGTGGGGCTGGTGGACCTTCTCGCTGTCGCTGTCGTCCTATCGCTACCACCAGCAGGTGGACGGCTTCCGCCAGAGCTTCCAGTCCAGCGGCAGCTCCGACAGCGCGCAGCTGGATCTGCAGCGGGTGATCCACCGCACCGGCACCAGCAAGACCACGCTCGGCATGGTGGTGGCCAAGCGCGCCGCGCGCAGCTATCTGGACGGGGTGGAGATCGGCATCCAGCGCCGCCACACCACCAGCGCCGAGCTCTACCTCAGCCATCGCCACTACCTGGGCAAGCTGCAGCTGGACACGCGCCTGGGCCATCGCCGCGGCACGCCCTGGTTCGACGGGCAGTGGACCGGCTACGACCCGGCGGTGGGCTTCCCCGGCTACCGCTACGG
>JBEVKG010000382.1:0-5486 GCA_040509765.1 Xanthomonas sp.
AGGTGCAGGTTCAGCCCGGCCGCGTCGCACAGCGAGCGGAAGAAGTGCGGCACCAGCTCGGTCGGCATGTCGCCGACCCGCTCGCGCTTGAACTCGCCTTCGAACACGAAGTACGGGCGCCCGCTGAAATCCAGCGCGGCGCTGGCCAGGGTCTCGTCCATCGGCAGGGTGAAGCCGTAGCGGCCGATCCCGCGCTTGTCGCCCAGCGCCTGGCGCAGCGCCTGGCCCAGGGCCAGGCCGGTGTCTTCGATGGTGTGGTGTTCGTCGATGTGCAGGTCGCCCTCGGCACGCACGTCCAGGGCGAACCCGCCGTGCTTGCCGATCTGCTCGAGCATGTGGTCGAAGAACGGCAGGCCGGTGGCGCAGTGCGGATCGCGCGCCAGATCCAGGTCGAGTTCCACCGCGATGCGGGTTTCCTTGGTGTCGCGCTGCACCCGCGCACGCCGCGGCGCATCGGCCAGTGCATGGGCGATGCCGGCCCAGTCCCAATCGCCGCCGAACTGCGCGGTGCGCAACTGGAAGCCGCGGATGCGCAGGTTCTCGGCGAACTGGATATCGGTGAGGCGGTCGCCGACCATCGCCGAGCGCGCCCAGTCGATGCTGCGGTCCTGCAGGTACGGCAGCATCAGGCCGATGCCGGGCTTGCGCGTGGGCGCATTGTCGGCCGGCCAACTGCGGTCGACCAGCACCTCGCGGAACACGATGCCCTGGCTGGCGAAGATCTGCAGCATCAGGTCGTTGGGGCCGTCGAAGGCGGCCTGCGGATAGGCCGCGCTGCCCAGGCCGTCCTGGTTGGTGACGATGACGAACTGGTAGCCGGCATCGCGCAGCTTGAGCATCGCCGGGATCACCCCCTGCACGAAGCGCAGCTTCTCGTAGGCGTCGATCTGGAAGTCGGCCGGCTCCTCGATCAGAGTGCCGTCGCGGTCCACGAACAGGATCGGGGTCATGCCGCCGCCCTCCCGGCCTGCAGCGCACCGAGCACGCGCTGGTTCTGCGCCGGCGTGCCCACGGTGATGCGCAGCGCATCGCCCAGGCCGGGGGCGGCACGCTGGTCGCGCACCACCACCCCGGCCGCCAGCAGCGCCTGGAACGCGCCCTCGGCGTCGTCGAAGCGCAGCAGCAGGAAGTTGCCCTGCGACGGATACACCTGGCGCACCCCCGGCAGCGCCGCCAGCGCCGCCTGCATGCGCGTGCGCTCGGCGCGCACCTCCTGCACCCGCGCCGCGGTCTGCCGCAGCGGTTCGGGTTGCAGCGCGGCCAGCGCCAGTTGCGTGCACGGCGCCGGAATCGGATACGGCGCCTGGCAGCGCCGCAGCACCGCGATCAGCGCCGGATCGGCGATCACGCAACCGATCCGCGCCGCCGCCAGCGCGTGCGCCTTGGACAGTGTGCGCAGTACCGCCAGATTGGCGTGGCGCGCGAGCAAGGTCGTCGCCGATGCCTCGTCGGAGAACTCGCCATAGGCTTCGTCCACCACCAGCACCGCACGGCCCTGCAGGCGCTCGGCGGCGCGATCGATGTCGGAGAGCGCGATCGCCGCGCCGCCGGGGTTGCCCGGCGAGCACAGGAACACCAGCTTGGCCATCTGGCTCAATGCGGCGTCCACCACCGCGTCCACGTCGGTGAGCAGGCCCTCGGCCGTATCGCGCAGCGGCACCTCGACCACACGCGCGTTCTGCAGCCGCGCGCACACCGCGTACATGCCGAACACCGGCGGTGTGATCACGATGGCGTCGCGGCCCGGCTCGCACAGGGCGCGCAGCAGCAGGTCGATGGCCTCGTCGCTGCCGCGGCCGAGCAGCAGCTGTTCCGGGGCGCAGGCGTACAGCGCAGCCAGCGCCGTGCGCAGCGCCGGCGGTTGCGGATCCGGATAGCGGCGATTGCCGGCATCACCATCGGCGGCGTTGGCCCAGGCCGATTCGTTGGCGTTGAGCCAGACCTCGCCCTGCAGCGCGCTGCTGCGCGCGGAGGAATAACCGGCGAACTCGCGCAGGTCCGGGCGTACCAGCGCCAGCACGGCGCGCGCGTCGGCGGTCGTGCTCATGCCGCCTTCTCCATGCGCAGCGCCACCGCGTTGGCGTGCGCGTCCAGGCCCTCGGCACGCGCCATCAGCACCGCGCAGCCGCCGATCGCGACGATGCCGGCCGCGCTGGCGCTCTGCACGCTGACGAAATTCTGGAAGCTGGCCACGCTGACCCCGCTGTAGGCACGCGCGGCGCCGCTGGTCGGCAGCACGTGGTTTGTGCCGCTGCAGTAGTCGCCCAGCGCCTCGGGGGTGTAGTCGCCGAGGAACACCGAGCCGGCGGCCTCGACGCGCGGCAGCCAGTCGCGCGGCGCGCGCAGCGCCAGGATCAGGTGTTCCGGGGCGTAGCGGTTGCTGATGGCGAACGCCTCTTCCAGGGTGTCGACGCGGATCAGCCGCGACGCGGCCAGCGCCTGCCGGGCGATCGCCGCACGCGGCAGCGTCGCCAGTTGCCGCTCCAGCTCGTTCTCGACCGCCTCGATCAGCGCGGCACTGTCGGACAGCAGCAGCACCTGCGAGTCGGGACCATGCTCGGCCTGCGACAGCAGGTCGGCGGCGACGAAGGCGGCCTCGGCGCCGGCATCGGCGATCACCAGCACCTCGGACGGACCGGCCGGCATGTCGATGGCTGCCGCGCCGGCCTGCGCGACCTGCTGCTTGGCCTCGGTGACATAGCTGTTGCCGGGGCCGAACAGCTTGTCGCAGGACGGCACGGTCTCGGTGCCGAAGCCCATCGCCGCGATCGCCTGGGCGCCGCCGAGCTTGAACACCCGGTCCACCCCGCACAGGGTCGCGGCGACCAGCACCGCCGGATCGGCCGAGCCATCGGCGCGTGGCGGGGTGCACAGCACCACCTCGCGGCAGCCGGCCAGCGCCGCCGGCACGCACAGCATCAGCGCGGTCGACGGCAGCGGCGCGCTGCCGGCCGGCACATACAGGCCGACCCGGCCGATCGGCCGCACCACGCGCTCGCAGACCACGCCCGGCGCGGTCTCCACCGCGTACGGCTGCGCCATGCCGGCGCGGTGGAAAGTGTCGATCCGCCCCGCCGCCTCGGCCATCGCCGCGCGCAGCGGCGCCGGCACCGCCGCCTCGGCGGCGGCGAACTCCTCGGCACTCACTTCGAAGGTTTCAAGCACCACGCCGTCGAAACGCGCGGTGAGCTCGCGCAGCGCGCTGTCGCCGCGGTTGCGCACGGCGTCCAGCACCTGCGCCACCGCGCTGCGGGTCTGGTCGGCGACGCGCTGCGCCGGTCGGGTCAGCGCCAGGCCGCGCTCCTGCGCGTCGAGCGCGCTCCATTCCAATCGATTCATGCCAGCGACCGCTCCACCGTCAAGACCATCAAACCCTGCGCGCCCGCGCGCTCCAATTCCTCCATGCGTTGCCAGGTGATCGCCCCGTGGCACATGGTCTGCAGCTGCAGCGGGCCATCGGCGTCGCCGGGCAGTTGCACCAGCGGTTCGGCATCGGGCAGCAGCCGCGCCAGGTCGGCGACCCGCTCGCGCGCGGCGCGGAACATCAGCAGCTTGCTGTCGCGCAGCTTGAGCACGCCGTCGAGCCGGCGCAGCAGCATCGCCGCCAGGCCGGCGCGGGCGTCGGCCGGTTCGCGCACCGGACCGGCGAGCACCGCCTCGCTCTCCAGCAGCGTCTCCACCGGCTTGAGCTGGTTGGCGGCCAGGGTGGCGCCGCTGGACACCAGATCGCAGATCAGGTCGGCGGTGCCCAGACGCGGCGCGATCTCCACCGAGCCGGACAGCTCCACCACCTGCGCGGCGATGCCACGCGCATCCAGCCAGTCGGCCAGCACCGCCGGATAGCTGGTGGCGATGCGCAGCCCCTGCACCTGCTGCGGCCCGCTCCACTCCCAGCTCTCCGGCACCGCCAGCATCAGCCGGCACTGCCCGAAGTTCAGCCCGCGCAGGGCGCGATAGGCTTCGGGCAGGCCGTTGCGGCGGCGCTCGCCGGCCTGCTCCTCGAGCTCGTTGCGGCCGACGATGCCGAAATCGCAAACGCCGTCGGCGATCAGGCCGGGGATGTCGTCGTCGCGTAACAACAGCAAGTCCACCGGCAACGATTCGCCGTAGCAGAACAGCTTGTCGCGGCTCTCGCGCCAGCTCAGCCCGCAGGCGGCCAGCACCGCGCGGGCCGGCTCGGCCAGGCGGCCGCTCTTCTGGATCGCGATACGCAGCCGGTCGCGGGCCGGTGCTGCCAGGGAAGCACTCATGAAGAAATCTCAGTGGGAATCGGAGGGGCGCGCCGTCTGCCGGCGCAGCGCCGCGGCATAGCCGCCGGCGCCGTATTCCAGGGTCCGTGCGACACGGCCGATGGTGGTGACGCTGACCTGGGTCAGGTCGTGGATCTCGCGGTACGGCACGCCCTTGAGCAGCAGCGGCACCACCCGCCAGCGGTCCGCCATCGCCTCCAGCTCGGCCGGCGTGCACAGGTCCTGCAGGAACGCCGCCACTTCCTGCGGCTTGCCGAGGTGGGCCAGGGTGCGTACCAACGCCTTGAACGAGGCGTCGCTGTCGCGGTCTTCTGCAGGGACGGGACGTTGTTTCATTGCGCTAATGTAATAGCATGCTATTACAAGGTCAAGTTTGCGCCGGTCGCGTCGCCCCGCCGTTCAGTCGATGGGCAGTTCTGCTGGACGTTTCGCTCCTCGCTCTTGTCCTGGGCTGCCTGCCGGCCTGCGCGGACGCCACCGCCCGCCCCCTTGGAAGACCCGCCCGGCGATCGCTAGGATCAGGCCGACCGCCACCCCCTGGAGTGCCGCATGCGCCATGCGTGTCTTGCCAGCCTCGCCCTGTGCCTGGCGACGCACGCGCTGGCGCAGCCGCCATCGCCGGCACCGCCGACCGGGAAGGCGACGAGCGGCGACGCCACGGTCGCGGAGGCAGTACCGATCCGCTCCGCCGCCCAGCTCCAGGCCTACCTGCGCACCCACGCCGGCCAGCGCACACCCCTGGACGCGCTCACGCCCGGCGCCCGCGAACGCTTCCTCGACGGCCTGGTGTTCGGCCGCACCGGCCTGGGTGGATTCGATACGCAGGATCTGCCGCAACTGACCCGCACGCAGGGCCGCGCATTGCTGGCCCTGTTTGGGGTCGAACGCTATGCCGAGACCTTGCCGCACTGGGCGCCGCAGCCGCGCCGCAGCGATCCCGCCGCCCGCATCGGCAACCTGGAGCGCCGTTACAACCGCTACCACCGAAATCTGGACGACCTGCGCCGCACTGGGCGCGACCCCTGGCCCGCGTTGCGCAGCGCCCTGCCCGAGACCTTCGACCCCGCCGCCACCGCGCAGTTGGACGATACCGCGCTGGAGCTGCTGTACCGGGCCGTCGTCGCCACCTACGCGCTGCGCCCCACCCCGGCCGGACTGGACGCGCAACTGCGGGCGCTGGCGCAGCTGCGCCGCCGCGGCCAGGCCAGTGCGGCGCAAGTGGATGCCGCCGGCAAC
>JBEVKG010000383.1:0-3784 GCA_040509765.1 Xanthomonas sp.
GGTCCTCCCCCAGGTCCGCGGCACGCATTTCCTGCGCCAGCGTCAGCCGGTGCCACGGTGCGAGGTCCGGCAGCTGGCGTGCGTCCCAGGCCCGCACCAGCACCAGGGTGGCCAGCGCCGTGACGATCACGAGCGCGAGCCGCGTGACCCCGCGACGCAGGCGCAACCTGACACTCATGGAGGGCTCCGCATCGCCGGCATGAAGGGAAGACTACCGGCTGCCCCGCCGCGCGCGCGAGACTGGCGGCGGCTGCGGCGCCGCCAGTCGGCGTTCGCCTCCGCCTGTCGCCAGCCTGACCGGAATTCCATTGCCAGGAACCGCGGGTTCGCGGTAAGCAGGGCGCCTGCCGCGGCGCCGTCGTGGCCGAAACCGGAGATGCCCCGATGAGAACCCGAGCCTTCGTGCTCGCGGCGACGCTGGCTTCGCTTGCACCCGCCGCGGGTGCCGCCGATGCCTCGCCGTTTGCTTCGACCTATGTGGCGATGCCCTCGCAACCCACTTTGATCCGCAATGCGACGGTGCTGGACGGGACCGGGCGCAAGCTCGAGCATGCCGATGTGCTGTTGCGCGACGGCAAGATCGCGGCCGTGGGCCCCGGCCTCGCCGCGGAGGGCGCCACGATCGTCGAGGCCGAAGGCCGCACGGTCACGCCCGGCCTGATCGACGTGCACTCGCACCTGGGCGTGTACGCGAGCCCCGGCGTCACCGCGCACCAGGACGGCAACGAGATCGTCGATCCCGTCACCGCCGGCGTCTGGGCCGAGCATGGCTTGTGGCCGCAGGATCCAGGTTTCGCCGCGGCACTCGCCGGCGGCGTCACCAGCCTGCAGATCCTGCCCGGTTCGGCGAACCTCATCGGTGGTCGCGGCGTCACGGTGAAGAACGTGTACGCCACCAGCTACCAGGCGATGAAATTTCCCGGTGCCCCGAATGGGCTGAAGATGGCGTGCGGCGAGAATCCCAAGCGCGTCTATGGCGGCCAGGGCCGCGCACCGTTCACCCGCATGGGCAATGTGGCGGGCTATCGCCAGGCGTTCGCCGATGCGGAAGCCTATGCGGCGCAGTGGGACAAGTATCGCTTCGACCTCGCGGCGTACGAGAAGAAGCAGGGCGGCAAGAGCAAAGGCAGGAGCAAGGACAAGGGCGACGCCGAGATGGCGCCGCAGCCGCCCAAGCGCGACCTGCGCCTGGAAACACTGGTCGGTGCGATGAACGGCGAGATTCTCGTGCACATCCACTGCTACCGCGCCGATGAGATGGCGCTGATGCTCGATCTCGCGCGCGAGTTTCATTTCAAGATCGCGGCTTTCCACCACGGCGTCGAGGCCTACAAGATCGCCGATACGCTGGCGAAGGAAAAGGTCTGCGGTGCGCTCTGGGCCGACGGGTGGGGCTTCAAGATGGAAGCCTACGACGGCATCCAGGAGAACCTCGCGCTGGTCGATCGCCCCGCCGACGGCTGCGCGATCGTGCACTCGGATTCTTCCGAGGGCATACCGCGCCTCAACCAGGAAGCCGCGAAGGCGATGACGCGCGGCAACCGCGCCGGCCTGGCGATCACACCCGAACACGCGATCCGCTGGGTGACCGCCAATCCCGCCAAGGCGCTGGGCATCGCCGATCGCACCGGCACGCTGGAGGCCGGCAAGATGGCGGACGTGGTGTTGTGGAACCGCGACCCATTCAGCGTGTACGCGCTGCCCGATCGCATCTGGATCGACGGTGCCGTCGCCTACGACCGCAAGGACCCGGCACACCAGCCGGTCTCCGACTTCATGCTCGGCCAGGAGGTGACGCCATGAGCCTGCGCGTTTCGCAACTCGCACGCGCGGTCGGCGCGGCCCTGCTGCTCGCCGCATCGGCGGCATCGGCGCAGGACGTGCTGATCCGCAATGCCACCGTGCACACGGTTTCCGCGCGCGGCACGCTGGAAGCGACCGACGTACTGCTGCATGCCGGCAGGATTACACAGATAGGTGCGTCGCTCTCGGCACCGGCGGGTGCCAGCAGCGTCGACGCCAAGGGCCGCGCGCTGACGCCCGGCCTGTGGGCCGGTCTCAACGGCATCGGCATCGAGGAGGTTTCGCAGGAGCCCACCACAGTCGACGCGACGCTGGCACCGGGCGCGCAGACGCCGCCGCAAGCGATGGCGATGCGACCGGAGTTCGATCCCACGCTGGCGTTCAATCCGCGCTCCAGCCTGTTGCCGGTGGCGCGCATCGAAGGCCTGACGTGGACCGTGCTGACGCCGAACGCGGTGCCGGGCGGCTCGCTGGTGGCCGGCCAGGGCGCAGCCGCCTCGCTGGACGGCAGCTACGACGCGATCTGGCCGGCGACGCGCACCTTGTTCGTGACGCTGGGTTCCAGCGGCACCGCGCTCGCCGGCGGCAGCCGCGCAGCCGAGTACATGCTGCTGGATCAAGCGGTGCGTGAAGCCCGCGGCGGAGCGTCGCTGCGCGACCGTGACTACCAGTTGCTGAGCCCGGCCGGGCGCGAGACGCTGGCGCGTTATCTCGGCGGCGGGCGCGTCGCGTTCGCGGTGGATCGCGCCGCCGACATCCGCCAGGCGCGGGCGTTCGCGGCGCGCATCGGGGTGAAGCCCGTCATCGTCGGCGGTACCGAAGCCTGGATCGTGGCGGACGCGATCAAGCGTGCCGACGCGGCCGTCATCATCGATGCGCTCGGCAACCTGCCCGGTAGCTTCGACCAGCTTGCCGCAGGGCTCGATACGGCAGCGAAGCTGCAGGCCGCCGGTGTGCGCTTCGCCTTCAACGGCGAGGGTTCGCACAATGCGCGCAAGATCCGGCAGTCGGCCGGTAACGCGGTGGCGCATGGCCTGGCCTGGGATGCCGGTCTTGCGGCGATCACCGCCACGCCGGCGGCGATCTTCGGCGTGGGCGGCGAGCGCGGACGCGTCGAGGTCGGGCTGGTGGCCGACCTGGTGCTGTGGTCCGGTGACCCGCTGGAAGTGACGACGGTAGCGGAGCAGGTGTGGATCGCCGGGCGCGCCGTGACCATGCGTTCGCGCCAGACCGAACTGCGCGACCGTTACCTGCCGCAGCAGCCCACGCTGCCGCGCGCGTACATCAAACCCTGAACGCTGCGCGCACCGGCGGGCGGAACCGCCGGTGGCGCGTCGATCGTGACTCCGACGCCGTGCGCATCGTGCACACGGCGTCAGACTTCAGGCCAGGTCAGGCCCGCTGCCGGCGCGCGGCGTAGGCCAGGCCCAGCATCAACAGGCTCATCAGCAGCAACCACTCGCGGCCCTGTGTCGGCACCGGCACCGGTGCGTTGACGATACCGCCGGTGATGTTGGTGGCGTTGCTGCTGGCGTTGTTGCCGCCGTTGGCGTCGCCGCCGCCGGCCACGGTGGCCACGTTGGTGAGGAACGACGGCGCCGCGGGCGATACGTTCACCGTGAGCGTGATCGCCGGGTAGCTGGCGCCAGCGGCCAGCACATCGGTGCGCGTGCAGCTGACGGTCGCGACCACGCAGGTCCAGCCGGTGCCCGCCATGCCGGTGGCGCTCAGACCGAAGGGCAGCGCGTCGGCCACGGTGACGGTGCTGCCGTCGGTGGGACCGGTGCCGCTGTTGGTGACGGTGATGGTGTAGGTCGCACCGACCTGGCCCACGGTGAAGTCGCCGACATGCGATTTCACGATGGTGAGATCGGGCGGAAGCGCCGCGACATCGTCATTGGTGATGGTGCCGGTGCCTTGCGCATCGACGATCGTGCCGGCGCTGGCGGCCGAGAGGTTCACCACGAAGGTCTCGTTCGGC
>JBEVKG010000384.1:0-6233 GCA_040509765.1 Xanthomonas sp.
TGAACGCCCTGCCCTACCACGCCGGCCTGCCGGCCGAGGTGCGCGCGGCCAACCAGCGCCGCTTCCTGCGCGAGGACGGCATCGTGATGTGCGCCACCATCGCCTTCGGCATGGGCATCGACAAGCCCGACGTGCGTTTCGTCGCCCACACCGACCTGCCCAAGTCGCTGGAGGGCTACTACCAGGAGACCGGCCGCGCCGGCCGCGACGGCGAGGCCGCCGAGGCCTGGCTGTGCTATGGCCTGGGCGACGTGGTGCTGCTCAAGCAGATGATAGAGCAGGGAGAAGCCGGCGAAGAGCGCAAGCGCGTGGAACGGCGCAAGCTCGACCAGTTGCTGGGCTACTGCGAATCGATGCAGTGCCGCCGCCAGGTGCTGCTGGCCGGCTTCGGCGAGACCTATCCGCAGCCCTGCGGCAACTGCGACAACTGCCTGCAGCCGGCCGACGCCTGGGACGCCACGGTCGCGGTGCAGAAGGCGCTGAGCTGCGTGTACCGCAGCGGCCAGCGTTTCGGCGTCGGCCACCTGATCGACATCCTGCGCGGCAACGAGGGCGAGAAGATCAAGCAGTTCGGCCACGACCAGCTCAGTACCTACGGCATCGGCAAGGACCTGGACGCACGCGCCTGGCGCGGCGTGTTCCGGCAACTGGTCGCCACCGGCCTGCTGGAAGTGGACAGCGACGCCTACGGCGGCCTGCGCCTCACCGACGCCAGCCGCCAGGTGCTCAAGGGCGAACGCACGATCATGATGCGCCGCGAACTGCCCAGCCGTGGCCGCGAGCGCGGCGACCGCAGCGGCAGTCCACGCACCGGCGTGCCGGTGCAGGCGCAGGACCTGCCCCTGTTCAACGCGCTGCGCGACCTGCGCGCCGGCCTGGCCAAGGAGCAGAACGTGCCGGCCTTCGTGATCTTCCACGACAGCACCCTGCGCAACATCGCCGAGCAGCGCCCGACCAGCCTGGACGAGCTGAAGCACGTCGGCGGCATCGGCGGCAGCAAGCTGGCCCGCTACGGCGAGCAACTGCTCGAGGTGGTGCGCGCGCAGGGCTGAGTCGCGGCGCCAGCGCCCGTCCCGCCGATACGCCCTGGCGCGGCCCGCGGCGCCGACAGGCCGGGTTCAACGTGGTATTGATAGCGTCAGCGTCACGGCGGAGCGTTTGTCCGGTTCCGCCGGGCCCCTCTCTCCTGGCGGATGCCCGATGAACCGCAGCCTCCTTTTCCTCGCCTGCATCCTGCTTGCCGGCCCGGCCCTGGCGCAGACCGCCGATGCCACCAGCGACAGCGAGGCGGCCAAGCGCAAGCTCGACCTGAGCGTGCCGCAGCAACCGATCACCTATGCCGATCCCGGCACCAAGGCCGATCCGCCAGGCGCCTACTACGGCGACACCAGCGGCACCTCGGCCTCGGCGCAGAAGGCCGCGGCAGCGCAGGCGCGCGCCGAGGCCCTGCAGGCGCAGGCCGAGCGCTGCAACGGCGACGTGCACGGCAGCGTCGCCACCGGCATCGGCTATTCCTCGCATGGCGGCAACAGCAACTACCAGGCGGCCAATCTGAACCTGTGCAAGACCTCCTACACCGACGACGGCAAGCCGCGGCAGATGGGGATCAGCATCAGCGTCGGCCGCGGCGATGGCCCGGTGTTCGGCCGCGGCTACTACCCTGGCGCCTACGGCCCGCCGCCGTTCGGCTGGTAAGCGCGGCAACGCGAAGGCAGCTCCGACAACCTGCTCCCGTCCTGATAGCACCGGACGCAAGTTGCACCGCAGGCGCGGCTTCAGCCGCGACGGGGCGTTCCCGGTAAAGCCCGTGGCGGCTGAACACTTCCCGACGTTGTTCGCGGTACCCGCCGGGCTCCGCTGCCGGTGCGGTCGCGGCCTGGGACGCTCCGGCAGCATGCGTCCCCTCTGTCCACCTCGGCAGTCGCCTCATCCCGCGGTCGCTCGTGTCGTGCCGGCACCCCTGAATTCGCCTGCGCTCCCGCTCCTCTGGCAGACGCCCCCCAATCATGCAGCCATGCCTGCTGCGCGCATTGCGAGCGCGACGCGCGCACTGACACCCCCGCTCAAGAGTGCCGAACGTCACGGTCATGGCTACGGAATCGACCGACTTGCCGGCGCACGCGCGAGGGCGAGGCATCGCGTCTACAATCGCGCTGTTTCGGCCCGTCCGTGCGCCGCCGCGTTACGCATGGCGTGCTCGCGGCGGCAAAGCGCCCCGGCCCATCCCCCTTCGTGTGGCACCGCTTCCCCCCGAGCTCACGCCATGTCCAACGTAGTCCGGCTGCACAGCGCCCGCGAACGCGAGCAGCGCCTGCACGATGACGTCCTCGATGCGGCCGAGCGCTGCATCGTCGAGAACGGCCTCGGCGCCACCACCTTCGAACTGATCGCCGGGGCCGCCGACGTGCCCTGCAGCGCGGTGCGCCGGCAATTCGACGACAAACGCAGCCTGGTCCAGGCATTGATGGAACGCGGCTACGAGCGCGCGATCCGCACGATGTGGCTGCTGCAACCGCCACCGCATCAGGATGCGACCACGTTCATCGCCGGCGCCCTGGAAGACTGGCTGGTGGCCGATGCCAACCAGCGACGACGGCGCCTGGACCTGGAGATGGACCTGGCCGCCGCGCGCGATCCCGAACTGGCGCAGTACGCGCGCCGGCTCAACGTCTCCCTGGTGCAGAACCTCGGCGACCTGCTGCGACGCATGCTGCGCGACCATGGCTGGAGCGGCAGCGAGGCGGAGTTCCAGGCCCGCGTCTACGCGGTCGCGGCGATGTGCGGCGGCCTGCACATGATGATGACCACCGGCGTGGAGCTCAACCGCATACACCTGCAGTTGATCCTCAGCGAAAGCCTGGCCGGAATCTTCAGTACGGCGCGCGGGTAGCGCGGCCCAGGTCCGCCCGCCGCTCGACCCTCGGGCGCCCACGTCGCCGGACATCGCTGCACACCCGGCATGCCGGGCCGATGCGACGTTCGCCTGGATGGCATGCACCGCGCATGGTCGATCGCCGCCTTTGCACCCGTGGCAGGCGACGTGGCTCAACTGCCGGGACGCGACGCCCCGTCGGCGAAGGAGGCCTTCCGCTCCGGAGTGGCCTCCGGCGGCGCTCTCCGCGGCACCCGCACCGCAAGGCACGCGCGCAACCCGTACCTGCGCCATACCGCAGTGCGCAGCCCCGATCAGATCGGCTGCAGGTGCCCATGCATGCCTTGCGCCGCACGGCGCATGGCCTGGCCGATGTGCTGCAGGGTCCTGGAGCGGACCGCGACGTGCTGCCAGTACAGCGGCACATCGAGCCAGCGCTGCCGGTCGACGATCACGATCTGCTGCTGGCGCAGGGCGGCTGCAAGCATCTGCTCCGGCGCCAGGCACCAACCCAGACCGCGCACGGCCGCTTCGACGAAGCCGATGGAGGTCGGCAGGTAGTGGATCGGCGGATTCAACCGCGAGCGGGTGATGCGGCGCACGAACCGCGCCTGCAGCGCGTCCTTGCGGTTGTAGACGATCATCGGCGCGCGGGCCAGCGCCGCCGCATCCACGCCGTCGGCGAAGTAGCGCGCGAAAAAGGCCGGCGAGGCGATCGCGCGGTAGCGCATCGCGCCCAGCGGCAGCACATTGCAGCCCTGCAAGGCCTTGCCGACGGAGGTGACGGCACCGAGGACCGCGCCACTGCGCAACAGCTCCAGCGTGTGGTCCTGGTCGTCCACGCGGATGTCGAACAGGAACCCGTGCGCATCGTGCAGGGACGCCAGCGCATCCAGGAACCAGGTCTGCAGCGAGTCGTCGTTGACCGCGATGGCGATGCTGCGCGCCACCGCACTGCCGGCGGGCGCGGGCAGCAGGTCGGCCACTGCCTCGGCTTCCAGTGCCTGCATCGGCCGCACGCTGCGCAGCAAGCGCTCGCCGGCAGGTGTCGGCCGGCACGGGGCCTGGCGCACGATCAGCACCTGACCGAGCCGGTCTTCCAGCGCCTTGATCCGCTGCGACACCGCCGACGGGGTCAGCGCCAGACGGCGTGCGGCGGCCTCGAAACTCCCTTCTTCCAGGACGGCGGCGAAGGCGGAAAGCTGGGGATGAAGCAGATCCATGACGGCGACGCAGATTAGGAATGCTTCACAGCCTACAGAAAAATGAGTTTGGCTAATCATGACGACGCGTGCAGCATGCTCGCCCCACCCACCAGGACCTAGCACATGTGGCTGCACGCACTGATGGCCGGTCTCGTCGCCGGCGCCGGCCTGATCGTCGCCATCGGCGCGCAGAACGCCTTCGTGCTGCGCCAGGGGCTGCAGCGTCGGCACGTCGGCCTGGTCGTGGCCGTATGCGCCGCCAGCGACATCGCCCTGATCGTCCTCGGCGTGTCCGGCATCGGCGCCGTGGTGGATGCCTGGCCAGGCGTGTTGCAGGCATTGCGCTTCGGCGGCGCGGCCTTCCTCGGCGCCTACGCGCTGCTGGCGGCGCGCCGCGCCTGGCGCGGCAGCGGCGGCCTGCTGGTGCAAGGCCAGGATCAGCCGCGTAGGCAGCGCGTCCTGTTGACCTGCCTGGCCTTCACCTTCCTCAATCCGCATGTCTACCTGGACACCATGGTGCTGCTGGGCAGCCTCTCCACCCGCTACCCGGGACAACTGCGCTGGGCATTCGCGCTCGGCGCCTGCCTGGCCAGCGTGACCTGGTTCTGCAGCCTGGGCTACGGCGCGCGGCTGCTGCAGCCGGTGTTCCGCAAGCCCACTGCATGGCGACTGCTGGATGCGGCGGTCGCGCTGTTCATGCTGGGACTGTGCCTCGCGTTGCTTCTGCAGCCCCTGGCATGAAAGATTCGGCATCGGCAGCCAACGCAAGGCGAGGTGGCAATGCGGCTACGCCGCCGCACGAGGCCGCCAAGCGCGTATCTGTTCTGACCACGCAGCACAGGCCTCAAGCATCAAGGCCGCACTGATTCGAACGACGAGAATGCCTGAGGGCAGCAAAACGGAGGCGATGCGGCAGCGCTACGACCGCGCGGTACCGCGCGTGGAACCAGCGAGATTGCCGTCGTTTTCAGGAGAATTTTCAGGAGCTGGCGAAAAATCCGCCAAAGGCGATGCCTAACTCACCGAGAGGAGTGGTGGGCCGTGATGGATTCGAACCATCGACCAAAAGATTAAAAGTCTTCTGCTCTACCGACTGAGCTAACGGCCCAAAACAAGACCCCGGCGTTGCACCGGGGGGCGTAGTCTACCCCAGCACGGGGCGTTTCGCGAAATCAGGCGTAGCGGGTCGGGTCGGCGACGCCGGCGTCGGCGAAGCCGGCCGCGCGCAGGCGGCAGGCGTCGCAGTGGCCGCAGGCGCGGCCGGCGGCGTCGGCGCGGTAGCAGGACACGGTCAGGCCGAAATCCACGCCCAGACGCATGCCTTCGCGCACGATGTCGGCCTTGCTCATGTGCTGCAACGGCGCATGCACGCGCAGCCCGGCGCCCTCCACCCCGGCCTTGGTCGCCAGGTTGGCCAGGGTCTGGAACGCGTCGATGAACTCGGGGCGGCAATCGGGATAGCCGGAGTAATCCACCGCGTTGACCCCGCAGAAGATGTCGGCCGCGCCCAGTACCTCGGCCCAGCCCAGCGCCACCGACAGCATGATGGTGTTGCGCGCCGGCACGTAGGTGACCGGGATGCCCTCGCCGCCGGCGTCCGGCACCTCGATGTCGTCGGTCAGCGCGGAACCGCCGATGCTGCGCAGGTCGACGTTGACGGTCTTGTGCGCCACGGCGCCGAGTGCCGAGGCGACGCGCGCGGCCGCATCCAGTTCGGAGGTGTGGCGCTGGCCGTAGCGCACGCTCAAGGCATGCACCGCGAACCCCTGCGCACGGGCGATGGCGACGACGACGGCGGAGTCCATGCCACCGGAGAGAAGGACGACGGCGTTTTTCATCTGGGTGCCGGGAGTGGGGAATGGGGAAACGGGAATGGGAAGAGCGTAGCAGCCAGGCTGGACCGGAAAGGTCGAAGGTCTTCGAGACGCGAAAGCGGATCAGGTAAAGCCACGCCTACGGTGCGGCGCTTCGCCGATTCCCGTTTCCCCATTCCCGATTCCCAGCTGCACGCCAGCGCGCAGCTACCGCCCCGGCTCGTCGTTCCACAGCAGCTTGTGCAACTGCATCTGGAACCGCACCGGCAGCCGGTCGGCGACGATCCAGTCGGCCAGGTCGCGCGCGGTCAGCTCGCTCTTGCTCGGCGAGAACCAGACCGT
>JBEVKG010000385.1:0-3311 GCA_040509765.1 Xanthomonas sp.
CGCTGCTCGCGCGCCTGCTGCAGGAGCCCTACTTCGCGAGCACGCCGCCGAAGAGCACCGGCCGCGACCTGTTCAATGCGCGCTGGCTGGAATCGAAGCTCGCCGCCGGCGACGATCCGCAAGCGGTGCAGGCGACGCTGCTGGAACTCACCGCGGCCACCGTCGCCGATGCGCTGCTGGCGCAGCAGCCGGCGACCCGGCAATTGCTGGTGTGCGGCGGCGGCGTGCACAACCCGCTGTTGCTGGCGCGGCTGCAGGCGCGGCTGCCGGGCGTGCAGGTGCAATCGACCCAGGCGCAAGGCCTGGACCCGGACTACATCGAAGCGATGGGGTTCGCCTGGCTGGCGCGGCAGACCCTGGCCGGGCTGCCGGGCAACCTGCCGTCGGTCAGCGGCGCGCGCGGGCCACGCATCCTCGGCGCGATCCATCCCGCCTGAGCAACGCGTAGAAAGTCAGAAGCCGCTGCCGGACGGCAGCGCGCGCAAGGCCGCGATCGCCTCCGACAGCGCATCGACCTCGCGATGCTCGAACCCGCTGCGCACGTCGTGCTCGCTGGAAAACAGGCCCTGCTCGATCAGCGCCAGCACCGCCTGGCGCTGGGTCCAGCCGCGCGCGACCGCGATGCGGCGGATGCGCTCGAGCAGGAACGGGTCGATATCGCGCAACACAAGGTCGCTCATGCGGACTCCCGGGCGGCGGCGCACGCGTGCGCCGCCGCCCATCATCCCTGCCTGGCGACGGCCTTTCAATCGCGGGAGGCGACGACCTGTGGCGTCTGTTCGCGGATCCGCGGCCACAGCCAGGCCAGCAGCAGCAGAGTCGGGATCACGGTGAAGGCGCTGAGCACGAAGAAGGTGCTGTAGGAGGTGGCTTCGACGATGTAGCCGGAGACGCCGCCGACGAACTTGCCCGGCAGGTTGGCCAGCGACACCAGCAACGCGTACTGGGTCGCGGTGAAGTTGCGGTCGGTCAGCGAGGACATGAAGGCGACCAGCACGGTGCCGGCGAAGCCCTGGAATAGGTTGTCGGCGCTGAGCGCGGCGTAGAACGACCAGAGCTGGCCCGGGTTGTGCGCCATCAGCAGGAACGCCAGGTTGGACAGCGCCACGCCCAGCGCAGCGACGAGCAGCATGCGCCGGAAGCCGAAGGCGGCCACCGCCAGGCCGCCGGCGAAGGCGCCGGCGATGCCCATCCAGACCCCGAACAGCTTGGAGACGGTGGCGATGTCGGCCTTGTCGAAGCCCGAGTCCAGGTAGAACGGGCCGGACATCACCCCGATCACCTGGTCGGGGAACTTGAACAGGCCTACGAACAGCAGCAGCGCCAGCCCCAGCGCCAGGCCGTTGCTGGAAAAGAAACTGGAGATCGGCTGCCAGAACGCGCCGACCACGTCGATCTTGCGCACCACCGTCGACACCGGCACCTCCGGCTCGCGACACAGCAGGGTGGTGACGATCGGCAGCAGCATCAGGCCGGCCATGACCAGATAGGCCAACGTCCAGTCGCCGAACTGCGCCAGGTACAGCGCGCCGGCGCCGGACAGGATCAGGCCGATGCGGTAGCCGAAGGTGTAGGTCGCGGCGAGCGCGGCCTGCGCCGCCGCCGGCGCGATCTCGATGCGATAGGCGTCGACCACCGAGTCCTGGGTGGCGCCGGCGAAGGAGGCGATCAGCACCCACAGCACCAGTGCGCCCACGCTCAGTTCGGGGCGGGTGAACGCCAGCGCAGTCAGGCCGATGGCCACGCCCAGTTGCGAGACCAGCAGCCACGAGCGGCGCCGGCCGAGGAAGCCGAGCAGCGGGAAGCGGTAGCGGTCCAGCAGCGGTGCCCACAGGAACTTGAGCAGGTAGAAGAAGCTGGCCAGGCTGATCAGGCCGATGCTGCCCAGGTCCAGGCCGACGTCGCGCAGGCGCGTGGACAGGGTCTGCGAGGCGATCAGCAGGAACGGCAGGCCGCTGCCGAAGCCCAGCAGCGCCATCGTCGCCGCCGACGGCGTGGCGAACGCGCGCTTGATCCCGGCCCAGCCCTTGTAGGACACCGGCGCCGCGGCAGCACCGCCGCTCATTCGCGGTAGTCCACCGTGAACGGCGCATGGTCGGAGAAGCGCTGGGCGGTGTAGATGGAACAGCCCTGCAGGCGCTCGCGCAGCGCGGGGGTGACGAACTGGTAGTCGATGCGCCAACCGACGTCGTTGGCGCGCGCCGCGCCGCGGTTGCTCCACCAGGTGTAGTCCTCACCGGTCGGGTGCAGCGCGCGGTAGGCATCGACCCAGCCACGGCCGTTGGCGGTGTCGGCGTCTTCGGCCGCGTCGGCGCACAGGCCGTTGAGCCAGTCGCGCTCGGGCGGCAGGCAGCCGGAATTTTTCTGGTTGGATTTCCAGTTCCGGATGTCCAGGGCCGAGCGCACGATGTTCCAGTCGCCGCACAGCACATACTCGCGGCCGCTGGCCAGCCACTGGTCCAGGATCGGCTTGAGCCAGGCCATCGTGTCGAACTTGTAGCCCTGACGCAGCTCGCCCGACGAGCCGGACGGGATGTAGAACGACACCACGCTCAGGTTGCCGAAGCGGGCCTCGATGTAGCGGCCTTCCTCGTCGAATTCAGGCCGGCCCAGCGCGGTGCGCACTTCATCCGGCTCGACCTTGCTGTAGATCGCCACGCCCGAATAACCCTTCTTGGTGCTGGCATCGCGGAAATACGCCCTGTAGCCGGCCGGCAGGAATTCGGGCGCCGCGAGCTGGTGCTCCTGGGCCTTGGTTTCCTGCACGCACAGCACGTCGGCGTCCTGGGCGATGAACCACGGAAAGAATCCCTTGGAAGCGGCCGAACGCAGGCCGTTGGCGTTGAAACTGATGATGCGCATGAAATCGGCGGGTCTTGAAGCGAACAAGCGCCCAGCATACCGCCCGGACCCGCTTGCGCCGCCTGCTACCCTTCCCCCACCCCCACCAGCCATCTCATCGCCATGTCCGATTACCGCGCACGTTTCCTGCAGTTGGCCCTGCGCGCCAATGCGCTGCGCTTCGGTGAATTCACCCTCAAGTCCGGGCGCCTGAGCCCGTACTTCTTCAACGCCGGCCGCTTCGACAGCGGCAAGGCGATGGCCGACCTGGCCGCCTGCTACGCCGATGCCATCGAGGCGTCGGGCGTGGAGTTCGACCTGCTGTTCGGGCCGGCCTACAAGGGCATCCCGCTGGCCACCGCGCTGGGCGTGGAGTTCGCCCGCCGCGGCCGCGACCTGCCGCTGGCCTTCAACCGCAAGGAAGCCAAGGACCACGGCGAAGGCGGCACCCTGATCGGTGCGCCGCTGGA
>JBEVKG010000386.1:0-18535 GCA_040509765.1 Xanthomonas sp.
GGAAGAGCAGCGCCAAGCCCTGGAGAAGTACTGCATCGACCTGACCGAGCGCGCAGAACGCGGCAAACTCGATCCGGTGATCGGCCGCGACGAGGAAATCCGCCGCACGATCCAGGTATTGCAGCGTCGTACCAAGAACAACCCGGTGTTGATCGGCGAGCCCGGCGTGGGCAAGACCGCGATTGTCGAGGGCCTGGCCCAGCGCATCATCAACGGCGAAGTGCCCGAGGGCCTGCGCGGCAAGCGCGTGCTGTCGCTGGACATGGGCGCGCTGATCGCCGGCGCCAAGTTCCGCGGCGAGTTCGAGGAACGGCTCAAGGCGGTGCTCAACGACCTGTCGAAGAACGAAGGGCAGATCATCCTGTTCATCGACGAACTGCACACCATGGTCGGCGCCGGCAAGGCCGAGGGCTCGATGGATGCCGGCAACATGCTCAAGCCGGCGCTGGCGCGCGGCGAACTGCACTGCGTCGGCGCGACCACGCTCGACGAGTACCGCAAGTACATCGAGAAGGACGCGGCGCTGGAGCGGCGCTTCCAGAAGGTGTTCGTCGGCGAGCCGTCGGTGGAAGACACCATCGCCATCCTGCGCGGGCTCAAGGAGCGCTACGCGGTGCACCACGGCGTGGAGATCACCGACCCGGCGATCGTGGCCGCGGCGACGCTGTCCAACCGCTACATCACCGACCGCCAACTGCCGGACAAGGCCATCGATCTGATGGACGAGGCGGCCAGCCGCATCCGCATGGAGATCGACTCCAAGCCGGAGGAACTGGACCGCCTGGAGCGGCGCCTGATCCAGCTCAAGATCCAGCGCGAGATGCTGAAGAAGGAGAAGGACGAGGCCTCGCGGCAGCGCCTGGCGGACCTGGAAAGCGACATCGACAAGCTCGAGCGCGAGTTCTCCGACCTGGACGAGGTGTGGAAGTCGGAGAAGGCCGCGCTGCAGGGCGCGACCAAGATCAAGGAGCAGATCGAGCAGGCGCGCGTCGAGCTGGAGGCGGCGCAGCGACGCCAGGACTACGCCAAGATGAGCGAGATCCAGTACGGCCTGCTGCCGAACCTGGAGAAGCAATTGGCCGCGGCCAACGAAGCCGAACAGCACGACTTCAAGCTGGTGCAGGACCGCGTCACCGCCGAGGAGATCGCCGAGGTGGTGTCGCGCTGGACCGGCATCCCGGTCAACAAGATGCTCGAAGGCGAGCGCGACAAGCTGCTGCGCATGGAGGACGAACTGCACCGGCGCGTGGTCGGCCAGGAAGAGGCGATCAAGGTGGTGTCCGACGCGGTGCGCCGCTCGCGCGCCGGCCTGTCCGACCCGAACCGGCCCAGCGGCTCGTTCCTGTTCCTGGGCCCCACCGGCGTCGGCAAGACCGAGCTGTGCAAGGCGCTGGCCGAGTTCCTGTTCGACAGCAGCGACGCGATGATCCGCATCGACATGAGCGAGTTCATGGAGAAGCATTCGGTGGCGCGGCTGATCGGCGCGCCTCCGGGCTACGTGGGCTACGAAGAAGGCGGCTACCTCACCGAGGCGGTCCGGCGCCGGCCGTATTCGCTGATCCTGCTCGACGAGGTCGAGAAGGCGCACAGCGACGTGTTCAACATCCTGCTGCAGGTGCTCGACGACGGCCGCCTCACCGATGGCCAGGGCCGCACCGTGGACTTCCGCAACACCGTCATCGTGATGACCTCCAACCTGGGCTCGCACCAGATCCAGGAGCTGAGCGGCGACGGCAGCGCCGAGGCCTACACGCAGATGAAGGCGGCGGTGATGGGTGTGGTGCAGGCGCATTTCCGCCCGGAGTTCATCAACCGTCTGGACGACATCGTGGTGTTCCATCCGCTGGACAAGGCGCAGATCAAGTCGATCGCGCGCATCCAGTTGCATGGCCTGGAGAAGCGCCTGGCCGAGCGCGGGCTGAAGATCGAACTGGGCGAGCGCGCGCTGGAGCTGCTCGGCAACGTCGGCTTCGACCCGGTGTACGGCGCGCGTCCGCTCAAGCGCGCGATCCAGGCGCAACTGGAGAACCCGCTGGCGCAGCAGATCCTGTCCGGCCAGTTCCTCAGCGGCGACACCATCAGGGTCGAGGCCGAGGGCGGCCGCCTGGTGTTCGAGAAGGCCTGAGCGGTCCCCGCCAGGGCGATGCGCGGCGTCTGCGCTGCAGGCGCCGCGGTCAGGGCGACAGCGACAGGCTGACGTCGCCCACGCAGGCCGCCTGCGGCTGCCGGCGTTGTGCGGCGAAGGCCCCCAGCAGACTCACGCCGACGGCGACGCGGTCGCGCTCGAAACGCACGACGACACCGCGATCGGGCTGCATCTCGGCCTGTGCGGGTGGGGTCATGCCGTCGTACTGCGCCGAAAATCCGCCGGCCAGCAGCGCGTCCGCCAGGCGGCCCAGGCGCAGCGGACAGGCCGTGCCGAGGTCGCGCGGCGGCGGGGCGTCGTCCGCGAAGGAGGGCGGCGGTTCGTCGCGGGCGCGGCTGGAGAGCGACAGCGTCATCGACTCCGGCAGGTAGAGGGCTTGCAGCGTCTGCTGGAACGGCGCCGCGACGGACGCATCGAACACGCTGCCAATCGGCTGCGGCGGGTCCGGATTCCATGGCTCCGGCCGCGCCGGCGGCAGCAGGCCCTGGTGCAAGGCCTTGCCGAAGCGTGCGCACACCTGCGGCAACTGCAGCGCGGTGGTGTCGCCGGCGATCACCGCTGCGAGCACGTCCAGATAGCGCTGGGTCAGGATCGCCGGCGTAAGCGCGACGTCGTCGGCCGCCGCGGCGTCGCAGTGGTCGGGCTGGCGCCATTGCTCCAGCGTGTACGCGGGTGCGGCCGGTGGCGCGGCCGCCGCCAGTGCCGGCAGCACCAGGACGAGCGACAGCACGGGCGGGCAGCGGACGCGGGTGGCGGTGGTGGGCATCGGGGCGAGCGTCCTTGCGCGGCGGATCGGTCCATCATACGGACTGCCGGCCGCGTCGCCGCAAGCGCGTGCCGCGCTGGCGCTGACAACTGCAGGGTATGGCCTGATAACCGCAGGTTCGGTCTGCGCCGTCGCGCGCGGCGCTATCGTCTGCGCTCCCGTTGCCGAGACCCGTCCATGTCCGATCCGAACTGGAAGCTGGAAACCATCGCCGTGCACGGCGGCTACCGTCCCGATCCGACCACCCGCGCGGTGGCGGTGCCGATCTACCAGACCGTGGCCTATGCCTTCGACGACACCCAGCACGGCGCCGACCTGTTCGACCTGAAGGTGCAGGGCAACATCTACAGCCGCATCATGAATCCCACCACCGACGTGCTGGAGCAGCGCATCGCCGCGCTGGAAGGCGGCATCGGCGCGCTGGCGGTGGCCTCCGGGCAGGCGGCGGTGACCTACGCCATCCAGACCATCGCCGAGGCCGGCGACAACATCGTCTCCTCCAGCGCGCTGTACGGCGGCACCTACAACCTGTTCGCGCATACGCTGCCGCTGTCCGGCATCCATACCCGCTTCGCCGACTACCGCGATCCCGGCGCCTTCGCCGGCTTGATCGACGAACGCACCAAGGCGATCTTCGTCGAGTCGATCGGCAACCCGCGCGGCAACGTCACCGACCTGGAAGCGGTGGCCGCCATCGCCCACGCCCACGGCGTGCCGCTGATCGTCGACAACACCGTGCCCACGCCGTACCTGCTGCGGCCGTTCGAGTTCGGCGCCGACATCGTGGTGCATTCGCTGACCAAGTACCTGGGCGGCCACGGCACCAGCCTGGGCGGGGCGATCGTCGATTCCGGGCGCTTCCCGTGGGCGGCGCACGCGCAGCGCTTCCGCCGCCTCAACGAACCGGACGTGAGCTACCACGGCGTGGTCTACACCGAGGCGCTGGGCGAGGCCGCGTACATCGGCCGCGCGCGGGTGGTGCCGCTGCGCAACACCGGTGCGGCACTGTCGCCGTTCAACGCGTTCCAGATCCTGCAGGGCATCGAGACGCTGCCGCTGCGCATGGACCGGATCAACCAGAACACCCTGGCCCTGGCGCGGCAGTTGCAGGGCGAGGCCAAGGTGGAGTGGGTCAACTACGTCGGCCTGCCCGAGCACCCCGAACACGCACTGGCGCAGAAGTACCTGCGCGGGCATGGCTCCGGCGTGCTGACCTTCGGCCTGCGCGGCGGCCGCGCCGCCGGCGCGCGCTTCCTCGACGCGCTGCAGTTGTTCACCCGCCTGGTCAACATCGGCGATGCCAAGTCGCTGGCCACGCATCCGGCGTCCACCACGCATCGCCAGCTTTCGCCCGAGGAACTGCAGCGCAGCGGCGTCAGCGAGGACACGGTGCGGCTGTCGGTGGGCATCGAGCACATCGACGACCTGCGCGCCGATCTGCAGCAGGCGCTGGCGCAGGCCTGAGTGCGAGGCCGCATCGCCGCGGTGGAGGCCGTTGCAGGACTGCGTCTGGTGACCTCAAGCGGACACGCGCCAATCGGCGAAGACCTCCAGCAGGAAGTCGACGAAGGCGCGCACCTTGCGCTCCTGGGTGGCGCGACGCGGATAGAGCGCGCTGATCTCCAGATCCGGCCAGCGTTGCCAGCCTGGAAGCAGTCGCACCAGTTGGCCTCGGTCCAGCTGCGACTGCACCAGCGGCTGGGAGAGCAGGGCAATGCCGGCGCCTTGGACGACCTGGCGGATCACCGTGGTCGATTCGTTTGAAATCAGCAACGGTCGCAGGGTCAGCTCGGTCGATTCGCCAGCGCTGTGCCGCAACGCCCAGAGCACCAGCGGTGCATCCGCGCCGACCGCGAGCACGGCGTGGCCGAGGAGCTCCCTGGGGTGGGTGGGCGTGCCGGCGCGGGCCAGATACTCGGGACTGCTCACCAGGATCCCGCGCGAGGCGCCCAACGGCCGCGCCACGTAGCTGGAGTGGGCCGTCGGCCCGACGTGGATCGCGACGTCCAGGCCGTGGCTGAGCAGGTCCAGCGGCTGATCGTCGTAGGTCAGCGCCAGTTGCACGCCCGGGTGGCGCTGGCGGAATCGCGCCAGCTGCGGCTCCAGTACCAGCAGGCCCAGCGCATAGGGCGCCAGCACGCGAAGGGTGCCGCGCGCCTGAGCGCGCAGATCGCGCGCGGCCTGCACGGCATCCTGAATGGTCTGCTCGGCCTCCACGCAGCGGGCATAGAAGGCGCGTCCGGCCTCGGACACCGCCAGCCGCCGGGTGGTGCGATGGAGGAGCTGCACGCCCAGTGCCTGTTCCAGCGCCTTGATGCGACGGCTGACACTGGTCAGCGGCACGCGCGCCTGGCGCGCGGCGGCGGTCAGGCTGCCTTGTTCGACCACGCGCAGGAACAGCCGCACGCTGTCGAAGTCCACGCTGCCAGCGCGCCGGTTTTCTCCCGTTTCTGGCAAGAGTCTATCCATCCGTGGCGGTATTATCCTGCAAACCGTCTGCTTCTATGATGACGGCCATGCGCCTGTCCTGCTTCGATCCGGTGTCGATGGCCCGTCTACGTCCTTCGCCGGCGTTGTGGTTTGCGCTGCGGACCACGGCCGCAGCGCTGTTGGCGCTGGCCATCGCGCTGCTGAGTTCGATGGAAGACCCCAAGTGGGCGGCGATGACGGTCTTCATCGTGGCCCAGGCCGACCGCGGCATGAGTGTGGTCAAGGCGCGCAACCGTATCGTGGGCACGCTGGTGGGGGCCAGCGTGGCCGTGGTCCTGATGGGCCTGTTCGGCCAGGCGCCACCATTGTTCATGGTCGCGCTGGCGCTGTGGCTGGGCGTGTGCACCGGCATGGCCACCCTGGTATCGGCCTTCCGCAGCTACGGTGTGGTGCTGGCCGGCTATACGGCGATGATCGTGGGCATGTCCGCCACCGCCCATCCGCAGCAGGTGTTCGACATCGCCGTGGCGCGCGCCACCGAGATCCTGCTCGGCATCGTGGTCGAAGGCGCGATGGCGTCGATCTTCTCGCCGGCGTCGCCGCGTCCGGCACTGGAGTCGCGGCTGGAGGCGTATCTGCGCCAGGGCAGCGGGTTGGCCGCGCGGCTGCTGCGCGGCGAGGCGACAGGCACGCAGATCCACGGCTACTTCGCCAGCGCGTTGGCGCTCAACGATGCGGTCGACTATGCCGCCGCGCGTTCGCGCGAGATCGCGCGGCTGGGCGGGCGCCTGCGTCACATCAGTTACCTGATGCTGGCGCAACTGTTGGCGGCGCAATCGTGCCGGGTCGGCTTGGACGGACGCGCGCCTTCGCGTGCGCTGCGCGGCGTGCACGACGTGTTGGTCCAGCGTGCCGAAGGCCGGTTGCCCGGCCAGGAAGAACTGGCCGCCGCGCTGGCGCTGCTCGACCAGCGCTATCGCCGCCTGCGCCGGCTGTGTGCGCGTCGGCGCGAGGCCTTCGACCGCGCCTTCGCGCTAGAGCACGCGCGCACTATCGTGCGCGACTTGCAGGCCAGCCAGCGCGAACAGGCGGCGTTCGAACGGGGCCTGCCGTCGCGCCACCGCTTCGCCACACGTCGCCATCGGGACCTGCACGAGGCGGTGTACAACGGATTGCGCGCCTTCCTGGCGGTGGGGGCGGCGTCCTTGTTCTGGGTCTACAGCGGCTGGAGTGCCGGTTCGGGCATGGTGACCATCGTCGGCGTGGTGTGCGCGCTGTATGCGACCCGACCCGATCCGGTGTCCGGCAGTATCGGCTTCCTCAAGGGCGCCGGGCTGGCGGCGCTGGCCGCATTCGTGTGCATCGTCTGGCTGCTGCCGTGGGTGGAGGATTTCGCCGGGCTGGCGGCGGTGCTGGCGCCGTTCCTGATCCTGGCCGGGCTGGCGATGCGGCGGCCGTCGACCGCCGCGCTGGGCGCCAGTGGCTCGATCTTCTTCATCGATCTGGTGGGGCCGCTCAATGGCACCAATACCGGTGTGGTGCAACTGTTCAATGGCGCGCTGACGCTCTTGCTGGGAATCGGCATCGGCGGGCTGATGTTCACCGTGCTGCTGCCCAGTGGGGCCGGGCGATACTGGCGCAGGCTGCGGCGTTCGGTCGATGCCGATCTCGCGGCGATCGCGCGCCATCCGGGGCGGATGAAACGACGGGCATGGTTCGGTCTGATGGCCGACCGCATGCGCGCGCGCCTGGGTCTGGCCGCCGCGCTGCCGGAGGCGGCGCTGCAGCGCGACCTGGCCGGCTTGCTCGGCGCACTGGGCATGGGCAGCGACGTACTTGATCTGGTACGGACCGATGGCACGCGGGGGCCTCGGGTACGTGCGGTGCTGCGCCGGCTCGCGCGCGGCGACCTGCCGGGCGTCGCGCACCAGGCCATGCGCGCGGCGCGCCACCATGCGGTCCTGGCCGCCGATCGCCAGGATGTGCAGGCCCAGGCGCACTGGCACACGGCGATGGTGCTGTGGGACATGGCGCTTTGCGCACGCGAGTATCTCCAGGCCGGCGCGCAGGAAAGCGTGCAACCGCAGGCGCCGCTGACGCCCTCGGCGCCGCTGCCGTCCTGAGCGGCGCGCGATTCGATCGACAGGCCGGCTACGCCGATCCAGGTCGCTCCCCAGCGTGGCGGTGCGCTCAGACCTGGGCGAAGCCGCCGTCCACGAACACCTCGCTGCCGGTCATGAAGCTGCTTTCGTCCGACGCCAGGAACAGCGCGGTCGCCGCGACTTCTTCCGCGCGTCCGATGCGGCCCAGCGGGACCTGTGCGGTCATGCCCTCCAGGATCGCGTCCTGCTGGCCCGTGCCGGACAGCACCGAGTCCAGCCCGGGCGTTGCGATCGGCCCGGGCGAGAGCACGTTGACGCGGATGCCGGTGCCTTTCAGATCCAGCGCCCAACTGCGTGCGAAGTTGCGCAGCGCGGCCTTGGTGGCGCTGTAGACACTGAACGCCGCCGTGCCCATGCTGCCGGTGGTGGAGCCGGTGAGGATCACCGAACCGCCGGCGCGCATCAGCGGCAGGGCCTTTTGCACGGTGAACAGCGTGCCTTTGACATTGACGCCGAAGGTGCGGTCGAAGGCGTCCTCGGTAATCGAACCGAGCGGCTGGAAATCGCCGAGTCCGGCGTTGGCGAAAAGCACGTCGATACGGCCGCTGCGCGCCTGGATCTCGGCGAAGACACGGTCCAGATCGTCGAGCCTGGAAATGTCGCCCTGAATGGCGATGGCGTCGGCCCCGATCAGGCGCAGCGCCTTGTCCAGTTCCTGCTGCCGACGCCCGACGATGACGACCTGTGCGCCTTCGGCGGCGAAGCGGATCGCGCTTGCCAGACCGATGCCGCTGTTGCCGCCGGTCACCACTGCGATCTTGCCGTCGAGCCTGCCCATGATGCGCTCCAGAGAATGCGGAGGCGCCACTGTAGAACCGGGCTATTCTTTTGACTAGTATGCACCATTTGGTAAGTACCTTCGGAGCGATCGGATCATGGCGAACGCCACTTTCAGTTGCGGCCTCGAGGCCGCCCTGTCCGTGCTCGGCGGCAAGTGGAAGCCGCTGATCCTCTACAACCTGGCGAAGCACGTGCATCGCTACGGCGAGTTGCGGCGCGCCATCGGCGGGGTGACCGACAAGGTGCTGATCCAGCAGCTCAAGGAACTGGAACGCGATCAGGTCGTGGCGCGCATCGATTTCCAGGAGATCCCGCCCAGGGTCGAGTACGCGCTGACGCCGTTCGGGCAGTCCCTGGCGGCGGCGCTGGCAGGGCTGTGCGAGTGGGGCACGCAACACATGCAGACGGTCGAACGCATCAGCGAACGCCGCGCGTCCGCGCTCTCCAAATCCGGGTCCCAGGCCTGATCCTCGCCGGTATCACCGGTATCACCGGTCGTGGCGCGGCAGGGTCTTGATGTCCGCGCCTGCCCGCGCGGACAGCGCGTGCGGCGCGGTCGCAGTGGCCCCGGCGCGCGCGGCTGCGCCGTCGATGCGTTGCCGCCGTCGCGCTGCCTGCGCCGCTACCGGAAGAACTGGCTCGGCGGCTGCCCGAACTGGCGCTTGAACATGGCGGTGAACGCGCTGGGGCTGTCGTAGCCCAGCTCCACCGCCACATCGATGATGCGGTCGCCCGCGGCCAGCCGCTCCAGCCCGCGCAGCAGGCGCAGTTGCTGCCGCCACTGGCCGAAGCGCATCTGCAGTTCGCGCTGGCACAGGCGCTGGATGGTCTTGACGTCCACGCCAAGGTCCGCGGCCCAGGCGTGCAGGGTGGTGGCATCGGCCGGGTCGGCGTCGAGCGCGGCGGCGATGCGCAGCAGGCGCGGATCGCGCGGCTGCGGCAGGTACAGCGGCAGCGCCGGCAGTGCGTGCAGTTCGTCCAGGATCAGCCGCATCAGCCGCCCATCGCGCGAGTCGGCGGCATGGTCCCAGGGGATCTCGGCGGCGCTGCGGATCAGCGCTTCCAGCAGCGGCTCCACCGCCACCACCGCTGGCGTGCCGGGCATGCCGGCGATGGCGGCGGGGCGGATGTACAGGCTGCGCATGTGCAAGCTGCCGATCCAGCGCACGCTGTGCTCGGTGCCGGCCGGGATCCACAGTGCGCGCGTGCTGGGCACCACCCAGTGACCCTGGCCCGAACGCACCACCATCAATCCGGACACCGCATAGATCAACTGGTGGCGCGCATGCCGGTGCGGCGCGATGGCGCTGTCGGGTGCGTAGTCGATGGCCTTGCACACCACGTCGGCCGGCGCGTCGTCCGCGTTGCGGCCGGACCGCGACACCAGGGTGCCCTTTTTGCGATGGTTGCTGGGCATGTCGCGCGGGAAGGTCGGGGCCGGGAAGCCTACCATGCACCCACTCCCGGCACTGCCCGTTCCGCCATGTCCACTCTGCGTCCTGCCGCGTCCGTCGCGTCCTCCCCCGCCGGCACCGTTGCCCCGCGCAAGGTCGCCACTGGGGTCCTGGCCGCGATCACTTCCTCGCACCTGATCAACGACATGATGCAGTCGCTGATCCTGGCGCTGTACCCGGTGCTCAAGGGCCAGTTCCAGCTCAGCTTCGCCCAGGTCGGCCTGATCACTCTCACCTACCAGATCACCGCCTCGCTGTTCCAGCCGCTGATCGGGCTGCGCACCGATCGCCGGCCGGCGCCGTATTCGCTGCCGCTGGGCATGAGTTCCACGCTGTGCGGATTGTTGCTGCTGGCCTATGCGCCGAGCTTCGGCATGGTGCTGCTGGCGGCGGCGCTGGTCGGGATCGGCTCGGCGATCTTCCATCCCGAATCCTCGCGCATCGCGCGGCTGGCCTCGGGCGGCCGGCATGGCCTGGCCCAGTCGGTGTTCCAGGTCGGCGGCAATACCGGCACCGCGCTGGGGCCGCTGATCGCCGCGGCGGTGATCGTGCCCAACGGCCGTCACAGCGTGGCCTGGTTCGGCGGCGCGGCGCTGCTCGGCATCGCCCTGCTGTCCTACGTCGGCCGCTGGTACGCGCTGCACCTGCAGGCCGCGCGCGCGGCGCCGCGGCCGGTCGCCGCGGTGCCGGCGCTGCCGCGCGCCATGGTGGTGCGGATCGTCGGCATCCTGCTGCTGTTGATCTTCTCCAAGTACTTCTACATCGCCGGCCTGAGCAGCTACTACACGTTCTACCTGATCCAGCGCTTCGGCATCTCGGTGCAGAGCGCGCAGTTGCACCTGTTCGCATTCCTGCTGGCGTCGGCATTGGGCACCTTGATCGGTGGCCCGGTCGGCGACCGCATCGGCCGCAAGCCGGTGATCTGGGTGTCGATCCTGGGCGTGGCGCCGTTCGCGCTGGCGCTGCCGCACGTGGGCCTGCATGCGGCCACGGCGCTGACCGTGCTGATCGGCTTCGTATTGTCCTCGGCGTTCTCGGCGATCCTGGTCTACGCACAGGAAATGATGCCCGGGCGCATCGGCACCATCTCCGGGCTGTTCTTCGGCTTCGCCTTCGGCATGGGCGGACTGGGCGCGGCGGTGCTGGGCCTGCTCGCCGACCACCGCGGCATCGTCTTCGTCTACCAGGTGATGTCGTTCCTGCCGCTGTTGGGTGTCGTCGCGGCGCTGCTGCCGAGCCGGCGGCCCGGCGCCGCCGCGGCGCACTGACGCGGCCGGTCGCGGCCGGCCTCCGCTGGCGCGGACAGCTTGGCGAAAGCCAGCGGCCGCATGCTGTCGCGCCGGCCGTCGCGCCCCCATCGCCGTCTTCGCATGCCTGTCATCGCCCTGGTCTCGTCCATTGCCCACGCCTGGTCCACGCTGGTCGACCTGGTCGCCGGCCACGCCGTGGCGCCGCTGCTGGCGGCGCTCCACCTGACCGGACTCAGCGACGATCCGCACGACATCGCCGCCTCGCTGCTGGTGGCGGCCCTGCAACTGTCCATCATCGGCGTGCTGTTCCGGCCGCTGGAGAGCCTGTGGCCGGCCGAGCGCTGGGAACACCGGCGGCTGGCGCGGATCGACTTCCACTACACCTGGCTGATGCTGATCGGGGTGTTCCCGCTGTTCTCGTTCCTGATCCTGACCCCGGTGGTCAATGCGCTGGGGGGCGCCGACCCCAACGCCGCGGCGGCGCCGGAGACGGGCCTGCGCCATGCCTGGCCGTGGCTGGACCAGCATCCGCTGGTGCTGTTCGCGCTGTACTACCTGGCCTACGACTTCACCTACTACTGGATGCACCGGGTGCAGCACTGGATGCCGTGGTGGTGGGCCATGCACAGCATGCACCACAGCCAGCGCCAGCTCAGTTGCTGGGCCAACGACCGCAGCAACTATCTCGACGGCATGCTGCAGTCGTTCGTGCTGGCCGCGGTGGGCATTGCCTTCGGCATCGAGGCCGACGAGTTCGCCTGGCTGATGCTGCTCGGCGAACTGGT
Source organism: Xanthomonas sp. (assembly GCA_040509765.1). Classification (GTDB taxonomy): domain Bacteria; phylum Pseudomonadota; class Gammaproteobacteria; order Xanthomonadales; family Xanthomonadaceae; genus Xanthomonas_A. Next base: position 11,774 of record JBEVKG010000386.1, read on the forward strand.
GCAGAACCTGTCGCACGCCAACGTGCGTTTCGGCTTCGGCCCGGTGCTCAACAAGATGCTGGTCGATCCGCCGTTCCACCGCCTGCACCACATGCGCGTGGACCCGGAGCGGCCCGGCCTGCACAACTGCAACTTCGGCCAGGTGTTCGCGTTCTGGGACGTGTTGTTCGGCACTGCGCTGTACGGCGAGCCGGTGCGGCCGACCGGGGTGGGCGATCCGATGGTGGACCGCGACAACGAACTGGGCCTGGTCGCGCTGCAGTGGGAAGGGCTCAAGCGCTTCTGGGGCGCAGTGCGACGCCGTTCCGGATGGACGCCGGGCGAGGTCGCGTTCGGCGAGGACTATGCGCCGATCCCGGTGGATCATGCCGGGATGCCGGTGAGCGGCGGGGATCCGGGAGTCGGGATTCGGGAGTCGTAGAAGCGGTGGCGGTTGGCAATACGGCCATTGCCTGCCTCGCGGGCTGTCCTACCCTCACCCCAACCCCTCTCTCCCACGGGGACTTCCTTCGGTCGCCGGGGGGAGAGGGGCTAGCGCTCTTCCTTCTCCCATCGGGAGAAGGTGCCCCGCAGGGGCGGATGAGGGTAGGGCGCAGCCTCGTGCACCCCAACATCGCGCGACGCTATGCGCCGCACCCTCACCCCAACCCCTCTCCCGGTGGGAGAGGGGCTAGCGCTTTTCCTTCTCCCATCGGGAGAAGGTGCCCCGCAGGGGCGGATGAGGGTACGGGTGCTGCATTGAAGGCGGATGGGCGCGCACACCCTCACCCCAACCCCTCTCTCCCACGGGGACTTCCTTCGGTCGCCGGCGGGAGAGGGGCTTAATGGGTTCACTGCTTTTTGAGGCAGCCGCTCATGAAGGTCTTGCGGGCGTCGCCCTGCAGCTTCTGCGTGGCGGCCTGCGCATTGCAGTCCTTCATGCGTTGCTGGGAGGCGTTGCCCGCCGCCGGGGCGGTGCCGCCGCTGAGGCAGGCCTTCTGCGCGCTCTTGTACTCATCGCCTTTCTTGCCCTTGTTCTGGGCCGAGCACTTGGCCATCAAGGTCTGTTGCGCGGTCTGCGGCTTGGTCGCGGCGGTGGCCAGCAGCGGGGCGGCGGTGAAGCTCAGCAGCAAACAGGTGGCGGCGAGACGGGCGCAACGGGTCATGGCGGCAGCTCCGGTTGGGTGTGCCGGCAGGGTGCGCCGGCACGGGTGACCGGATCATGACGCGGCAGCGGCCGGGTCGGCAATGCGGCGCTGCGGCATGCGGTCGGTGGCCTGCACGGCGTCCTCGAGGAACAGCATCTGCGGCGGCGGATGCATCAGGAACTGCTGGTGCGAGATGTTCCAGGCGTAGGCGCCGGCCAGCGGGAACGCCAGGCAGTCGCCCGGCGCCAGCGCCGCCACCGGCTGGTCGCGGGCGAGCACGTCCTTGGGCGTGCACAGCTGCCCGACCAGGGTCACCCGCGCATCGCGCAGCACCGGCGGCTGCGTGCCGCGCAGCACCAGGAACGGATGATCGTGGCCCTGCGCGGCGGGTGTGCGGAAATGATGGGTGCCGCCACGGCCGATGGCGAACTGCGCGCCGTGGCTGCGCTTGATGTCCAGCACCTCCATCAGGTACCAGCCGCAGGCGGCGCTGACGTAGCGGCCAGGCTCCAGTCGCAGCCGCAGGCCCTCGCCGTGCGTGCGCAGCAGCGCCGGCACGCCCGCGCAGAACGCGGCCCAGTCGAACGAGGCCGCCGGATCGGCGTAGTCCACGCCGAAGCCGCCGCCGGCGTTCACCGTCAGCGGTCCCAGCGCGTAGGCCTGGCGCCAGCCCTGCACGGTCTGCAGGTAGTGCGCGATCAGGCGCAGTTGCAGTTGCGCATCGCGCTGGTGCGACAGCAGGTGGAAGTGGAAGCCATCCAGGCGCAGCCCGGTCGCGCCGCGCAGCACCTGCACGGCCGCGTCCAGGTCGTCCACGTCCAGGCCGAACGGCGAGGGCCGCCCGCCCATCACCAGGCGCGTGTCCTGCATGCCCGGCACCACGATGTTCAGGCGCAGGAACACCGACAGCGGGCGTGTGCGCGATGCGGCGATGCGCGCCAGCCGCTGCAGTTCGCCCAGGCTTTCCACGTGCACGCTGCAGTCGGGCAGGCTGGCCGCCAGCTGCAGCTCGGCATCGAGCTTGCCGGGGCCGCCGAACAGCAGCCGGCGGCCCGGCTGGTGCGTGTGCAGCCACTGCAGCTCGCCGCCGGAGGCCGCCTCGAAGCCGTCCACCCACGGCGCCAGGGTGCGCAGCACGGGCGGCTCGGCATTGGCCTTGGCCGCATAGAACAGGTCGCAATCGGCCGGCAACTGCGCGCGCAGCCGTGCGGCGTGCGCCTGCAGCGCCGCCAGATCGTAGACGTAGGCGCAGACCGGGCCGTCGGCCTGCGCGCGCAGCCGCGCCAGTGCCGCCGGCAGCGGGGTGGGATCGATGCGCAGGCTCATGCCGCCGCCTGCCGCACTGCGGCGCTGCCGATCGGGTTGGGCAGGAAGCTGTAGTCGGCATGGCGATCGGCGCGTTGCAGCAGGCGCAGGCGCAGGTTGTTCTTGGCCGGCAGCGGCGCGCCCTCCAGCAGGGCCTGCAGCGCCGGCTGCGCGCCGTGGCGCTGCTGCCAGCGGCGGGCGATGTCGCCGACGATCTGCCAGAGCTGCCATTCGCGGCGGTCGTGGCCGTCGGCGAGGTGGAAGATCGCTTCGGCCAGGTTGTTGACCAGCGCGCAGTAGGCGATGCGGTTCCAGCCGCGTTCGGCACTGTAGTACAGCGACTGCCGCGCGGTTTCGGACATGCCGGGCAGGCGCGCGGCCGGCCACCGCGACGGCAGCAGCTTGGTGCCTTCCAGGTCGCGGATCCACACCTGCGTCGGCAGGCCGTCTTCGCAGCCGATCACGGTGTTCTGCAGATGCGGCTCCAGCACGATGCCGTAGCCGAACCAGGCGCTCCATACCCCGTCCAGCAGCACCTGTGCGTAGGCGCGGAACCAGGCCGCGGTGGCCGCCTCGACGCTGCTGCCGCTGCGCTGCGCCAGCGTCTGCAGTGCGGCGGCGCAGGCCGGCTGGCCGCGCGCGTCGTTGGTGAACAGCGCGCCGGCCACCTGCGGGCGATAGCGCGCCCGCTGCGCCGCCGGGATCGCCTGCCGGTACAGCACGCCGAAGCTCTCGCCCAGTTCGCGACAGGCCTGCGCGTCGGCGTCCAGCGCCGAGAAATCCAGGTCGGTGGCGGCCGGTTCCAGCAAGACGTGGAAGCCGGGCACGCGCTGCGCCAGCGCCTGCCAGTCCGGCGCCAGCAGGCGGGTCAGCGCCACCGCGCTTTCCAGTTCGTACCAGGCGTTCTTGCGCACGCAGTTGGTCAGGCGCACGTGTACCGACAGCTTGAGGAAGTAGTCGAGGTCGGCGTGGTACAGCGTGCGCACCGACGAGGTCGGGCGCAGCGCCAGGCCGCGCTCGCCCAGCGGCTCGATCCAGCCGCGCGCCTGCGCCTGGCGCAGCAACGGATGCGCCAGCACGCGCTCGGCTTCCCACGGATGGCATGGGTACAGGTCGGCGCCGCCGCCGGCCTGCGCCAGCGTGGCACGCACGTCATCGCCCTGCGCGCGGTACAGGCGCGGGTCGATGCGGAACCAGAACAGCGGGAAGGCGCTGCGCGCTTCCGGCGAGCACGCCAGCACCTGTTGCAGCGGTACGCCTTCGCGGCTCTTGGGCGTGGGATGGAAGGCGTGGCCCCACAGCATCGACTGCTCGGCATCGATCAGCGCCTCGCCGGTGGGCTGTGCCGCGTCGGCCTGGCGGAGCAACTGCGCGGTGATGGCCACGCTGTTGGCGCTCTGCGCCAGCAGTTCCAGGTTCGGCGCCTGCCCGCCTTCGCTGAGTTCCTGCAGCAGCAGGCGCACGAGTGCGGTGGCGTCCAGGCAGTGCCAGGGTCCGTCGGCCTTGAGATAGGGGGCCGAGGCGAAGCGGCATCGGCCCAGGCCGTCAGCATGCGCCAGGCGCGCGCACAGCGTGGCGCCGGAGGGCAGGCGCAGGCGCAGCCAGCGTTCGCCGGCGGCGGCGACGCCGGGCCGATCCAGGCCGCGGTAGTCGAGGTCGGCCAGGCCGCGACCGAGCGCGACTTCGCGCAGGTAGCAGTTGAGCCAGCAGGTGATCGCCTGCGCTTGCGCGAGGCTGTCGTACCACGGGTCATGCATCGGCAACGGGGACATGGACGGTTCTCCGAACGGACGTGAGCATCAGGGCCGGCAGCAGCGCCAGCAGGGCGGCCGCGGCGGCGGCGAGGAACGGCACGGCCAGACCATGGCCTTGCACCAGGGCGCCAGCGAGGGCGCCGCCGGCAACGCCGGCGTACTTGCCGGCGGCATCGAAGCGGCCGAACAACTGGCCGGCGCCGTGCCCGCCGGCGATCTCGGCCAGGCTGCGGTTGAGCCCGCGCAGCGCCATCCACATGCCCAGGCCGAACAGCAGCCGCGCGGCGATCAGCCAGCCCGGCGCCGGCGGCGCCATCTGCAGCAGGCAGGCCAGGGCGAACAGCGCCAGGCCCGCCGGCAGCGGCGACGCGCGGTGGTCGCGACCGCGCCAGCACGGCATCAGCACCAGGTAGACCAGGTGCGGCAGGCTGTACAGCAGGCCGGCGACCGCGCTGCTGCCGATGCCGTGCGCCTGCGCATACGGCAGGAAGTAGGGAAAGGTCACCACCATCGCGAAGCAGAACAGGAACTGCGTGGTCCACAGCGCCCAGCGCTGGCGACGTTGCGCTGCATCCGCCTCTGGCATGACGGGTGCGGGCGTGCCTGTGGACGCGGGTGTCGACGGCGCGCGCGGCGGATCGGCCGGCAACCGCCAGCTCAGTGCGAAGGCGAGCAGCGGCAGCAGCGCCAGATAGCGGTACAGCGACTGCGCCGGTCCCAGCGTGGTGGCCAGGCCGAGCAGCGCCGGGGCGGTGACCATCGCCAGCCGCGCCGAGAACTGGGTCCAGTCCAGCGCCCGCGCCAGCGAGCCGCGCTGGGCCTGGCTGCTGAGATAGGCGTTGGTCGCGGCCAGCGAGCCGCCGCAGGCGCCCTGCACGACCAGGCCGGCGACCAGCCAGCCCAGGTTCGGCGCGAAGCCGGCCATGACGAAGCCCAGCGCCAGGCCGAGTTGCGCGCGCAGCAGCGAGCGCTTGCGCCCGTAGCGGTCGGCCAGCCGGCCCCAGGCGCTGGCGGTGAGCGCGGTACACAGGGTCGGCAGCACGTACAGCACGCCGCTCCAGCCGATCGCCGCGCCCGGCGCGAGTTGCTGCAGCACCTGCGGCAGGAACAGCGGCATGCCCAGCGCGGTGAAGGCGGCCAGATAGTGCGCGGCCAGCACCGGGCCGAGGAGGCGCTTCATCGCGCCGCCCCGGCCGCGACCGCGCGCGCCGCCAGCGCATCCTCGCGCAGCAGGTTGGGCGCGCTGTCGCCGTAGAACTTGTTGATGTCCGCTGCGCCGGTGATCTGCTTGCCGAGCAGGCTGCCGGCGCTGAGCAGGTACTTCACCGGCAGCGTGGGTGCGGCCAGCAGCGCCTGCGCTGGGGCGGTGTCGATGCCGTCCTCGCGCAGCGCGCGCAGGGTGCCGTGCAGGCGCGCGCGCAGCAGCGCGTACAGCGGCACGCGCAGCGCCGGCTGCCATTCCGCCAGCCCTTCCAGCACCGCCTGCAGATCCAGTTGCAGGATGATGGTGCAGAACATCCGCGCCAGCGCGTCATCGTCCTGTACCGCGATGCGCACGTCACGCGGGGAGCCCAGCTCCGCAAGCGTCGGCCGCTGTGCATGCAGCCGCGACAGCAGCACCCGTGCCGCGTCGTTGTCCTTGAGCAGCAGCCGCGGCGCGCGGCCGGCGGCGTAGATCAGCACGCTGTTCTGCTGGTTGGCCTCCAGTGCGATGCCGTAGCGCAGCCACAGCCGCAGGTGCACGTCGCACATCAGCGCCAGGTAGCTGTCCCACCAGGCGGCGAGGTCGCCGCCATGGAAGCGCTCGGCCAGGTGCACGGCCAGCGGCCGCCCATCCGGCAGCATGGCGCACAGGCCGGCCACCGGCACCAGGGTCGCCTCCGGCAGCGCCGGATAGCGGCGCAGCAGGTAGGACAGGTGGCGTGCCTCGCCGACATGGCCGGCATGCGCCTCGTCCACGTGCAGGTAGCGTTCGCCCAGCGCCGGATCGTGTGCGGCGAGGTCGCGCAGCACGCGCTCGAACCAGTGCCCGTCGTACAGCGTCGATGGCTTGATCAGGCGCAGGTTGAGCGCGCCGAGCGTGCGCATCGGCACCGGCAGCTTCAGATGATGATCGGGAAACGCCAGCGGGATCACCGTGCGCAGCGACAGCGACGGGCGCACCTGCAGCCACGGCTGCGGCGCGGCGATCGCGCCGTCCGGCAGGGCGAAGCCGTCCTCGCCCAGGCGCGCGAAGATCAGCGGATGCAGCGGCCAGGCGACGTGGTCGGCGTCCAGCGCCGGATCCAGGCCGAGCATGCTCGGGCGCGGCCAGAACGCCGGCGGCGGCGTGGTCTGGGTGACCTGCGCGGCCGGCAGCGCCAGCCAGCGCAGCGCGAAGCTGGGGCCGAACTCCGGTGCGTAGCGCGGCAGGTCGGCGTCGTCCAGGCCGAGCTTGGCGCGCGCGCTGGGATAGAACGGGTGGTCGCGGTGGCTGGCCAGTTGTTCGCAGCGGTAGGCGCGTTCGTGCGCGTCCGTGGCGTCCAGCGCGGTGGCCAGCAGTGGCCGTTGCTGGGCGTAGGCCTGCCGCGCCAGCG
>JBEVKG010000387.1:0-12082 GCA_040509765.1 Xanthomonas sp.
CCGGCGGTGTTGCCGTAGTGGCTCCAGTCGCGTTGCGCCTGCGCCGGGGGCACCGGCACCGGTGCCGGCCCGGGGCCGCTGGCGGCCACCGGCGGATGCGGCACGAACATGCCGGCCAGGCCGCCGGCACAGGCCAGCGCCAGCACCGCCGCCAGCGCATAGGCGGCGCGTCCGCCGGGCAGGCCGCGGGCGCGGCGCAGGGTCGGGTAGATGAGGGCGACCAGCAGCGCCAGCACCGCCGGCATCATCAGCCGCGACACCAGCGGCCAGAACGCCAGGCCCGCATCCCAGTACGCCCAGGCCACGCTCAGCACGAACGCCAGCGCGTACAGCCAGGCCCCGGCCGGGCGCCGCCGCAGCACCAGCAGCGCCGAGGCCACGCAGGCCGCGCCCATCGCCAGGAAGTAGACGCTGCCGCCGAGCGTGGCCAGGCGGATGCCGCCGACCAGCAGCGCCAGCCCGATCAGCGCCAGCAGCAGGCCGACGCTCCACAGCACGATCCGGCCGCCGGCCGACACATCCGATTGGGTTTGCACGTTTTCGATCCTCTGCAGGGTAGGCGCACGGCGTCCGCTGCCGGCCACGACGGCGGCGCGGGCGCGGGCGTGCGCACGATGGCATGCCGCGCCTGGAAAGGACGTCGGCAAGGTGGGCGATTATCGCATTTGTGTTCGGTAATAGAACTAATGGCCCCGTTCGACGGCGCGACGCGACGCGTTGGTTCCGACGTTTCTCCGACCTTGGTGAAGCCCGTACAACACACCGTTACAAAGATGGTGCGATGCGACACATCGGTGGAGTAGCGTTGCGCGTTTCTTCCCAGCCGTCCTCCCCATGCCCGACCTCCTCCAGGCGCACCGTCGCCCCGTTCGCTGTGCCGTAGTGCTGGCCATTGCCGTGGCCGGAGGCTGTTCCGGCGACAAACCGGCGGCCGCGCCGCCGCCGCGGGTGGGGGTGCTGACCCTGGGCGCGCGCACCCTGCCGGTCGAGCGCACCCTGGCCGGCCGCACGGTGGCCTACGAGACCGCCGACGTGCGTCCGCAGGTCGGCGGGTTGCTGCGCCAGCGGCTGTTCCAGGAGGGGCAGGAGGTCAAGGCCGGGCAACCGCTGTACGTGATCGATCCGGCGCCGTACCAGGCCGCCTACGACATCGCCCGCGGCAACCTGGTGCAGGCCGAGGCGGCGCTGGCCAGCGCGCGGCCCAAGGCCGAGCGCACCCGCAGCCTCACCGACATGGATGCGGCCAGCAAGCAGGACGCCGACGACGCGCTGTCCGCCCTGCGCCAGGACGAGGCGGCGGTGGTCGCGGCCAAGGCGGCGCTGCAGGCGGCGCGGATCAATCTCGACTACACCCGCATCACCGCGCCGATCTCCGGCACCATCGGCACCTCGGCGTACACCGTCGGCGCGCTGCTCACCGCCGCGCAGGACGGGGCGCTGACCACCATCCAGCGCCTGGACCCGATCTACCTGGACGTCACCCAGTCCAGCACGCAGATGCTGGCGCTGCGCCGCCAGCTCGATGCCGGGCAGATCCACGCCATCGACGGCAAGGCGCAGGTGCAGGTGCGGCTGGAGGACGGCAGCACCTATCCGCACGCCGGCACCCTCGAATTCGTCGGCACCCAGGTCAATGCCGGCACCGGCAACGTCACCCTGCGCGCGGTGGTGCCCAACCCCGAGCACCTGCTGCTGCCGGGCATGTACCTGCGCGCGGCGCTGCCGATGGCCACCGACCAGGGCGCGGTGCTGGTGCCGCAGCAGGCGGTGACCCGCGACAGCAAGGGCGAGCCGTTGGTGAAGCTGCTCGACGCGCACGACAAGGTGGTGGAGCGCCATATCCGCACCGGCGAGGCGGTCGGCCACGACTGGGTGGTGGAATCGGGACTGAAGCCGGGCGAGCGCCTGATCGTGGTCAACGGCAGCCGCGCCGAACTCGGCAAGCCGGCGCAGCCGTATCCGGTCACCGCCGCCCAGCTCGATGCCGCGCCGGCGCTGCCGGGCGACGACGCCCAGGCCGACTGAGGACTCCCGCATGTCGCGCTTCTTCGTCAACCACCCCGTGGTGGCCTGGGTCATGGCCATCGTCATCGTGCTGATCGGCATGCTCGCCATCCATGGGCTGCCGGTCGAACGCTATCCGCACATGGCGCCGCCCACCATTACCGTGCGCGCCACCTACACCGGCGCCTCGGCGCAGACGGTGGAGAATACCGTCACCCAGCTGATCGAGCAGTCGCAGCAGAGCCTGGACCACCTGCTGTACATGACCTCCACCAGCGCCTCGGACGGCACCGCGCAGGTCAACCTGGTGTTCGAGACCGGCACCAACGCCGACACCGCGCAGGTGCAGGTGCAGAACCAGTTGCAGTCGGTGATGTCGGTGTTGCCGCAGGCGGTGCAGCAGAACGGCCTGGTCATCACCAAGTCCAGCGGCTCGCTGTTCGAGGTGGTGGCGTTCACCTCCGACGACGGCAGCATGGACAACTTCGATGTCGCCAACTACATGGAATCGAACATCGACGACCAGATCAGCCGCGTCAGCGGCGTCGGCAACATCCAGCCGATGGGCTCGGAATACGCCATGCGCATCTGGCTGGACCCGGAGAAGCTGCGCAAGTACGCGCTGATGCCCTCGGACGTGGAGAACGCGCTGCAGTCGCAGAACACCGACGTGTCGGCCGGCGAGATCGGCGGCCAGCCGGCGTTGCGCGGGCAGCGCCTGGACGCCACCGTGACCACCCGCAGCCGCCTGCAGACCCCGGCGCAGTTCGGCGCGATCGTGCTCAAGAGCGACGCCAGCGGCGCCGCCGTGCACCTGTCGGACGTGGCCAAGATCGGCCTGGGCCCGGAGACCTACGACAGCATCACCCGTTTCAACGGCAAGCCCTCGGCCTCGCTGGGCATCGAGCTCAACTCCGACGCCAATGCGGTGGAGACCTCCAAGGCCATCGACCAGCGCCTGCAGGAACTCAAGCAGTACTGGCCGCACGGCTTCAACTACCACATCGCCTTCAGCACCACGCCGTTCGTGACCACCTCGATCAAGGAAGTGGTCATCACCCTGATCGAGGCGGTACTGCTGGTGGTCGCGGTGATGTACCTGTTCCTGCAGAACTGGCGCGCCACGCTGATCCCGACCATCGCCGTGCCGGTGGTGCTGATGGGCACCTTCGGCGTGCTCGCCGCGTTCGGCTACTCGATCAACACCCTGACCATGTTCGCGATGGTGCTGGCGATCGGCCTGCTGGTCGACGACGCCATCGTGGTGGTGGAGAACGTGGAGCGGGTCATGGGCCAGGAAGGCCTGCCGCCGAAGGAAGCCACGCTGCGCTCGATGCAGCAGATCGGCGGCGCCCTGGTCGGCATCGTGCTGGTGCTGACCGCGGTGTTCGTGCCGATGGCGTTCTTCAGCGGCGTCACCGGCGTGATCTACCGGCAGTTCTCGATCACCATCGCCGCCTCGATGATCCTGTCGGTGCTGGTGGCGATGACGCTGACCCCGGCGCTGTGCGTGACCATCCTCAAGCCCTTGCACCAGGGCGAGGCGCCGATCGGTTCGCACGGTCGCCTGAGCTGGTTCTTCATCTGGTTCAACACCCGCTTCCGGCACCTGTCCGAGCGCTACCGCACGCTGGTCGAGCGGGTGCTGGGCCGGCGCGCGCTGGGCCTGATCGCCTATGCGCTGCTGATCGCGGTCACCGGCCTGCTGCTGTGGCGCCTGCCCGGCGCGTTCCTGCCCGACGAGGACGAGGGCATGCTCAACGTGCTGGTCAAGCTGCCGGCTGGCTCCACCCTGGAACAGACCCTGGCGGTGACCGACCGGCTGACCAAGGCCGCGCTGAAGGACCCGGGCGTGCGCTCGGTGCTGTCCTCGGCCGGCTTCAGCGTCACCGGCGCCGGCCAGAACGTCGGCATGGCCTTCGTGCGCCTGAAGGACTGGGACGACCGCGACGACGACGCGGCGACCATCGCCGACCATCTGAACAAGGCGCTGGCCGACGTGCCCGACGCGGAGCTGTTCGTGACCTCGCCGCCGGCGATCACCGGCCTGGGCGACGCCTCCGGCTTCACCTTCGAGCTGATGGACTACGAAGGCGCCGGCCACGCCGCCCTGGTCGCCGCGCGCGACAAGCTGCTGCGCCTGGCCCAGCACGATCCCAAGCTGATGAACGTGCGCTACGCCAGTCTGGAAGACGCGCCGGTGTACGCGGTCAAGATCGACGATGCCAAGGCGCAGGCGCTGGGCGTGGACCCGGGCGACATCAACGCCACGCTCAACAGCGCGCTCGGTGGCGACTTCGTCAACAACTTCATCTACAAGGGCCGCATCAAGAAGGTCTACGTGCAGGGCGATGCCGACGCGCGCATGGCGCCGCAGGACCTGGACCGCTGGACCGTGCGCAACGGTGGCGGCGACATGGTGCCGATGTCGGCGTTCACCCGCTCGCACTGGACCAGCGCACCGGCGGCGCTGGAACGCTACAACGGCGTGTCGGCGATGGAGCTGACCGGCCAGGCGGTGCCCGGGGTCAGCTCCGGCGCGGCGATGGACGCGATGGCCGAGCTCAGCAAGCAGCTGCCGCACGGCTTCGGCTATGCCTGGTCGGACATGGCCTACCAGGAAAAGCTGTCGGCCAATCAGGCGCCGGCGCTGTACGCGATCTCGCTGCTGTTCGTGTTCCTGTGCCTGGTGGCGCTGTACGAAAGCTGGTCGATCCCGTTCGCGGTGATGCTGGCGGTGCCGGTGGGCGTGTTCGGCGCGGTGCTGCTGATGACCTTGCGCGGCCTGGAGAACGACGTGTACTTCCAGGTGGGCCTGCTGACCACGGTGGGCCTGGCGGCGAAGAACGGCATCCTCATCGTCGAGTTCGCGCGCGACCTCGAGCACCGTGGCGAAAGCCTGCTCGCCGCCACCCTGCATGCGGTGCAGATGCGCCTGCGGCCGATCCTGATGACCTCGCTGGCGTTCCTGCTCGGCGTGCTGCCGCTGGTGTTCAGCAAGGGCGCCGGCTCGGCCGCGCGCCACTCGCTGGGTACCGGCGTCACCGGCGGCACCCTGGCCTCGATCACCCTGGGCCTGTTCTTCGTGCCGCTGTTCTACGTGATCGTGCGGCGGATGTTCCCCGGGCCGGCGGTCGCCGCCAAGGAGACGCAGGCATGAGCGCGCTGTCGCGCATGAGCGTGGCGGTGGCCACGCTGCTGGCCCTGTCCGGCTGCACCCTGGCGCCGACCTACGTGCGCCCGGCGGCGCCGGTGCCGGCCGACCTGGCGGCGGTCGATGCGGCGCCCGCCGCCGGTGCCGCCACCGACACGCTGGCGATGCCGGACTGGCAGCAGGTGTTCCTGGATCCGCGGCTGCGCCAGACCATCGCGTTGGCGTTGCAGAACAACCGCGACCTGCGCGTGGCGATGCTGTCCATCGACAAGGCGCGCGCGCAATACCGCATCCAGCGCGCCGCGCAGTTGCCGTCGTTCGACGCCAACGCCAGCATGAGCCGCAGCCGCACCAGCGCCGCCAGCAACGACGACGGCGTCGCCCAGGTCAGCACCAGCGACACCCTGCAGGTCGGGCTCAGCAGTTGGCAGCTGGACCTGTTCGGACAACTGCGCAGCCTCAAGCGGGAAGCCCTGCAGAACTGGCTGTCCAGTGCGGAGAACCAGCGCAACGTGCGCCTGAGCCTGGTCGCCCAGGTCGCCGCGGCGTGGCTGAGCGTGGGCGCGGACCAGGAGCAACTGGATCTGGCGCAGCAGACCCTGGACAGCCAGGCGCAGACCCTGCAACTGACCGAGCGCCGGCACAGCATCGGCAGCGCGTCGGGGCTGGACTTGGCGCAGCAGCAGACCAGCGTTGAATCGGCGCGCGTGGCCGTCGCCAGCGCCGCCACCCAACTGGCGCAGGCGCGCGATGCGCTGCAACTGCTGGTCGGCGCGCCGGTGGATGCGGCGCTGCTGCCGACCGCGCAGGCGATGCAGGGCAGCGTCGCGCTGGCGCCGCTGCCGGCGCACCTGTCCTCCACGGTGTTGCTGCAGCGTCCGGACGTGCTTGCCGCCGAGCACAGCCTGCAGGCGGCCAATGCCGACATCGGCGCCGCGCGTGCGGCGTTCTTTCCGTCGCTGAGCCTCACGGCGTCCACCGGGCGCAGCAGCGACGCGCTGTCCACGCTGTTCTCCGCCGGCAGCCGCACCTGGTCGTTCGTGCCCAGCATCACCGCGCCGATCTTCCACGCCGGTGCGCTGAAGGCCTCGCTGGACGCGTCCAAGCTCGGCAAGGACATCGCCGTGGCGCAGTACGAGAAGGCGATCCAGTCGGCCTTCGCCGAAGTGGCCGACGCCCTGGCCGCGCGCGACCACCTGCAGGCGCAACTGAGCGCGCAGCAGGCCCTGGTCGACGCCAGCCAGCGCAGCTACACCCTGGCCGACGCGCGCTACCGGGCGGGCCTGGACGGCCATCTGCCGGTGCTGGATGCGCAGCGGTCGCTGTTTGCCGCGCAGCAGGCGCTGATCGCGCTGCGCCTGCAGGACGCCAGCAACCGGGTCACCCTGTACCAGGTGCTGGGTGGCGGCGCCGACGCCCAGGCCACGGCGCCCTGAGCACGGCGGCACGCCGCACCGCGCGCGCAGCGCTGCGTGGCCGCGCTGCCCACGCCGCGGGGCGGCGTGGTCCCTCCGCGGACGGCATGGACGCTTGCGTCCAGCGGCACCGTCCGCGCTGTGTCTGACCCCGTCCGCACCGTTGCGGCGGGGCCGGAGCCGCTCAGCTCTTCTTCTTTTCCTGCTTGGCCGCGCGCTTTTCCTTCAGCGTCTTGGTCGGCTGCTTCTTCTCGCTCTTCTTCTGATCCATGCCCTTGCTCATGACACCCTCGTGACGTTCGTGCTGTGGAGACCCGGTCTCTGCCGCACTGGCGGCGACCGTGGCTGTCACTCTACTCCGCCGGCGCACGCCGGTGCTGCGGTTGTTTGTCGACGGGCGCGGCGCGGGGGTGGGCCATAATCCCGGCTCCACCCCAAGGTGCCCCGTATCCGATGAAGATCCCCCAGGGCCTGCAGCCGCTGATCGACGATGGCATCATCGACGGCGTGTTGCGCCCGCTCAAGAGTGGCAAGGAGGCCGCGGTCTACGTGGTCCAGGCCGGCGACGCGGTGCTGTGCGCCAAGGTCTACAAGGACATGGCCCAGCGCAGCTTCCAGGCCCGCGTGCAGTACCAGGAAGGCCGCAAGGTGCGCGGCAGCCGCCAGGCGCGGGCGATCGGCAAGGCCAGCAAGTTCGGCCGCCGCGAGCAGGAAGCCGCCTGGAAGGACACCGAGGCCAATACCCTGTACCAACTGGTCGATGCCGGCGTGCACGTGCCGCAACCGCGCGGCTACTTCCATGGCGTGCTGCTGATGGACCTGGTCACCGACGCCGACGGGCAGAGCGCGCCGCGGCTGGGCGAAGTCGAGCTGGAACCGGCGCAGGCGCAGGCCTTCCATGCGCAGCTGGTCGGCGACGTGGTGAAGATGCTGTGCCTGGGCCTGGTCCACGGCGATCTGTCCGAATACAACGTGCTGGTCGGCGCCGATGGTCCGGTGGTGATCGATTTCCCGCAGGTGGTCAGCGCCGCCGGCAACAACGCCGCCCGCGCGATGCTGCTGCGCGACGTGCACAACCTGCGCGACTGCCTGGGCCGCTTCGCGCCCGAGCTCAACGCCACCCATTACGGCGAGGAGATGTGGGCGCTGTACGAGAAGGGCACGCTGCGCCCGGACAGCGCGCTCACGGGCCGCTTCACCTTCGATACCCGCCGCGCCGACGTGCGTGCGGTGCGCGCCTCGATCGAGGACGCGCGGCAGGAAGCCATCATCCGCCAGCAGGGCCGCGAGGCCGCCGAGCAGGACGACTAGCGCCGTCCTGCTTCTCCGCGCATGCCGCGCACCGCGGTTGCGTGCCCGTGGGCAGGAGCGGGGAAGCGCAAGGCCGTCCCCGCTGAGCGACCACCGCATGCCGCATGCCCGCCGCCTGCAGGACGCCGCACGCCCTCGACGCCGCCGAGCACACCGGCCGATCTGCCCCATCGGCGCCTGTTCGCTTGCGCCGAACGCAGCATCGCCACGCGGCGCCGGGCGCGCGCGACCGCGCCCGGCGGGTTGGGCCTGGCAAACGCGACGCCGCTCGACCCGACCCGAGTCGGGCGCTGCGCCTTGCAACGCCAGCGGACGCAACCCCGATGCATGGACTCGGGAATCGACGAGCGGCCTGGCCACGACGCCGCCGTCGCGCAGGCCCATGCTGCGCTGCAATGTGGCAGCGCCGCGCGTGCGATCCCGGCCAGCGCGCGCCGCGAGCGGCGCAAGGCCTTGCCACGCCTGCATCGCACACGCCTGTACGCCGCTGCGACCGGCCGCCTGCCGCTGGCCCGCCAGGCGTCGTGAAGCGCGGTCCAGTTCGTTTATTTGCGGAAATGGTTATGGACAATAACAATCTGGCTGACGCCGCTTGCGCAGCCGCCCCGGGAGGGCCACCCATGTATTTCGATCCAGACGTCGTCCGTTTCTTCGCCCTGGCCCAGCAGTCCGGGCAGCCGCCGATGGAGGAACTGCCCTTGCCTGAGGCGCGGGCGATGATGCGCGGCGTCGCCGCGCAGTTCGGCTTCCCGCTTGCGGAGATGGCCGAGGTCCGCGATCTGCAGGCGCCGGGGCCGGCCGCGCCGATTCCGCTGCGCCTGTACCGTCCGCACGACCTCGCCGCAGGCCCGGCGCCGACCTGCCTCTACGCACATGGCGGCGGCGGCGTGGTCGGCGACCTCGACTCGCACGACGACGTGTGCCGGCAACTGGCCGCACGCGCCGGCTGCCAGGTGCTGGCGGTGGACTACCGGCTGGCGCCCGAGCATCCGGCGCCGGCCGGCATCGAGGACGTGATCGCCGTGCTGCACTGGCTGGCCGCGCACCCGGGCGAGGTCGGCGCCGATCCGCAGCGCCTGGCCGTCGCCGGCGACAGCATGGGCGGCGCCCTGGCGGCGAGCGCCGCGCTGGACGCGCGCGATGCCGGCATCGCGCTGCGCTGCCAGATCCTGATCTATCCGCTGACCGACGTGCGCCCGGACAATCCCTTCCCCTCCCGCGTGCACAACGCCGGCATCCCGCCGCTGACCGAAGCGGCGATGCGCTTCTTCGACAGCCAGTTGCTGCCGGATCCGTCGCTGGCGTCGGACTGGCGCATCTCGCCGGTGCTGGCGGCGGACGTGGCCGGCGTCGCCCCGGCGCTGGTGGTGCTGGCCGACCGCGACGCGCTGCACGACGAAGGCCTGCACTACGCGCAGCGCCTGCGCGAGGCGGGCGTGGAAACCCTGGTGCGCGTGTGCCCCGGCATGATCCACGGCTTCATCAACATGGGCAGCGTACTGCGCGTGGCCGGCGAAACCCTGGACCTGGCCGCGCTGCTGCTGCGCCAGCGCCTGCTGCCGCCGGCCGCGCGAGACTGAGGGCGTCACCACAGCCCGCACGCTACCGGCAGACGCCGCCTATGGCGGCGCGCTGCGCTGCCCGGCGCAATGCACCCGCTGCGTCCGTAGGAGCGGCTTCAGCCGCGACGGCGCAGTACCGATGCGCCCTCGTTGCGGCTGAAGCCGCTCCTCCGCGGGCCGCGCGTCAGGCCACCCGGCTGCGGCGCGCACGTTCCAGGTGCACCAACAGCAGCGAGATCGCCGCCGGGGTCATGCCGGGGATGCGCTGCGCCTGGCCCACGGTCTGCGGGCGCACGCGCTCGAGCTTCTGCTGCACTTCGGCCGACAGCCCGCGCACCTGCGCGTAGTCGAACGCGGCCGGGATCGGCGTGTCCTCGTGGCGCTGCTGGCGGGCGATCTCCTCGCGCTGGCGGTCCAGGTAGCCGGCGTACTTGATGCCGATCTCCACCTGCTCGGCGACCTGCGTATCGGCCACGCCCGGGCCCAGCGAGGGCACGCGCATCAGCGCGGCGTAATCCAGTTCCGGGCGCTTGATCAGGTCAAGCACGTTGGTCTCGCGGCTGACCGTCACCCCGAGCGTGGCCGCGACCTCGCGGCCCAGCGCATTGCCGGGCGTGGCCCACAGCGCGCGCAGGCGCTCGTTCTCGCGCGCCACCGCCTCCTGCTTGGCCTGGAACCGCGCCCAGCGGACCTCGTCGACCACGCCCAGGTCGTGGCCGATGCCGGTCAGGCGCGCGTCGGCGTTGTCCTCGCGCAGCTGCAGCCGGTACTCGGCGCGGCTGGTGAACATGCGGTACGGCTCGCTGGTGCCGTGGGTGATCAGGTCGTCGATCAGCACGCCGATGTAGGCCTGGTCGCGGCGCGGCGACCACGGCTCCAGCCCGCGCACCTGGCGCGCGGCGTTGAGGCCGGCGATCAGGCCCTGCGCGGCGGCTTCCTCGTAGCCGGTGGTGCCGTTGATCTGCCCGGCGAAGAACAGCCCGGGCATGGCCTTGGTCTCCAGCGAGGCCTTGAGCCCGCGCGGGTCGAAGAAGTCGTATTCGATGGCGTAGCCGGGGCGGGTGATGTGCGCGCGCTCGAAACCGCGGATCGAACGCACCAGCTCCAGCTGCACGTCGAACGGCAGCGAGGTGGAGATGCCGTTGGGGTAGATCTCGACCACGTCCAGGCCTTCCGGCTCGACGAAGATCTGGTGGCTGGCCTTCTCGGCGAAGCGCACCACCTTGTCCTCGATCGAGGGGCAGTAGCGCGGGCCGATGCCCTCGATCTGGCCGGTGTACAGCGGCGAGCGGTCCAGCGCGCCGCGGATGATGGCGTGGGTGCGCTCGGTGGTGTGGGTGATCCAGCACGACACCTGGCGCGGATGCTGGGCGACCTCGCCCAGGAACGACATCACCGGCAGCGGATCGTCGCCGGGCTGTTCCTCCATCGCCGTGTAGTCCAGGCTGCGCCCGTCGATGCGCGGCGGGGTGCCGGTCTTGAGCCGGTCCACGCCGAAGCGGCCGTCGCGCAGCGCCTGCGCCAGCGCGGTGGCCGGCGGATCGCCGGCACGGCCGCCGGCGTACTGGGTCTGGCCGATGTGGATCTTGCCGGCCAGGAAGGTGCCGGCGGTCAGCACCACCGCCGCGGCCTCGAAGCGCAGCCCGGTCTGGGTCAGCACGCCGCGCACGCGCTCGCCGTCCATTACCAGGTCGTCGACCGCGGCCTGGAACAGGGTCAGGTTCGGCTGCGCCTCGACCAGGCGCCGGATCGCGCTGCGGTACAGGCTGCGGTCGGCCTGGCAACGGGTGGCGCGCACCGCCGGACCCTTGGAAGCGTTGAGGGTGCGCCACTGGATGCCGGCCAGGTCCGCGGCCTGCGCCATCGCCCCGCCCAGCGCGTCGATCTCCTTCACCAGATGTCCCTTGCCGATCCCGCCAATCGACGGGTTGCACGACATCTGGCCGAGCGTCTCGATGCTGTGCGTCAGCAACAGCGTCTTGCGACCCATGCGTGCCGAGGCCAGCGCGGCTTCGGTGCCGGCGTGACCGCCGCCGACGACGATCACTTCGAAACGTTCGGGGAAAACCATTGATTTATAACAGTAAAATGGCGGCGATCCGATGCGGGAAAGAGCACAACCTTAGCCCGCGATTTTACGTTATTGCGCGCGTTCGCGGTAGCGGACAGGAGGTGTTCCACGTGGAACATGTGGAAAGGGTGGCTGGTGGCTAGTGACTAGTTCGCGCCGCTGCCGAATAGCTGCGACATGCACCCATGCTAGCCACTAGTCACCAGCCACTGTCGACGTTCCACGTGAAACGTTGCGTTCACGCTACGGCTAAACTGCGGCGATGTCCGCCCCGCGCATCCTTTGTTTGGGCCACGCCGCCCACGACGTGGTCTATCGGGTGACGGCCGTTCCGTCGCGTCCGTCGAAAGTCGTTGCGCACGATGTTTACGAATGCGGCGGCGGCATGGCCGCCAATGCCGCCGTCGCAATCAGCCGCCTGGGCGGCCGCCCCAGCTACTGGGGCCGGGTCGCCGACGATGCGCTCGGCACGCGCATCCTGGCCGAACTCGCACAGGAAGGCGTCGACGTGGCAACGGCGCGAAAAGTACCCGGCGCGCGATCGGCGCCGACGGCCATCCTGATT
>JBEVKG010000388.1:0-3670 GCA_040509765.1 Xanthomonas sp.
TGCAAGCCGGCAGCGCCACCACCCGCTGCTGGGGCAGGACGCGCGGGTCGACAGGCTTGAGCGCGAAGTGCGGCAGCTGACGCGCGCCAATGCCAATCTACGGCTTGCGCTGGCCCAGCTGGAACGCCGCGCGCGCGAGATGCAAGCGACCAGTGCGCCAGCAGCGCCGTCGCCTCGACAGGACTGAAACGCGTCAGGCCGAGGGCAGGTGCAGCGTCACGCACAGCCCGCCGCCGTCGCGGTTGTGCAGGGCGATCCGGCCGTCGTGGGCCTCGATGATCTCGCGTGTCAGCGCCAGCCCCAGGCCGGTACCGTTGCGCTTGGTGGAATAGAACGGCACCAGCGCGTTCTGCAACACCGCATCATTCATGCCGGCGCCGCGGTCCAGGACCTCGATGCGCACCTGGCCATGCAGTGGCAGCACCTTGACCGTGACCTGCGCCGGATCGCCGCCGGACTCGTGTGCGTTCTTGACCAGGTTCAGCAACGCCTGGCCGAACTGCGCCGGATCGATCCGGCTGTGCGTGTCCTGGGCGTGGCCTTCGATGATGAAGCCGATCTGCTGCTGCAGCCCGCGCAGGAATGCCGACCACTCGACCGCCTGCTTCTGCGGCTGGGGCAGCTTGGCAAAGCGCGCATAGCCGCGGATGAATTCCTCAAGGTGGCGTGCGCGCTCCTCGATGGTGGCAAAGACGTGCTCAAGCTGGTCGAAGCGGCCGCGCCGCACCAGCTCGCCGCCCGAATGCGCCAGCGAGGCCACCGGTGCCAGCGAGTTGTTGAGTTCGTGGCTGATCACGCGGATGACCTTCTTCCAGGTCTGCACTTCCTGCCGGCGCAGCTCGGTGGTCAGTCGCCACAACTGCAGCAGCTCCTGCTGGCGGCCGTTGAGCTGGAAGCGGCGCCGTGCGAGGTGGTAGATCTGTTCCTCGCCGCCTTCCTCGGTGGTGGGCACGGCGAACAGGCTGTCGCCGCCGCGCTCCAGCGCCTCGACCAGCTCGGGCTGGGCCTGCTGCAGCAGGGGTTCGAACGGCTGGCCTTCCATGCGCTTGCCGCCGTACAGCAGGGTGCGCGCGGCCAGGTTGGCAAACACCACGCGCATGCCGCCATCGCCACCGGGCGCGAGCAGCAGCATCGCCACCGGCGAGTGCTGGACCATGCTGTCCAGCAGCAGCTCGCGCTGGGCCAGGCCCTGGCGCTGGTCGCGCAGCACCTGGCCCAGTTCCTCGTGCGAGATCACCAGGTCGTTCAACTCGTCGTGGTCGTTCCAGTGCACGCCGAAGTTGAACTCGCCATCGCGATAACTGTTGACCGCGCCGGACAGCGCACGGAACAGCGAGTTGACCGGCGCCAGGCCCTGTCGCAGCACCCACACCGCCAGCGGCAGCAGGATCGCCGCGGCGATGACGCCCGACAGCCATACATCGTCCAGCCAGGTGTGCAGCGCCAGCGGCACCGCGATCGCCGCCACGCCCAAGGGCAGCAGCCACAGCAGCAGGCGACCGGCGAGCGAACGCTTCATCGTGGCGCGCTCGGGGCGGTGGCGCGGCGGCTCATTGGATCTTGATGCCGTGCCGTTCCATGCGCCGGTACAGCGCCTGGCGGCTCAGCCCGAGCTCGGTCGCCGCCTGCGCGATCACCCCGCCTGCGCGCGACAGGGCCGATTCGATCTGGGCCTTGTCGGGCTCATGCACGGGCGCATGCGTGCGCAGTGTCGGTGCGTTGGCAGGAAGTTGCAGGTCGGGCGCTTCGATGTGCGCGCCGGGGCTGAGCAGGCTGGCGCGCTGGATCACGTTGCGCAGTTCGCGCACGTTGCCGGGCCAGGTGTGGCGCAGCAGCGCGTTGCGGGCGCCCTCGGCGATCGGCTTGTCGGCGAAGTGCGCGGCCAGCGGCAGGATGTCGCCGGGGCGCTCGGCCAGCGGCGGCAGCGCCAGTTCGATCGCGTTGAGGCGGTAGTACAGGTCCTCGCGAAACGTACCGTCGCGGATCATCGCCTGCAGGTCGGCGTTGGTGGCACTGATCACGCGCACGCGCACGCTGCGTTCGCGGTTGGAGCCCAGGCGTTCGAACTTGCCGGTCTCCAGCACGCGCAGCAGTTTCATCTGGCCGGCCAGCGGCAGGTTGCCCACTTCGTCCAGGAACAGCGTGCCGCCGTCGGCGGCCTCGAACTTGCCCTCGCGCGCCTTGTTGGCGCCGGTGTAGGCGCCGGCATCGGCACCGAACAGTTCGGCTTCGATCAGCTCGCTCGGCAGCGCGCCGCAGTTGAGCGTGACAAAGGCGCCGTGGCGCACCGAAGAGTTGGCCTGCAGGATTTCGGCGATCTTCTCCTTGCCCGCGCCGTTGGGACCGGTGATCAACACCGGCAGATCGCTGCGCGCGACCTGGCAGGCCAGCGCCAGCACGCGCTCGCTCGCCGCGTCGGCGAAGACCACGCCGCGCAGGTCGTACCGGGACTCCAGCTGGGTGCGCTGCAGGCGGTCGCGCGCGCGCCGGCGGGCCAGCTGGGCGCGCGCCTCGGACAGCTCCAGCAAGGTATTGACCGTGGCCAGCAGACGGCGGTCGTCCCAGGGCTTGCCCATGTAGTCGGCGGCGCCCGCCTTGACCAGTTCCACCGCCACTTCCAGATGCGTCCACGCGGTCAGCAGGATCACCGGCAGGTCCGGATGCCGCGCACGGATCTGCGCAAACAGCGCCTGGCCCTCCTCGCCACTGGTGGTGTCGGCGGAGAAGTTCATGTCCTGGATCACCAGGTCGATGCCGCCACGGTCCAGCACGCCCAAGCCGGCATCGGGATCGGCTGCGTGCACCGTGTCGATGTCGTGCAGCGAGAACAGCACGTTGAGGGCCGTGGCGACCGCGGGGTTGTCGTCGATGATCAGCAGGGTGGGCATGGGGGAGCGAGGAGTGAGCGGAGAGGAGTGAGGAGCGAGGAGTGAGCAAGGGCGGGAGAGAAGATGAGCGTGTTGACTCACGTCTCACTCCTCTCCACTCACTCCTGCCTTAAGGCCTTGACCGTGGCGCCGCCCTGGATAAGCAGCAGGTGGCTGATGCGGTCGGATGCGTCGAAGACGAACTCCACGCGCGCGTCCATGCCGCTGACGCGGAAGGTGGTCTCGGAATCGGGGATCAGCGCCGCCGGCGCGCCGCCATCGGGCTGCAGCTTCAGCGTCGGGCCTTCGCGCCAGACCTTCAGGGTGATGCCGGTGGTGGTGAGATAGCGGCCGCGGTAGCCGTCCAGCGTGCTTTCGGACACCAGCACGCCATCAGGCGCGGGCGCGGGTTGCTGGGCGCGGGCGGGCAGCGCACAGGCCAGCGTGGCCAGCAGCAACAACGGGGCGGTGATCAGGCGGACGGACATGGCGACAGACCCAGGCGAAGGACAGAACGCACACAGGATAGCGGCCGGCGGTCCGCGCGGTCGCGCGTGGTGGTGGTACAGGGCCAGGTGCGGCGGCCACGCACCACACCGGCGTTAGGCCGGACGCTGGTCCGAGCGGCCCGTTCACCGGCAACGCTTCATGGCCCGCCCGCATCAACCGGCCCGCGTGGCAATGGCCGGCGGCACGCGCGCGGCACGTAGCGCAGGTGCAAGCACGGCGATCTGACCCAGCACCCACAGCAGCACCGCGCCGATCGGCAGGTAGACCAGCGGCAGGCGATCCAGTTCGTACTG
>JBEVKG010000389.1:0-3531 GCA_040509765.1 Xanthomonas sp.
CGCAGGCGGCTCTTGCGCACCAGCTTCCAGGTGCTTTCGGACAGGTTGAGCAGCGCATCGGCGTGGCAGGCGTAGTCCACCCACTGCGGCTGCGCCCACTCCTCCGGCGTGCGCGGGAACTGCACCGGCACGCCGTCGCGGTCGAGCAAGGGCATGCCGGCCCGGCGGCCGCGGTCCTTCTCGTGGCGGCTGCTGTCCGGCAACGGGGTGTAGACGTAGACGATGATGTCCGACTGCGGGTTGATCCGCTTCAGCTCGCGGATGAACTCGAAGGTCTGCTCGGTTTCGCGCTCGCTGTCCTGCGGCGGCGCGACCATGAACGACAGTTCCGGGATCACCCCGTTGCGCCGGCACAGCTCGGCCACTTGCAGGGTCTGGTCCGGCCGCGTGCCCTTGCGGATCTCCTTGAGCATCGCCCCGCTCGGCGACTCGGCGCCGATGTAGGCCATGCGCAGGCGGCTCTTGCGCACCAGCTTCCAGGTGCTTTCGGACAGGTTGAGCAGCGCATCGGCGCGCGCGTAGCACCACCACGGCATCTCCAGCTTCGCCATCACTTCCAGCAGCGGGATCATGTCGGCTTCGCGGTCGAAGAAGTTATGGTCGAAGAACTGGATCGAGTCGGCGCCCAGGCCGTACTTCAGATAGCCCAGTTCGCGCTCCAGGCGCGCGGCGGTCGGCAAGGCGGTGGCGCCGCCGAACATCGCTGCCACCCCGCAGAAGGTGCAGCGGAAGCGGCAGCCCAGCGCGGCCTGGTGCGAGGCGGTGCGGCGGCCGAGGAAGGTGCGGCCAAGATAGCGGCGCGGCTCGCCGAGCTTCTCGTACGGCAGCGACGGCAGCGCGTCGCCGCGCTGGAAGGCGCGGTTGCGGTTGTGCACCACGGCGCCGTCGTGCTTCCAGGACAGCCCGTCGACCTGCGCCAGCGCCGGCCCCTCGCCGCGCAAGGCGGCCAGCAGTTCCGGCAAGGTGTCCTCGCCCTGGGCGCGGATCGCGTAGTCCACGTACGACGCGGCAAGCGCGGTGTCCGGATACAGCGTGGGGAAATAGCCGCCCCAGACGATCGGCAGCGCCGGGAAGCGCGCGCGGATGGCCTGCGACAGCGCGATCGACGGCGCCAGTTGCGGCCCGCCCATCACGCTGATGCCGACCGCATCGAAGCGCTGCGCCTGCAGCGCCTGCAGGCTGCGGTCGATGAAGTCGCGGTCGACGTTGCCGTCGATGATGCGGCTATCGCCGTGGCGGTCCAGTGCCGCCGCCAGGTTCAGCAGCGACAGCGGAAAGCGGGCGCTGGACGGCTTGGTGATGGTGGGATTGACCAGCAGCGTGTTGGGTCTGGAGGACATGCGGGGCGAACCCAGGACGGGGGTCACGGCAGGCGCCGCAGGCGCAGCACCAGGGCCACCGGCACCTGCAATGCTGCGGGATCGAACTGGGCGCCGGCGGGAATGTCCGCCGGGTCGAGCATCGGTTCGCTCACGGCGTCGATGGCCAGCCCGAGCGCGGCGCAGGCGGCGTGCCAGTGGCTGTACAGGTGCTGGGTGTGGCGCACCGCGTAGCGCTGGCCGCCGGCCTTGAAGTCGCGGCGCCAGCCCAGCGCCGGGCCGATCGGGTGCACGTCGCTGCAGAGCACCCAGCCGCCGGGCCGGGTGACGCGGTGCAGTTCCGCCAGGGCCGGCGGCAACTGCGGCAGATGCCCCAGCGCCAGCGCGCAGAGGCTCAGGTCGACGCTGGCGTCGGCGAGCGGCAAGGCTTCCAGGCTGCCTTCGCGCAAGCTGCAGCGGCCGGCATCGACATCGGCCAGTGCCTGCGCGGCGCGCGCCAGCATCTGCGGCGACAGATCCACGCCGGTGACCTGCTCGGCGCCGCGCTGCAGCGCATGCAGCAGGTAGCGGCCGCTGCCGCAGCCAGCATCGAGTACGCGCTGGCCACGCAACGACGGCGGCAGCAAGGCCAGCATGGCACGCTGTTCGGCCTGCATCACCGGGTTGTGCGCCTGCGCGGGGTAGCTGTCCGCCCACAGGGCGTAGGCGGCCAGCGGATCGAGGGTCGGTACCGTGCTCATGCGTGGCAGTCCTGCATCAGGTCCGCCGTGCGTGGGCGCGGCGACCCAGACTGCAGCGCCAGGCCTGGCTCGAGCGCCAGCAGCGCGGGCTCGGCGAGCTCCGCGGCCAGCAGCTTGTGCACGCCGTCCAGCGTCACCGGCACCGTGTCCACGCCGGCGGCGGCGAACCATGGGGCGAAATCGGGATCGGCGATCCGCGGCCGCCCGTCGCGCACCACCGCGCGCAGTGCGCTGCGCGGCAGCCCGACCAGACTCTGCGCCGGCGCGCCGCCGCGGTCGGCGACGATCAGCAGATCGGCATGCGCGCCCGGGGCCAGATGCCCGCGATCCGGCAGGCGCAGAATGTCCGCCGCAGCGGCCGTGGCCAGGCGCAGCGCCTGGGCCGCGTCCAGGCCGTGGGTGGCGGCCAGGCGCAGGTCGTCGAGCAGGTCGCGGCCGCCGCTGACCCGCGCATCGCTGCCCAGCGCCAGGCGTCCGGCCGCGCTCAGGCGCTGCGGCTCCAGGGTGCGTCCGAGTAGGGTCAGATTGCTGCTCGGGCACCACACCACGGCCGCGCCGCGGGCGAGCACGCGCGCGACGTCGTCCGCACTCAGGCCCACGCCGTGGATCAGCACCGTGTTGTCGGCCAGATAGCCGCGCCGATCCAGCGTGGCGAGTTCGCCGGCGGCCACCGCATCGGTGCCTTCGGCCAGGTGGATCATCCACGGCCAGCCGGCGGCGGACGCGGCGGCGAAGCTCTGCGCCAGCGGCGGCCCGTAATCGGGGCCGTGCAAGGTGTAGCTCCAGCCGAACTGGCGCAGCAGCGCCACCGGGAAGTCGGCGGCGTCCAGCGCCGCATGCCAGGGATCGTGGTGGGCTACGCAGGTCACCCCGGCCAGCAGGTTCTTCAGCCCGCCGTGGCGCAGCCGCAGCGCCTTGGGCAGGGCCAGCGCGGCGGCCACCGCGGGGGTACGGAAATGCGCGGCGAAGGCGTCGATCCAGGCGTAACTGTTGGCGAACGGTGCGGCCTGCGGCAGCGGCGGCACCGCGTTGACATGCAAATGCTCGTGGGCATTGATCAGGCAGGGCAGCACCAGGTGCCCGGGCAAGGCGATGCGCAGCGCCGCCGGCGTGGCGGCCGTGGCGATCCGGCCGGCGCGCAGCGCCAGCGGCGCGTGCACCGCGCCGGCGGCATGCGCGATGCGTGCACCGTCCAGGCAGACGTCGACGGGGGCGGAGGGCGCGGCCATGTTCAGCGCTTGCGCATCACGATCAGGAAGTGATCGCCCATGTCGCGCAGCAACGGCCAGCCGCCGATGCGGTCGTCGAGGCGGCCCAGCGCCTCGCCCAGGCGCGGGTGCCGGTGGTAATGATCGACCAGGTACGGCGGTGGCAGGCACAGGCTGAGCGCGCGGTAGGACTCCAGCGCGAAATGCGGCGCGAACGCGCGGTAGAACTCGCGCGGCAGGTAGTACCAGGTCCAGATCGTGTGG
>JBEVKG010000390.1:0-4111 GCA_040509765.1 Xanthomonas sp.
CGGCCGACCTGGCGCTGATGATCAAGACCTTCCTGACCCTGGAAGGGGTCGGGCGCCAGCTCGATCCTGACTTCGACATGGCCGGTGCCGCCGCCCCCTACCTGGAGCGGGTGATGCTGCAGCGGTTCGCGCCGCGGGCGATGGCCAGGCGCGGCCGCCGTACCGTGTTGGGCGCGCTGGAACTGCTCGGCGACCTGCCGCGCGACACACGCCGGCTGCTGCAGGCGGCGCGGCGCGGGCGCCTGCAGTTGAACGTGGAGACGGGCTCGCTGAAGGGCTTCGGCGACCAGGTCAACCGCGCCGCCAACCGCCTGACCATGGGCATCGTCACCGCGGCGCTGATCATCGGCTCGTCGATCGTGATGAACAGCGTTGGCGGCATTTCCAGCCGCTGGCTGCTGGCGATCGGCGTCTGCGGCTTCGTCGGCGCGGCGCTGTCGGGGGTGTGGATCCTGTTCTCGATCTGGCGCAGCGGGCGCTGAGCGCGGGCGCGCCACGCGCAGACCGCCGCGCCCGTGGCCTGTAGCGCCGGAGTCCGGGTGGGCCCAAGCGGACTGCCGCGGCGATTGCAGGTGCGCTTTCGCGCACCCTCCGCTGCGAGGCGTCGCTGCGGCCGCGCTGCAGGCGAGCACCGCTCCCACAGGGACACAGGAAGTCCCGGCGCGCACGTAGTCCCCCGTGGGAGGGACTTCAGCCCCGACGCGAGGTGCCCGAACCGCTCGGCGCGCAGGCGCGGCGCTAGGTAGGGCCTTGAACGACGCCAGAAGAGGCTGCGGCACGCCTGCCAGTGACCGCGTCCGTCGCCGGGCTGACGCGCGGACTGGCCGACGCAGCCATGTGCAGGCCGGCGCCATGAATCCCACACGCCAGTTGCTCGATCGTCGATTTAGTAGTATTACTACTAACCATGGACCTCACCGAAACCCAGCAGGCGATCCTCGATCTGATCGCCGAGCGCATCGAGCACGACGGCGTGCCGCCGTCGCAGACCGAGATCGCCCGTGCCTTCGGCTTCAAGGGCGTACGCGCGGCCCAGTACCACCTGGAAGCGCTGGAACAGGCCGGGGCGATCCGCCGCGTGCCCGGGCAGGCGCGCGGCATCCGTCTGCTCGGCGGGGCAGCCGCCCCGGCGCCCGCGCCGCAGGTGGACAGCGCCGACGTGCTGCGCCTGCCGGTGCTGGGACGCGTCGCTGCCGGCCTGCCGATCGGCGCGGACATCGGCTCCGACGACTTCGTGGTGCTGGACCGGGTGTTCTTCTCGCCGGCGCCGGACTACCTGCTGAAGGTGCAGGGCGACTCCATGCGCGACGAAGGCATCTTCGATGGCGACCTGATCGGCGTGCACCGTACCCGCGATGCCCGCTCCGGGCAGATCGTGGTGGCGCGCATCGACGAGGAGATCACGGTCAAGCTGCTGAAGATCGGCAAGGACCGCATCCGCCTGCTGCCGCGCAACCCGGACTACGCGCCGATCGAGGTCCTGCCCGACCAGGAGTTCGCCATCGAAGGCCTGTATTGCGGCCTGCTGCGTCCCAATCGCTGATGCCACGCCGGGATCAGGGCATGCACTACAGTGTCGGCCGGATTTTTCCGACCCCTCACATCGCCATTCGCCGCTGCCGCCGGCCAGTCCGGACGCATTATTTTCATCTCGCCACGCACTGTCTCAGTCCGTGCGATACCAGGCCCTTACATTGACCTCACTCCGCAAATCATCCTCCTCACCTTCCAAGGACACCGCAATGGACGAGAACAAGAAGCGCGCGCTCGCTGCCGCCCTGAGCCAGATCGAAAAGCAGTTCGGCAAGGGCTCGGTGATGCGGATGGGCGATCGCGTCATCGAAGCCGTGGAAGTGATTCCGACCGGCTCGCTGATGCTGGACATCGCGCTGGGCATCGGCGGCCTGCCCAAGGGCCGCGTGGTCGAGATCTACGGCCCGGAATCCTCCGGCAAGACCACCCTGACGCTGCAGGCCATCGCCGAGTGCCAGAAGAAGGGCGGCACCGCTGCGTTCATCGACGCCGAACACGCGCTGGACCCGATCTATGCCGCCAAGCTGGGCGTCAACGTCGACGAACTGCTGCTGTCGCAGCCGGACACCGGCGAGCAGGCGCTGGAAATCGCCGACATGCTGGTGCGCTCCGGGTCGGTCGACATCGTGGTCGTCGACTCGGTCGCCGCGCTGACCCCCAAGGCCGAAATCGAAGGCGAGATGGGCGACCAGTTGCCGGGCCTGCAGGCGCGCCTGATGAGCCAGGCGCTGCGCAAGCTGACCGGCAACATCAAGCGCTCCAACACCCTGGTGGTGTTCATCAACCAGTTGCGCATGAAGATCGGTGTGATGATGCCGGGCCAGAGCCCGGAAACCACCACCGGTGGCAATGCGCTGAAGTTCTACGCCTCGGTGCGCCTGGACATCCGTCGCATCGGCGCGATCAAGAAGGGCGACGAGATCATCGGCAACCAGACCAAGATCAAGGTCGTCAAGAACAAGCTGGCGCCTCCGTTCAAGCAGGTCATCACCGAAATCCTCTACGGCGAAGGCATCAGCCGCGAGGGCGAACTGATCGACATGGGCGTGGAAGCCAAGCTGGTCGAGAAGGCCGGTGCCTGGTACAGCTACGGCAGCGAGCGCATCGGCCAGGGCAAGGACAACGCCCGCGGCTACCTGCGCGACAACCCGCAGGTCGCGGCCAAGCTGGAAGGCGAACTGCGCGAGAAGTTCCAGCCCACGGAAATCGCCCCGAGCGAGGCCGAGGCGGAAGACGTCGACGCGTGATGGGTTTCTGCCGGGGGAGCGGTGGAGTCAGTGCCGCTCGTCTCCCTCGGCAGTCTTGAGCAAGCCAGGAGGGCAAGCGCCAGGGACGGCGCATTTTGAATGGGGTGGCATGGCCCATGAGCGACGAACAGGCACAAGAACAGCCACGCCGGCGTCGCCGGCAACCGGAGCAGACGCCGTTGCAGAAGGCGCTGGGCCTGCTGGTGCGCCGCGAGCATTCACGCAAGGAACTGACGCGCAAGCTGCGCGCACGCGGAGTGGAGGCCGAGGCCGCCGCCGAAGCGGTGGAGCGCCTGACCGGCGAGGGCTGGCAGGACGACACCCGCTTCGCTGAGCTGCTGGTCCGCAGTCGCGCGGGAGCGAGCTACGGCCCACTGCATATCCGCGCCGAACTGGGCACGCATGGCCTGGATAGCGAGGCCATTGCCGCCGCGATGGCTGCCTTCGAGGGCGACTGGACCGAAAATGCCCGCGATCTGGTCCGGCGCCGCTTCGGCGCCGCCGGGACGCTGGACCTGCAGCAGCGGCGCAAGGCTGCCGATCTGCTGGCGCGGCGCGGTTTCGACGGCGACAGCATCCGCGCCGCGGTGCGCGACGCTGCGGAGGACTGAGCGGGCCGGGCCTGCTACCCTTGGCGAGTTGTCTTGTCCGGTTTCCGGGGCGCCCTCATCTACGAGGGATGCCAGGACGCCCGTCCGCTCGTCTATAGCCAGCCCATGAACGCACCCGCCAAATTCTCCACCTCCCAGATCCGCAGCGACTTCCTCGACTTCTTCAGGGGCAAGGGCCATACCATCGTGCCGTCCGCGCCGCTGGTGCCCGGCAACGACCCGACGCTGCTGTTCACCAATTCCGGCATGGTGCAGTTCAAGGACGTGTTCCTGGGCGCCGAGAAACGCAGCTACGTGCGCGCGGCGGACGTGCAGCGCTGCCTGCGCGCCGGCGGCAAGCACAACGACCTCGATTCGGTCGGCTACACCGCGCGCCATCACACGTTCTTCGAGATGCTCGGCAACTGGTCGTTCGGCGACTACTTCAAGAAGGACGCCATCGCCTGGGCCTGGGAGCTGCTGACCCAGGTCTGGAAGTTGCCGGCCGAGCGCCTGCTGGTCACCGTCTACCATACCGACGACGAGGCCTACGGCCTGTGGCGCGACATGATCGGCGTGCCCGCCGAGCGCATCGTGCGCATCGGCGACAACAAGGGCGCGCCGTATGCGTCGGACAACTTCTGGCAAATGGCCGACACTGGCCCCTGCGGGCCTTGTTCCGAAATTTTTTACGATCACGGTCCGGAAATCTGGGGCGGTCCTCCCGGATCGCCCGAAGAA
>JBEVKG010000391.1:0-11969 GCA_040509765.1 Xanthomonas sp.
GCCGATGGCGCGGCGGATGCCGATCTGGCGCGTGCGTTGCTGCACCCAGAAACTGGCCAGCCCGCCGATGCCCAGGGCGGTCACGAACAACAGGCCCGTGGTCGCCGCGAGCAGCAACCCGATCATGGTGGCATCGCGGTGGAAATAGCGCTGCCGCAGCTGGGAGTAGCTGTGGCGCCCTTCGGCCGGAATCAGCCGCAGCGGTCCCGCCTGTGCCAGCGCGCCGGCCGCCGCGGCCAGGATCCGTTCGCGGTCCTGGGGCGCGCTGCGCAACAGGTACTGCACCTGGTTGCCCGCGGGCAGCTGCGGCGACAGCGCGGCCAGATGGTCGACCGCTGCGCCGCGCAGCGTCGTGCGCAGCAGATCGTCGACGACGCCGACGACGATGGCGCCGTGGACTCCGCCATACAGCATTTTGCCGACCGCAGGTTGACTTGGCCACAGTTGCCGCGCCAGCGTGCGGGTGACGATCACGGCGCTCGGTGTGGCGGTGGAATATTCGTCGGCACGGAAGTCGCGGCCAGCGATCAGGTGCGCGCCCATGGCCTGCACGAAACCTTGCGAGCCGGAGTAATACGTGGCCTGGATGCACCCTGTATCGTCCATCGAATGCTGCGCCATCGCGCGGTCCAGCGTCTGTCGGTCGGGGCAACCGCCATAGTCGTTGGCGCCGCCGGACAGCGGCAGGCTGAAGCTGATCGCGGCGGCCGCGGTGACACCGGGAATGCTGCGCAACGCCCGCAGATCGGATTGTTGCTGGGCCAGCGCATTGCCATCGCTCTGGACGCCGCGAACCGAGATCAGCGAAAGTTCTTCCTCGGGCAAGCCGCTGGAGACCCGCAGACGTTCGATGCGCCCACCGATCAGGAACACGGCGTTGGCGACGAAGGCGCAGGTCAGCGCGACCTGCAGCGCCAGCAGCGCGGCGGTCAGGCGGTGATGCTGAAGGCTGGAGAGGATCGGGCGGATCGGCAGATTCATGTCAGGTCCTTGATCTGCAGGGCGGGGTCGATCCGGCTGGCCCGCCAGGCGGGCAGCAGGCCCGCCAGCAGTGCGGCGATCACCGCCAGTGCCACGGTGGCGAGCAGCATCTGCAGGTCCATCCGCGCCAGCCTGGCGTAGTCGTCCGGGCGCTGGCGCACGCTCCACAAACCCAGTTCGGCGATCGCGATGCCCACTGCGCCACCGAGCAGTCCGATCAACGCGGCCTCGCTGCCGAACTGCAGGAACACGTGGCCGCGGCGGGCACCGAGCGCGCGTCGCACGCCGATCTCGCCGCCGCGGCGCAGGAATTTCGCCAGCAGCAAGGCGATCACGTTGACCAGGCAGATCCACAGGAAGCCCAGCGCCAGCAGCGTCTGCAGGCGCACATCGTCGGGCACCATCCGCAGGTGGCGCAGCCAGTCCATCAACACGTACAGCCGCGCCCGCTCCGGCGGCCGCTGGAAGCGGCCGCTGGCGTGCTGTGTCGCGGCGTAGTCGTAGAGCAGGCGCTGGTAAGCGGCGACCTGCTGCGGCGTTTCCAGGCGCACCCAGAACTGCAGCCAGCTGGTCGACGGATCCTTGCGTCGCGCCGCGTCGTCGCCGTTGAAGCTGTTCCAACTGCTGATGTTGCTGTTGACGTCCAGTGCCAGTTCCATCGCGGTCGACAGGGGCAGGAAGAAATCGTCGCGCTGGCCGAAACTGCCCTTGCTGCCAGGGTCGGCGTAGAACAGCGGTTGCGGATCCCAATCGCCGGTCACGCCGATCACCTCGAAGCCGATGCGCTTTTCCCCGAGCGCCACCCGCTGGCCGACCGGATCGCGCGCACCGAACAGGGTGTCGGCCAGGGTGCGGCTCAGCACGATGACGCGGGCGTGGTCCTGGTCCTCCGCCGCGCTCCAGCCGTGGCCGCGCTGCAAGGGGATGCCGAACAGGGCGAAGAACCCGGCGCTGGTGTAGCGGCCGCTCAGGTCGAGCGGCGCTTTCGCCGCGCGCGGCGGCCACAGCAAGACCTGCCCGCCAGCCATCGCCGCCTGCGGCGTGGCGGGTGCGGCGCGCAGCAGCGCCATGGCATCGGGCCAGGTAAGGTTGTCGGCCGGATCGCCCCACTCCTGGTTGTCCGGGTAGCTGCTCGGCAACGGATCTAGATGCGGGGTATAGAGCGCACCGCTCCTGTCTGGCAGCGGGTCGCGCGACATCACGTGCAGCACCGTCAGCATGGTCATGCTCGCGCCGATGCCCAGGCCGATCGCCAGCACCATCAGCGCGGTGGCGATCGGCGTGCGCCGCAGGCTGCGCCAGGCCAGCAGCAGATAATGGTTCAGCATCCTCCCTCTCCTCGTTTGGACGGTGGCCGCGTTCGCTCAGACACTGCGCGTGGCCACCGCCGGCGGCACCGCGGCGGCGCGACGCGCCGGTGGCAGTACTGCGAGCTGGCCGAGCAGCCACAGCACCACCGCGCCGACCGGCAGGTACCACAGCGGCAGCCGCGGCAGTTCGTAGGCGCTCATCAGGTACAGGTTGGCGGCGTAGGCCAGCAGCATGCCGAGCACGATGCCGGTGCTGGCGAGCAGGAAGTTCTCCAGTTGGAAGTGCCGCAGGATCTGCGTGCAGGTGGCGCCGAGCGCACGGCGGATGCCGATCTGCTTGGTGCGCTGCTGCACCCAGAAGCTGGTCAGGCCGACGATGCCCAATGCGGTGACCAGCAGCAGCGCCACGCTCACGCCGACCAGCAGCCAGGCCATCGCCTGGTCGTCGCGGTAATAGGCCGCGCGCGCCTGCTGCAGGGTCTGGGTGCCGTTCACCATCCGCCGTGGCCCGTGTTGCGACAGCGTCGCCTTGGCCTGCCGCAACACCGCCTCGCGCTGCACCGGGTCGCGCACGCGCAGCAGGAAGGTGCCTCGGTCGTAGGGAACGTTCACCGGGAACAGCATCGTGTCCTCGTAGTGGCCGGTGGTCCCGCCTTCGCGGGGTTGCACCAGGCGCTGCACCACGCCGACGATGCGGTGTTCGCCGTAGACGTAGATGGTGCGGCCCACCGCGTTCTGCCCGGGAAACAGCCGTTGCGCCAGCGACTGGCTGAGGATGACCGAGGGCGGGATGCGCTTGGCGACCGGGTCGCGCAACTGCGCGTAGTCGATGAACTCGTCGTCCGCGAAGCGGCGCCCTGCGACCAGATGCAAGCCCAGGGTGTCGAGCAGCCGCGCGTCGCCGAAATACTGCACCGCATGCAGGGTGCTGCGTTCCTGGTCCGGGCGCAGCGACACGCCGCTGTAGCCGAGCGAATCGCCGAACAGGGCCTGGTTGATGATGCTGGCGTCGCGCACACCCGGGATGCGTCGCAGCGCGTCCAGGTCGGCCCGGGTCTGGGCGGCGTCGTTGCCGTCGCCGACGACGCTGCGGCTGCGCAACTGCACCAGCTCCTGCTCGGCAGCGCCGCTGGGCCGCTGCATGCGCTCGAGCCGCTGATCGATCAGGAACAGCGCGTTGCAGACCACGGCGCAACTGAAGGCGATCTCCAGCACGATCATGCTGGCCGCGACGCGGTGCTTGCGCAGGCTGGAGAGAATGGGATGAAGGGACACGGCGGAAGTTCCTGGCGGAGAGGGACGCGCGCGGCGCGTCATTGCGACTTGAGCTGCAGGGCGGTGGACACGCGCATCGCCTGCCAGGCCGGCAGCAGGCCGGCGAGCAGGGCGCTGCCCAGGCTCAGGCCCAGCGCGAGCAGCAGCATGCGGCCATCCATGTGCGCCAGCGCGGCGTAGGTGGACGGTTGCTGCCGCACCAGCCAGGTGCCGATCCACGCCAGCAGCAGGCCGCCGCTGCCGCCGACCACGCCGATCGCCGCCACCTCGACCAGGTGCTGGGCGAAGATCGCCCGGCGCGAGGCACCGAGCGCCCGGCGCACGCCGATCTCGCCGCTGTGGCGCAGGAACTTGGCCAGCATCAGCCCGGCGGTGTTGAGCAGGCAGATGCCCAGGAACGCCAGCGCCAGCCACACCTGCAGGCGCACGTCGGAGGGCACGGCATGGTTGCGGTCCAGCCAGCGCATCACGTCGCTGAGGCGGATGTCCGGCGGATGGCTGAAGCGGCCGGCGTCGCGCTGCTGCTGCGCATAGGCCTGCAGCGCATCCAGGTAGGCGGCGCGCTTGCCGGGGCTGTCCAGCTCCACCCAGTACTGGATCCAGGCGCAGGACGCGCTCTCGCTGGTCTTGTTGGCGTTGCTGTCGCCCCAGCAGGACATCGAACCGTTGACGTCCAGGTCCAGATCGCGTGCGGTGGAGAACGGCACGAACACGTCCTCGCTGTCGCCGTACTCGTTGTTGGTGAGGTCGTAGAAGCGCGGGTTCATGTCCCAGACGTCGATCACCCCGACCACCCGCAGCACCGCATCGCCGAGCTGGAGCTGGCGGCCGACACTGTCCACGTCGCCGAACAGCTGGGTACTGAGCCGCCGCGAGATCACCGCGACACGCGCGCGCCGGGCATCGTCGTCCGCGGTCCAGGCGTGGCCGTAGCGCATCGGCACCGCGAACATCGGGAAGAAGTCGGCGCTGGTGTAGCGCGCTTCGGCACCGAACGGCGTCAGCTGCGGCTGCGCCGGCACCACGGTCACGCTGCCGGCCGACATCATCGCCTGACGGTCGCCGCGCCCGTCGCGCAGCAGCGTCTCCGCATCGCGCCGGGTCAGTTGCTGCGGGTCGGTGTCGTTCGGATCGTAGTGGTCGTCCGGCACGAGGTTGAGTTCGACGTTGAACAACTGCGCGCTCTTGCCGGGAATGGGGTCGGCCGCCAGCACATGGAACACGGTCAGCGTGGTCATCGACGCGCCGATGCCCACGGCGATCGCCAACACCATCAGCGCGGTGAGCAGCCGGTTGCGGCGGAAGCTGTGCAGCGCCAGTTTGCAGTAGTAGCCGAACATCGTGCGTCCAGAAAAAAAAAGGCCGGGCGGAGCCGGCCAAGGGAATGGGTCAGCTACTGCGGGTGGCGACGGCCGGCGGCACGTCGGCGGCGCGACGCGCCGGCGCGAACACCGCCACCTGGCCGAGCAGCCACAGCGCCACCGCACCGATCGGCAGATAGGACAGCGGCAGCCGCGGCAACTCGTACTTGCCCATCAGCCACTGGTTGATGGCGTAGGCCAGCAGCATGCCGAGCACGATGCCGGTGCTGGCGAGCAGGAAGTTCTCGGTCTGGAAGTAGCGCAGGATCTGCCCGCGGGTGGCGCCGAGCGCGCGGCGGATGCCGATCTGCTTGGTGCGCTGCTGCACCCAGAAGCTGGCCAGGCCGACGATGCCCAGCGCGGTGACCACCAGCAGCGCCACGCACACCGCGCCGAGCAGCCACACCATCGCGCGGTCGCCCTGGAAGTAGGCGTCGCGGATCTCGCTGTAGGTCTGCTGCTTGAGCACCAGCCGGCTGCTGTCGACCTTCATCAGCGCCGCGGTGGCCGCGTTCAGCACTTCCTGGCGCCGCGCCGGGTCGGTGACCCGCAGCACGTACAGCCCGTCGGGGTAGGTCAGGCGGAACGGCATCAGCATCGCATAGCTGATCTCGCCCAGGCCGCTGGCCGCGGTGGGCCGCGCCAGGGTCTCGACGATGCCGACCACGCGGGCGCCCACCGGCCCGGTATACACGGTCTTGCCCAGCGCGTTCTGTCCCGGGAACATCTTTTCCGCGGTGGCGCGGTTGAGGATCATGGCGGTGCCTTTTTCCTGTACCCGCTTGTCGGTCTGCGCGGCTTCCAGGTCCATGTACTCGTCGGGCGCGAAATCGCGTCCGGCCACCAGCTTCAGGCCCAGGGTCTTCAGCGTGCCCTCTTCGGCCATGTACTGTGCCGCATTGAGGGTGGGCCGCTCCTGGTCCGGGGTCAGCGACAGGCTGGTGTTCCAGGAGTAGTGCACGAACGGCACCTGGTTGAGCAGTGTGGCGTTGCGCACGCCGGGCAGCGCGCGCAACGCGGCCAGATCCTCGCGGGTGCGCGCGGCGGCGTTGACCTGCTGGCCGATGCCGCCCAGCGAGATGGTCACCAGGTCCGACTCGGCGATGCCGCTGGGCCGGTGCAGGGTCTCGATGCGGTTGCCAATCAGGAACAGCGCGTTGCACACGATCGCGCAGGCCAGGGCGATCTCCAGCACGATCAGCGCAGCGGCGGTCTTGTGCCGGCGCAGGGTGGACAGGATGGGGCGGATATCCATGGCGATGACCTTGTGAGAGAGCGTGGAAGGCGCAGGGCGCGCAGGATCAGGACTTGAGCTGCAGGGCGGGCGCCACCTGGATGGCGCGCCACGACGGCAACAGGCCGGCGAGCAGGCTGGCCCCCACGGCCATGGCGAAGGTCAGCGCGAGCATGCTCGGATCCAGGTGCGCCAGCTTGGCGTAGCTGGCCGGCTGCTGGCGGACCGCCCACAGGCCGAGCGTGGCCAGTCCCAGCCCGGCCACGCCGCCGGCCAGGCCGATGGCGCCGGCTTCCACCAGGCACTGCGCGAAGATCGCGCCTCGCGAGGCGCCCAGCGCACGGCGCACGCCGATCTCGCCGCTGCGACGCAGGAACTTGGCCAGCAGCAGGCCGACGGTGTTGAGCAGGCACACCAGCAGGAAGCCCATCGCCAGCCACAGCTGCAGGCGCACGTCGCCGGGCACCACTTCGTTGTGGTCCAGCCACTGCATGACGTTGCGCAGGCGCACGTTGTTCGGGCGCTGGAAGCGGCCGGCAGCGCGCTGCTGGGCCGAATAGTTCTCCAGATAGGCCTTGTAGTCGGCGGCCTGCGCCGGACTCTCCAGTTCCACCCAGTACTGCACCCAGGTGCACGGCGCATTGAGCGCGGTCTGGTCGCCATTGTTGTCGCCGAAGCAGTTCATGCTGCCGTTGCGGTCCATCTTCAGGTCCATCGCCACCGAGAACGGCAGATAGGCCTGTTCGTCCGACCCATAGGTGTTGGTGACGTCGTAGAAGCGCGGTTTGACCTCCCAGGTGTCGAGCACGCCGACGATGCGGAAGGTGTTCTGGTCCATGCGCAGTTCGCGGCCGACGCTGTCGGCGCCGTCGAACAGTTTCTCGTTGAGCTTCCTGCTGATGACGACCACGCGGTCGTGGCGCTCGTCTTCCGTGCCGGTCCAGCCGTGGCCGTACAGGAACGGGGTGTCGAACATCGGGAAGAAGTCCGCCGAGGTGAAGCGCACTTCCGATTTGAACGGCTTGAGGCCGCTCTTGCGCGGTTCGATCGCCACGTTGCCGCCGGTCATCAGCGCCTGGCGCTTGGCGTGCTTCTCGCGCAGCAGGGCCTCGGCATCGAAGCGCGTGTTCTGCGAATCCGGTTCCTCGCCCGGCCGGTAGCCGGCCTTGGGTTGCGGATCGACCTGGACGTAGAACAGGCGATCGCTCTTCTGCGGGATCGGGTCGCCGGAGAGCACGTAGAACACGGTCAGCGTGGTCATGCTGGCGCCGATGCCCAGGGCGATGGCCAGCACCATCAGCGCAGTGAGGACCGTATTGCGACGGAAGCTGCGCAAGGCGAGGCGGACGTAGTAGCCGAACATGGGAACTCCGGGGTCAGGCGCTGCGGGTGGCGGTGGCGGGCGGGACGGCGGCGGCGCGCAGGGCGGGGCCGAGCACGGCGAACTGGCCGAGCAGCCACACCGCGAGGATGCCGGTGAGCACGGTCGGCGAGGACAGTCGCTCCAGTTCGAAGCGCTGCATCAGCCACTGGTTCATAACGTAGGCGAGCACCGCGCCCAGCAGTGCGCCGGCGCCGACGATGAGCAGGTTCTCGGTCTGGAAGTAGCGCAGGATGTCGCCGCGGGTGGCGCCGAGCGCGCGGCGGATGCCGATCTGCCGGGTGCGCTGCTGCACCCAGAAGCTGGCCAGCCCACCGATGCCCAGCGCGGTGACGGTGAGCAGGATCAGGATGATCGCCAGCAGCATCCGCGCCACCGCGCTGTCGCTCTTGAAGTAGTCTGCGCGCATGTCCTGCAGGGTGGCGACCTGCTGCTGCACGTAGGTGGGATTAGCGCGCTGCATCGCCGCCGCGGCGCGCGGCAGCACCTGCGCCAGTTGCCCGGGCTTGCTGCGGATCAGGTAAATGCCGCCCCAGCCTTCGGTGCGGGCGGCGACTTCGGTCAGCAGCGCGTCGGCGTCGTCATCGTGGCCGGTGATGCTGCCGCGCACCGGCGCCATCACGCCGACGATGTCCAGGCCCACCTGCTGGTTGAAGAGGCTGGTGTAGAGCGTGCGTCCCAGCGGCGAGACGCCTGGGAACAGCTTGGCGGCCAGCGACGGAGTGATCAGTGCCGGCAGGCGCCGCTCGACCCCGGCAGGCGCGCCGAACACGGCCGAGGCGCCGGGCAGTTCCG
This sequence comes from Xanthomonas sp., assembly GCA_040509765.1. Lineage (GTDB taxonomy): Bacteria > Pseudomonadota > Gammaproteobacteria > Xanthomonadales > Xanthomonadaceae > Xanthomonas_A. The sequence continues at coordinate 8,338 of JBEVKG010000391.1, forward strand.
CATCGCGCAGATCGCGGCCGGCGACGATGCGGATGCCCAGGGTCCGGTTCAGGCCCTGGCTGCCGGCGAACAGCGTCGCTCGGGCCGCCGGCTGCGTGGCCTGCGGTTGCAGAAACAGCTGGGCCTGGCCGGGGCCACCCAGCGGCGGCGGACCGAACGCCGCCGCTTCCACGCCGGGCACCGCCTGCAGGATGTCCAGGCTGCGGCCGACACTGCTGACGTTGTCTGGCTCGCCGATCACGCCGATGCTCTGGATCATGCCGATGTCCTGTTCCATCACCCCGGTCGGGGTCTGCACGCGCTGGTAGGTGCGGGCGATGATGAACACCAGGTTGCACAGCACCGCCAGGGTCAGGGCGATCTGCAGCGCCATCAGCACCACCGCGGCGCGATGGCTGCCCAGCGCGGACAGGATGGGACGTATCGGAGGCAGCCAGGTCATAGCGATTTCACCTGCAGGGCGGGGGCGATGCGCGAGGCGCGCCAGGCCGGCCACAGGCCCGCGGCCAGCGCCGAGAGCGTGGCCACGGCCAGGGCGATGCCCAGGATCGCGGGATCGGCGTGCGCGTGCTGCGCATAGGCCACCGGTTGCTGGCGCACCAGCCACAGGCCGATCCAGGTCAGCGGAATGCCGAGCAGGCCGCCCAGGCAGCCGATCAGCGCCGATTCGGCCAGGCATTGCGCGAACACGGCGCGGCGACTGGCGCCGAGGGCGCGGCGCACGCCGATCTCGCCGGCCTTGCGCATGAACTTGGCGACCAGCAGGCCGACCGCATTGAGCAGGCACACCAGCAGCACGCCGAAGGCGATCCAGGTCTGCATGCGCACTGTCGCCGGCACCACCCGTTTGTAGTCCAGCCAGTCGACCAGGCTGCGCAGGCGCGTGTTGGGGGCGCGTTCGAAGCGGCCGAGCTGGCGCTGCTGCGCGCTGTAGGCGTCCAGTGCCGCGCGGTAGCGCCGCACCTGGTCCGGCGTGTCCAGCCGCACCCAGTACTGCACCCAGGTGCATTGCGCGGCCTTGGGATCGTGCAGGCCGGCCTCGCCGTCCTTGCCCCAGCACTGCATCGGCCCATAGCCATAGTCCTGCGGCAGGTCCAGCCAGGTCTCGAACGGCATGTACAGCGCTTCCGGCGGCGTGTACGCACCGGAATTGAGATCGTAGAAGCGCGGCTGCGCATCCCAGGTGTCGATCACCCCGATCACCCGGAACGGGCGGGTGGCGATGGTCAGGGTCTTGCCCACGCTGTCGGCGCCACCGAACAGCGCGTCGTTGAGCTTGCGGCTCAGCACCACCACCGGCGCGCGCTGGGTATCGTCGCGATGGCTCCAGCCGCCGCCGTAGACGAAGCGCATGCCGAACATCGCGAACAGGTCGGCGGTGGCGGCGCGGGTGGTGAGCATGCGCAAGGGGCTGTTGGGCACGGGTTGGCGCACCGGCAGCCAGTTCGCGCTGGTCATGGTCTGCGCCGGCGCCGCCTGCGCCCGGTACAGCGCGGTCGCGTCCTGCCAGGTCAGTTCGTCCGGCGGCTCGCGGTCGGCGCTGGGCAGGTTGCGCGGACGCGGGTCCACCTGCGGATGGAACAGCGTGGCGCTGCGCCCGGGCAGCGGATCGCCGGAGAGCGTATGCAGCACCGTCAGCATGGTCATCGATGCGCCGATGCCCAGCGCCACGGCCAGCACCATCAGCGCGGTGAGGATGCGGTTGCGGCCGAAGCTGCGCAGCGCCAGGCGGAAGTAGTAGGCGAACATGCGGGCTCCGGTCAGGCGCTGCGGGTGGCGATGGCGGGGGCGACGGCGGCGGCGCGCAGGGCCGGGCCGAGCACGGCGAGCTGGCCCAGCGCGCACAGCAGCAGCGCACCGACCGGCAGGTAGCTGGCCGGCAGCCGCTCCAGTTCGAACACCTGCATCAGCAGCACGTTGCCGCCGTAGGCCAGCAGCATGCCCAGGGCCACGCCGGCGCCGACCAGCAGCAGGTTTTCGGTCTGGAAGTGGCGCAGGATGTCGCGGCGGGTGGCGCCGAGCGCGCGGCGGATGCCGATCTGCTTGGTGCGCTGCTGCACCCAGAAGCTGGCCAGGCCGATGATGCCAAGCGCCGTCACCAGCAACATCGCCACCACCACCGCGACCAGCAGCCCGGTCATCGCCCGGTCGCTCTGGAAATACGTCTGCCGCAATTCGTCCAGCGGCTTGCTGTTGGCGTTGTCCAGCACCGCCTCGGGCACCGCACGCACCACCGCGGCCCGCGCCTGCGCCAACACGCGCGGCAGGTCGCGCGGATCGGCGCGCAGCAGGTAGGTGCCGGATTGCGCGGCCTCGCGCACCGGGATCACCACCGACCAGTCGCTGCCGATCACGCCATCCTCGCTGCGGCCGGGATCGGGGCGCGCCAGGTGGTCGAGCGTGCCGATCACCCGGAAGTGCCCGCCGGACCAGAACTCACGTCCCAGCGGATCCTGGCCCGGCCACAGGTGTGCGGCCAGCGCCCGCGTGACCCACACGCCGGCGGCGGTCGGGATGCCGTTGTCGAGCGGCTGGTAGTCCGCGTCGCCGAACGCGCGGCCGCTGTCCGGCTTCAGCGCCAGCGCCGCCACGGCGCCCGGGCTGACCATGTAGAAGTGCGGCACGCCGCCGACCTGGGTGCAGTCCTGATCCAGGCACAGCCCGTTGTTGAACACCGGCGGCGCGAACGGCACGGTGTTGATGGCGCCGGCCGCGCGCACGCCGGGCGTGCGGCGCACCGCATCCAGCGCGCGGGCGTTGACGTCGGCCGCGTTGCAGCCGTCGCAGCCGGACAGCGACACCAGGCCCAGCGCGGTCTCGTCGATGCCGCTGTGCAGGTGCACCAGCGCCAGCCGGTTGCCGATCAGGAAGAAGGCGTTGCACAGCACGGCGCAGGCCAGCGCCACTTCCAGCACGATCAGCGTCGCCGCGATGCGATGGCGCGATAGCGCGCTGAGGATGGGAGTGATCTGCATCGTCGTGCGCCCCGGTTACAGACTCTTGAGTTGCATGGCTGGCGCGATACGGCTTGCGCGCAGGGCGGGGAACAGACCGGCCGCGAGGCTGCAGGCGATCGCCAGGGCGAAGGTGCCGGCGAACGTCGTCGGGTCCAGGTGCGCCAGGTCGGCGTAGGCGGTGGGCTGCTGGCGCACGCTCCACAACCCCAGCAGGGTCAGCAGCCAGCCGCCGGCGCCGCCGAGCAGGCCGATCACGCTGGCCTCGGTCAGGCACTGCGCGAAGATCGCGCGGCGCGACGCCCCCAGCGCGCGGCGCACGCCGATCTCGCCGCCACGGCGCAGGAACTCGGCCAGCAGCAGGCCGATGCTGTTGAACAGGCACAGGCCCAGGAACGCCAGCGCCAGCCAGCTCTGCAGGCGCACGTCGCCCGGCACCACGCGGTTGTGGTCCAGCCATTGCGGCAGGGACAGCAGGCGCGCGGTGTCGGCACGGCCGATGCGTCCGGCGGCGTGCTGCTGCGCGGCGTAGTCGGCCAGCAGCCGGCGGTAGTCGGCGACCTTCGCCGGGGTGTCCAGCTGCACCCACAGCTGCAGCCACACGCACGGGGCGCTGCGCAGGTCCAGGGTGGCCTCGGGCTTGCTGAAACAGGTCCACGGCTGGATGTGGCCGTCGTT
>JBEVKG010000392.1:0-13117 GCA_040509765.1 Xanthomonas sp.
TCGCCAACGGTCGCGCGTGAGCGGTCCCGCACTGCCCGTGGCGGCCGCGCGTGCGCTGCAAGATCGGCGTCTGCCTGCCGCCAAAGGCCGTATCGCCGACAGCGCTGGCCACGGCGCGTCCGTGCGGACTGGACAGGCGACGTCCTGATCGCTGACCGCGGTAGCCGGCAGGCCATCGACGTCCGCTGCGACCGCCGCGCACTTCGACGGCGCGCTGTACCCTGATGCGCTGACGACCTGGACGGGACCGCCCCCCTATCCGGAACCCATCGGGACAGCGGCAGCTCACCGACAGGTGCGTTGCGGCCGCCGGCTGCCACGCCACGACGGCTGCCGGTAGCATGCACGCGCACAGCCGCCCGGCTTCCACTTCCCACGCTCCCGCAAGGACTCCCAACGTGCGTCTTTCTTCCATCGCCAGTGCGCCTCACGCGCGCCGCTGTCTTTCCGCCGCCCTGGCGTGCCTGCTGCTGTCGGCGGCCATCGGTGCCGAGGCCCGGCCGCGGTCCTCGCAGTTCCAGATCGTCGAGAGCGTGCCCGAGGCCAGCGTCTACGGCGAACCCGGCGTGCCGCGCACGCAGCCGACCTGGCTGGCGATGATCAATGGTGCCAGGCAGCGCATCTACATCGCCGCGTTCTACATCTCCGAGAAACCCGGTACCGGCCTGACCCCGGTGCTCGATGCGCTGGCCGCACGCGCCCGGGCCGGCGTGGCGGTGCACCTGCTGGTCGATCACACCTTCCTGGCCAAGAATCCGGACAGCGTGGCCTGGCTGGGCAAGGTGCCGGGCATCACCGTGCGCGTGCTGCCGGTCGATACGCTGACCGGCGGCGTACTGCACGCCAAGTACATGATCGTCGACGACGCCAGCGTGTTCCTCGGCAGCCAGAACTGGGACTGGCGGGCGCTGGAGCAGATCCACGAGATCGGCGCGCGGATCGACGACGCACGGTTCGCCAGGACCTTCGCGGCCAGCTTCGACTACAGCTGGCGCCTGGCCGACGAAGGCGATCTGGCCAAGGCGCAGGCGCGCGGCGTGCAGCCGCCGGACTTCGCCCCGGCCACCGCCACCGATCCGGTGCTGCTGGATGCCGGCAGCGACGCGCCGCTGGTCGCCTTCCCCGCCTTCAGCCCGCCGGCGCTGCAGCCGGCGTGGGTCACCGCCGAGGAGCCGGCCCTGGTCGAGATGATCCGCTCCAGCCAGCAGGCGCTGCGCATCCAGGTGATGACGCTCTCGGCGATCCGCAGCTTCGGGCCCAAGGGCTGGTGGGCGCCGGTCGACAGCGCGGTGCGCGATGCCGCCGCACGTGGGGTGCAGGTGCACATCATCGTTGCCGACTGGGCCCTGCGCGAGCCGATGCAGGCGTACCTGAAAAGCCTGGCAGCGCTGCCGAACATCACGGTAAAGTTCAGCCGCCTGCCGCCGGCGCCGCAAGGCTTCATTCCGTATGCGCGGGTGGAGCACGCCAAGTACGCGGTGGCCGACGACCGCAGCAGCGTCATCGGCACCGGCAACTGGGAATGGAGCTACTTCAACACCGCGGTGGACGCCTCGGTGTTCGTCAAGGGCAAGGGCCCGGCCGAGACGCTGACGCGCATCTTCGACCGCGACTGGAACGGCCCCTATGTCACCACGCTGCAGCCGGGCCAGAACTACCAGGCGCCGCGTACCGAGTAGCCGCTGCTGTCGCCCTGGCATGCGCCTTCTGGATTGAGCAGATCCAGGGCCGCTCGCGCCTGATCGCGTATCGGCCCGGGGCGCAGTTCGCACAGAGATGTCGTGCCGCCGCCATCCCCACGACGCCTTAACCAGCGCTCCCTATCCTAGCCCGGCGCTGGAAGGCGACCGCTGCGCCAGGCTAACGCCGCATGCGCGGCGACGCACGCCTCCACCTGCATGCGGACATCCAACACAAGGAGACGCCATGAAGAAGCTGCACGCACTCGTGTTCGCCGGAAGCTTATTGGGCCTTGCCTCGCCGGCCTTCGCCGAGGTCGCCAATCTCACCAACAGTGCCGATGGCGCCAACCGCGACGCCGGCATCGCCGCGGTCAAGAAGAAGCTGCAGGAGGCCTGCACGTCGCGCAAGGGCACGCCGGATCCCAACTCGTTCGAGGTGGTGTTCGAGAAGACCAGCCAGAATCCGGACGTCCCCAAGCCGTACTACGTGGATGGAAAGATGAAGTGCGACATCCCGCAGGGCTGAGTTCCACCTGCATGGCTTGACGTGTGACATCGTTTGCGCACGAACAAGGCCCCGCTTGCGGGGCCTTGCTTCTATGCGATCGGCGAAGGCCCCAATGCCTGATGAGGCGACCGGATCCGGATGGCGCGACGGCCATGGTGCACTAGGCCACCACCATCTTCGCCAGGACTGCCAGCACCGTCAGATGTCCCAGGTAATACCCATAGAACGCCCAGCGCGCCGCACGGTGTGCTGCCAGGGCCGCACGCCCTGGGCGACATAGGCCAGGGACTGCAGCGCGGCGCGATAGCCGGCGAAATCGAGTCCGCGGCCGTCGCAGCGGGCGACCAGTAGCGGGCGCGCGACCATGCCGGCCAGCGAGTCCATCAGGCTGCTCTTGCCGATTCCGGACGGGCCGCTGATAAAGGTCAACGTGCCCGGCGCCAGGACCAGATCGTTCAAGACGACGGCGGCCAGCGGCGCTGCCTGGCCGATGCGTTCGATCTGGATCGGCGCCGGCGACGCCGCCCCGGGCGCAGCGTCGGGCTGCGCGGTCAGCGTGGTCGGCGACGCCGGCGTCGGCGTGCCGAGCGCCACGTAGCGCTGCCACGGTTCCAGCGTTGGCGCGGCCGAGCGCAGTTGCCGCACGCTCTGCCGGGTCGAGACCAAGTACGGCAGCAGCCGCCCCAGCAGCAGGCCGACCGTGATCAGCGCGCCGCGGTCGATGCCGCGACCGAACACGCCCATCGCGCGCCGTCCATGAGGCGTCGCGCACGGAGCGGTTCCCGCTTGCCTCGATTGACTGCATGGACGCGACGGCACCAAGCCTCGTTGATGTCAGTCTCGGCAATGCCGAAGAAGAAGGCTGCAAAAGCGTACGTTCGTCCGAAATGCGCGTCAGAACGCATTGCCCTCGACAGGCCTTCTTGCTCCATGAAGTTGAGAGCAGACTCGACGCGACGAAGAAGCCCCGTCGTGGATGCGCTATGAGCGACGTGTCACAGCGACCGACATTCGGCGATAAGTTCAAGCGGGAGGCTGGTAACCTGGCACAGCGTCCCGGCGTCAACGCAAGTCTGATTGCCCAAGACGGCGGAGCAGGCCTGCTACCCAGATGGCGTCGAGCCTCAGGTGTCGATGGTGGGAAGTCCTTCTTGGTACTGGTATTGCGGTCCCTGACACTGGCAGAAGCTGATGGAGTGGTGTGGTTTGCATCAGGCGGTCCATAAGCCGGTTGTCCAGCGAAGGCCCAATGCCAACGATCAGGCCTTTAGAATCCAAGCCAATCGTCCGTGGAAACGGGCAACATTTCCTGAGCGTGTATGTTCATGCATGACCCGAAGAAGGCCGTAAGAACCTTCATAAGATGGCAAATGGATATCGGACAGCCTATGCCATGCCGATGGCGTAGCCAGGCATCTTTGGCAGCTGCGCTAAAGCCGCTTGGCGTTTCGTTCCTGTTCCTGTTGTCCGAATCGCCTGCCAAGGCGCAGCAGATATCGCCGATCGCATTGGCTGAGGACGCATTCGGCTCCAGTGCCGGCGGTGATGAGATCGGCATCTACTCGCAGGACGCGGTGCGTGGCTTCTCGCCTGTGGAGGCGGGCAACGTACGGATCGAGGGCTTGTACGCCGATATTCCGCAAGGCCTTGGTTCGCGAACGAGCTACCACTCCAGCGTGCGCGTTGGAAACAGCGCTGCAACAAGCTTATGGTCGGCGCCATCCGGCATCATCGACTATGCACTGCGCGATGAGGATTCCCCTCGCGACGTTCGCATTCGCCTGGATGGCCATGGCGTGATGCAGGTGCGCGCCAACACGCGCGTGGGAACCGGCAGCTTTGTCGGCGCGGCCTGGAGCGGATCCGGTGCGAGCTACAACGGCAGCCGGCCCGAGGAAACCGCTGTGGGCGGTGTCCATCGAGGTGGCAACGAAGCGCTGAACTGGGCGTTCTTTGCCGAACGCAGCGTCGCCGAAGGGTTGGTCGAGCCATCGATCTACCCCACCGAACCCGCACCATTGCCCCGCTACGCGTCCGGCCGTTACTACGGCCAGAAATGGCTGCGCTATCGTTACGTGGACTATGCGGCGGGGGCGTTGATGCATGCTGTGCTCTCCCCTTCCCTGCGCGTGGACGCGGGGATCTTTCGGGCGGCAACCGACTCGCCGCTGGACGGATACGACGTACTGTCGGACGTGGCTGCCGATGGCATGGGCGACCGGCAGCTTTACAGTGTCGCGGGTGCCTATCTGCATTCCTGGTCGGGCGATGTCCTGGTGCGCTACACGCTCGGAGATGTCGACAACGCTCTCACCTGGTTCGCGGGCCTGCAAGGCCGGGCGGCGCGCGCCGAGAGTGGACGATCGCAGGTCTACGATATCGGGCGATGGCATGTCGCCGCTTCCACACAACGGCCGCGTCCGCCGCAACCCTCGGCGACGGAGGAAGCAAGTTGGGATACGTTCCGGCAAGTCGCGGTGCGCGCTGGCTTTCTCTGGAAGACGGAGCGCTGGCTGGTTCGCGCAGGCGTATCTCCTGCATATCTGCACCAACGCAGCGGCGAAGCCATGACCGCTGTCGCACCTGCGCGAACCTCCAGTCAGTTGCTCTACTCCGGGATGGTACGCGCCGGCTTGCCGGCGTTCTCCGTCTTCGCCAGCGTGGCCAGTGCGTTGGAGCAGAACGGCGTTGCGCCACAGAGCGCGAACAACCGGGGCAGCGCGATCGAGCCGAGCCTCACCCGCCAGGTGGATCTCGGGGTCTCCGGCGCGGTGGACGATTGGACCTGGACCGGCGCGGTCTTTCGCATCTCCCGCCCACATGCGTCGCTCGATGCCAGCGGAAATTTCGGCCTCAATGGCACGCTTGTTCATCAGGGGGTGGAGGCGTCGTCGACCTGGAATGGCGAGCGTCAGACGCTGCTGATCGGGGGCTATTTGCTGCACGCCAGCTCCACTACCGCAGACGGAATCCGGGAGCGGCCGATCGCGACACCACGCAGCAAACTGCAGGCTTCCTGGGAATATCGTGCCAGCGCCTGGCCCGTGGTCTTGTCTGCGACAGCGACCTATCTGGACCAGATGCGGGTGGGTGTGGACGGTAGCGCACGCCTGCCGCCCAGTACCGTTGTGGACGTCGATGCGCAGTATGACTTCACTGTTCAGGGGCGTCCGTCGAGCTTGTCGCTGGCGGTCAACAATGCGACGGATACGCGCAGCTTCGAGAGTTCGCTCGATGGTGGCCTGGTGCAGGCGCCCGGACGCGAACTGGTCGTGACCTTTTACATGAGCTTGCCTTGAACGGCGCCATCGCGACCGGGGCCACAGGTCATTTGCCGCGTATCGCATTGGGCGCTGCGGTGCATGTCTGGCAGGCACGAACGGAGTGTTGCGATACGCCAGAACGTCGTGCCTACTACACGGCCTTGCTCAGCGATGACGAGCGAGCGCGTCTGCAAGCATTGGCGTTCGATCATCTCCGCATGGAATTTCTCTTGACCCGTGCCCTCTGCCGCACGGCCCTGTCCGCGCACGCCGGCGTTGCGCCGGCAAACTGGCGCTTTGTGCGTCGCCAAGGCGGGCGTCCGGCGATCGCCGATCCCCACGCGGCGCTGGATTTGGCGTTCAACCTATCCAACTGCGCTACCCGGGTTGTCTGCGCAGTGGCTGCGCAGACGGAGGTGGGCGTGGACATCGAGCAGATTGCTTCATTCCGGCAAGAGCACGACATCGTTCCGCAGTGCCTATCCGAACGCGAGTCAGCGTGGCTGTACGCGCAACCGGTGTCGATGCGCGCACGCAGCCTGTGCATGCTGTGGACGTTGAAGGAGAGCTATGTCAAGGCGCGTGGACTGGGGCTTGCGGTCCCGCTGCGACTGTGCCGGTTCGACCTCGATGGCGGGCGTATCGTGCTGGAACTGGACCCTGCATTGAACGACGATGCGTCCTCCTGGCATTTCCAGACGTGGCAGCCGGATGCACACCATTGCGCTGCGCTGGCCCTCCGTTGTCGCGGCAATGCCCGTCTGCAGGTACAGTGGCACGACGTCACGCCCGATCCCGGCGATCACGCGTACGTATAGAAGCCCTTGCCGCTCTTGCGCCCATGAAAGCCGGCTTCGGCCATCCGCCGCATCAAGGGACAGACACGGTACTTCGAGTCCTGGAACATCGCGTACAACACGTCCAGTGAATTGACCACCGTATCGATGCCGATCAGATCGGCGGTCTCCAACGGCCCCATGCGGTGCCCGAAACACTGCTTGAAGATCGTATCCACCTCCGCTGGGTCAGCGACGCCATCGTGCACCGTGAATGCCGCTTCGTTCATGAAGAGATGCGAAACGCGATTGGAAACGAATCCCGGACCGTCGTTGACGACGACCGCCTGCTTGCCCAGCAGCGCAAGATGTTCCAGACAACGCGTTCGGGTTTGCTCCGAGGTGCGCAACCCGACGATCACCTCGACCGTGTCCTTCATGTAGACCGGATTCATGAAGTGGACGCCGATCACCTGTTCGGGACGTCCGCTGCACCCACCAAGATGGGTGATCGGAATACACGAGGTATTTGCCGCAAGCACCGCATCCGGATGAAGGACTTCACCCAGCCGCCGGTACAGCGGCTCCTTCAGTTGCAGGTCTTCGGGAATGTTCTCGACCACCAGGTCGCAAGCGGAAACCGCTTCGATCTCATCGGTCCAGCGGATGTTCTCCAGCACCTGCGCAGGCGTGCTGTGTCGGGCCAGCGGACTGAACAGGCGACCGTGCGCGGCAATGCCGGCCACCCGCTCCCTGCTCTGCGCGCAGGCCTCGGCGTCCTTCTCCACGATCGTCACGCGGCAATCGCGCAGGGCGCAGTCGTACGCCAGGCTGGCACCGATATTGCCACCGCCGATCACCGCAACGTTGAATGCACTCATGAAATTGTCCTTCGTCTAAAGGAATGGGGCGAATACTGCAATGGGATGTCGTCTATCCGCAGGCAGCCTGCGTGGCCTGAGCCGGGCGATGTCGCCGCGCTACCTCGTGCGCGCGCTTCCTTGCTGGCCGGCAGGTATCCAGCGCTTGCGCGGACGCACGCTGCGGTTGCGCGCGGCTACCGCATCGGTCAGATCTCATGTGCGACTTCCCAGGTGGCATAGCGTGCCAGGCCGGAAGAATGGGCCAGCGCGATCGAAGCATGATTGTCGTGCTGACAGCGATACTGGAGCTGGTGGCCGCATTCCATCGCATGGACGGCTAGCGCGTGGACCAAGGCGCGTCCCAGGCCCCTGCCGCGGGCGTGCGGTAGCGTCAGCACGCCCATGTCGGCAATCGCGGCACCGCCCCAGGGATACATGCTGGCGGCAGACAGCAGCTCGCTGCCGTCGAACGCCCCGAACGCAGACCAGTGGTCGAGTTCGACGAAGGCATCTTCCTGGTCCTGTTCGGAGACCTGTCGCAGGAAGTCCTGGAACGCCTGGGCGTCTACGGGGCCGAGCTGGCGCACCTGCACGCTGGAACTGAGCGCGGTTGGCCTGGCCACTCCGGCGCTCGCGTAATGCACCAGATCGGGGGCATGCAATTGAATGCGTGCACCGCGCAAGGCATCGCGGAGTTCCGTCGGGGAAATCGGTGCGGCGGCATCCGCGGTCAATCCCGCCGCCGCGGCGACGGCTGGTGTCATCGCAGCGTGCATGGTGCCGTCGCCGGTCTTCAGGATCATCGCGCGTCGCCGCGCATCCAGGCCGAGATTGACGAAGAGCGTCAGATCGGGCGTGCTGGGCAAGCGCTGCCCAGTGTGGAACAGGCGATCCCAATAATGGACCACGGAGGCTGCAAATTCAGTCACTGTAGAGGCTTCCTTCTGCATGCGAGGCGGTGGCATCGGACAGCGCCAGGGCGCGCGATTCCAGCCATGGAACGAAATGGGGGTCGTCGAAGAGGTAGAAGTGCCCGCCGTCCAGCAGCGCCGGGGCATCGCACGCGGCGAACAGCGGCCGCCATCCGGCAAGCGCGCCGTTGACGTCCACATCGCGATCGCCGCCGACCAGGTGGGCTCTGCACGGCAGTCGATGGCGGGGCAAGCGTTCCAGCTGCTCCAGCAGCAGCAGGTCGCTGCGCATTGTCGCCAGCACGAATTGCCGAAGCGCGGGATCTTCCAATACCTCCTGCGGCGTCGCCCCGTGGCGGTCCAGCAAGGCCAGGATGCCGCGATCGGACAGATCGCGCGCCGGCAGCGAGGACCGCGGCTGGCAGCCACGCGCGGATAACACCACCTGCAGCGCGTCGGCGGCGACATGGCCCAACAGCGCAGTGGCCACCTGGAACGCCAGCTCCGCGCCCAGGCTGTGCCCAACGAGCAGCAAGGGTCGCTCGCTGCCCAGGCCGCGCGCCAGCACGGCAGCGAGGATGCCGGCGATCGTCGGCGCCGCCTCGCACTGCAGCGGATGCCCGAAATTCGTCCCGCGCCCGGGAAGATCGATGGCGAAGGCTTCGATTCGGGGGCACAGCCCCGCGCCAAGCTGCAGATAGGGAAAGCTGGAGCCGCCGGCGTGGTGCAGGAACAGCACATCCACCTCTGCCTGTGGGCGAGGCTGCAAGTTGATCACCGCCAGCGCTGGCGTGTTCACTGGCCTCATGTAGCGGCCACGGCATGCGCGTGGACGATGGCCTGGAACCGCGGATCGTCGATGATCGGCGCCCGCGCCACCCAACCTGGGCCGCGTTCGCGCATTTGCCGGTAATAGTCGGTGTACTCGGCGTTGGTGACAAAGTTGTAGATCATCGAGATGCTCGGTGCCAGGGTGATCACTTCATGTGCGAGCCCCTTCGGAATGAGCATGATCTCCCCAGGCTCCAGATCGAAACGCCAGATCGTTCCACCGCCCTGCGCGCATGCTGCGGCATCGGCCGGCCCCGCAGCGCCGGCTCCGCCGCTTTCGGCAAGCTGCCGCGCGGCGTACTCCAGATCCGGCGAGAACAGCCAGCCGGATTTGCGGCCGCGGATCTGGCAAATGATGGCGTTGGTGCGTGTGCCGTCCACGTGCAAGCGGGTACGCGCTCCGGGGGCGGAAAAGTACAGCCCCCAGTCCAGGCACATGCGCTTGTTCGGCTGCAGCTTTCCGGCCTGCACCCAGGGCACGCGATAGTCCGAATCGGGCAGGAAGTACGGCAACGCCCAGTCGTTGGCGATACGCTGATAGGCGGCACAGGTGAAATGTTCTGTCTTCACGCGGCTGCCGAATCCCCACGTGAACAACAAATGCTCAAGACGCGGTCCGTAGGTATAGCGCAGGTAGTCCACAGACGCGCCTTGCTCGCCCAGTTGGATGGGCGGCTGGTGCGCGATGCTGGAGAGATAGCTGGACAACACCACCCGATCGCGCTTCTCGAAGCCCTGCCCCTGCAACTGTACCTGCATGTCGCCGAACTCCGCACCGAAGTAGTCGAAGGTCCATGCGTCCTTGGCTCGCCAGTCACGGCAGCCATCGGCGACGATGATGGGCGTACTGGTCGCCAGGTAGCGGCTGCAGAACGTACGTACATCGATATCGCGCACGCGTTCCACCTTCCGGTAGTCCGCTGCGGCCAGACGCGCCGATGCTTCGGCGGCGCGAGCGTCCTCCTGCAGATAAGGCCCCTTGTTGCGATAGAAGCGCATTTCGTGGAAAGCCCACATGCCGACATCGCCGAGGGCATTCCAGGCATTTCTGTAAAATTCCATCCGCATACTCCTCAGAAGTTGAATTCCATGTCTACGTCGGGAACGTCGGCACTGCTTGCGCCGCCGCCGCACAGGCGCAGCAATTCGGCATCGGGATCGGCACAGGCCGCGTCGAGCAACGCGACGAACGCATCCAGCGCTGCGGTTTCCCCCAGTATCGGCAATGCGCCTTCGCGCAATTGAAACGTGCACTCGAAGGCGACGTCGTGTTCGGACACCTCCAGTTCCAGGTCGAACTTGGCGCTGTTCGCTTCCAGTTCGATACGCTGAAATCCTCCCATTGCGGCATCTTCGCCGCTGCTCAACTCACGGGGCAGAAAGTTGAATGCCACGTCGAACAGCGGATGCCGCCCGCGACGCCGCCGGCAGTACGGCTCGGCGCGTAGATCGTCCACCAGCGCGCTGACCGGGTAATGCTGGTAAGGCGCGCTGTCAGACCATTGCGCCTGCAATGCCAGTGCATTCTCGGCCAGACCGCGCAGCATCTCCAGTTCGACCTTGATCGGCACAAGATTCACCAGGTAGCCCACCACTTTTGCGTCCTCTACGGTTCTGCGTCCTGCGACGGGAACGCCGAGCAGAAAGGCATCGCAGTGCGTTACCCGGGACAACCAGGCGCCGAAGGCCGCCATGAACAGCACGAAGGGCGGCACGCCCAGTTCGTCGCACAGGGCGCGCAGCCGCGCTGAGGTGGCGGTGGAGAGCATGTGCCGGGCGGTGCGGCCACGGCCGTTCGCGGGTGCGTCGCTGGCGTCGCCGCCGCCAAGTTCCAAGGATGGCGGCAGCGGCAGCAAGTTGGCACGCCAGTACGCCTGCGCGTTGGCCCGGGCGCTCGCCGGCTGTTGCGCGCGCAGACGCGCATGGGCGAAATCGTAAGCGTGGGGCGCAAGCGCCTGGCCCTGGAGCAGCGCCATCAGGTCGGCACTGAGGATCGCCAACGAAACGGCATCGCAGACGATGTGGTGCACCACCACGACGACCCGATGGCTTGGCGCGTCGGGCCCGGCGGGCAGCAGCATCGCGCGGATCGGCAATTCGCGCTCCAGCGCGAACGGCTGCGCTGCGAAGCGTTGCATCGCAGCGCGGGCATCGCCCTCGCCCAGCCCCGCCGGCCGGATGTCCATCGCCATCTGCGGCTGTGGCTGCGGCATCATCGACAACGTGTCGCCGCTGCGCCGGAACACGCAGCGCAACGCCACGTGCCGATCCAGCAGCGCCTGCAAGGCGTTGGCGAGACTCTCCAGCGGCAGTTCGGCGGGACAGCGGAACGCGACCGGCATGTTGTAGGTGCCGTCGGCATAGGCGCTCTGGTAGACGTGGATCATCTCCTGATCTTCGCTGGCGAGGATCGGCGCAAGCGGATCGGTCTGGACCGTGCCTGCGCTCTCCTCGTCGGCGTCGACGGGAGTGTGCGTCTCCTGCACGATGGCGGCGATGGTGGGCCGTGCCACGAACGCCTGCAGCGAGATGCGCAGTCCCATGCGTGCATGCACGCGCTCCGCCATGACCACAGTGCGCAGGCTGTTGCCGCCCAGTTCGACGAAACTGTCCTCCACGCCGATGCCGCTCACCCCCAGAATGGCCTCCCATATCTGCACCAACGCCGCTTCGGCATCGTCGCGGGGCGCCACGTACGTGCTGGACAAGCGCTCGGGACGTGTCCGCAGCGGCATCGCCGGGTTGGCCGTGTCCGTGGGCTCCGACCGGTCGGCGCCATGGCCGCCCCAATCGCGCATCCGACGCATGAACTGCCCCGCCGAGGCGATCAGATGCGGCTCGTCCGGATGATCGAGCAAGCTCTGTTCGAACAGGGCAGCAAAGCGCTCCCCGGGCAACGCCACTTCGTTCTGCCCCCACGCTTCAGGACGCGAGGACGCCGCCGGCTCGTCGAAGTGGATGGTGTCCCAGTTCACGCAGGTCCACTGCGTGCGGGAATGCGCCTGGTTCGCCAGTCTGCACCATTCGTCCAGGAACGCATTGGCAGTGGCGTAGGCCGCGTGCGCGATGCCACCGAAGAACACCGACATCGAGGAAACCATCACGCAATGCGAGATGGCAAGCTCCTCGGCGATCTGCGCCAGGACCGTGGCGGGCACCGCCTTGGCCAACAGCTGTTCATGGAGATGCGCGCCGGTCATCTGCTGCAGCGGCGCGAAGGAGGCGCCATCGACGACCCCCGCCGCGTGCAAGACCATGTGGATCGGCCCCATGCGCGCGTGGATGCGTTGCAGGCAATCGCGCATGTCCGCTACATCGTGCAGCGATCCGCTGCAGAGCATCACCTCGCCCGCGCCCAGCGATTCCAGCTCCTCCTTCAGCGCAAGCAAGTCGTCCGCCTGCGCCGATCGCCGCGTCAGCAATGCCAGCTTGCCGCCGTAGCGCGAGGCGATGGTGCGTGCCATCGCGCGGCCGACCCGCCCACTCGCGCCGGTGATCACGAAGGTCTTCCCCAGCAACGATACCGGAGCGGGCGGCGCTGGACGCGCGGCAAGGCTGCGGACATCGGCGACCGCAATCCCTTCGCGATCCACCCGCAACGGGCCGGGACGGCGAGTACGCAGCAACGGAGCGAGTGCGGCGCCCGTCCAGCTCGGATCCGGGCAATGCACGCCGATGGCGGTACAGGTGAGTCCCGGCGTCTCCTGTGGCAGGACCAGGGCTAACGCCTGCAATGCTGCCCACGTCAGCGCCGCCTGCGTACGTTCGGCGACAGTGGACGGCACCGGCGCGACCGTGGTCACCAGGTTGAGATGCACCGGCCGCGCAGGCGTCGGCAATGCGGCGAGGCGTCGCGCCAATCCCGCCAGCGCGTCCAATGCCTGCGCATCGCATCCGGCCATCGTCGGCGAAACCAGCAGAGACACCGGCATCACGGCGGCGCCGGGCGCTGGCTGGGTGAGCGACCGCTGCAGCGCGGCGTCGAGTCGCTCCAGGTCGGCAGGGCGCAGTGCGTGGACCTGTAGACCCTGCTGCCCGCTCAGCGAGAAGGATTCGACCAGGGTGGGATCGATCAGCACCAGGCCGTCCTGGGGAGCGTCCGCATGTCCCGCAGGCAGACGAAAACGACGCCAGTACGGTGCCAGCCATCCTGCGCTGTCACGCGAGGATGCGTCTTCGCTGCTGTTGCCATGCAGGCATCTGGCGATGGTCTGCCATGCCGCTTCATCGACATGGGCCAGACCATAGTCATGGGTCTCGAACAGACAACCTGGCAGATCAGC
>JBEVKG010000393.1:0-17212 GCA_040509765.1 Xanthomonas sp.
TTGACCTTCAGGCGGATCTGCGACAACTGCGGACCGCCTTCCATCGACAGGTCGACGTCGGCGCGGGTGTCCAGCGCGGTCGGCGGGAAGCCGGCTTCCGTCAGCTTGGCCGACAGCGCCATGGTGAAGCAGCCGGCGTGCGCGGCGGCGATCAGTTCTTCGGGATTGGTGCCCTTCTCGTCGCCGAAACGGCTGTTGAACGCATAGCGGGTGTTCTCCAGCAGGCCGCTCTGCGGTGTGTTCAACCGGCCCTGGCCGGTCTTGAGATCGCCTTCCCAATGCGCGGTGGCGTGACGCGAAATGCCCATGCGAGGCTCCTGTCGGTGAGTGGAGCGCGGACCATAGGGGAAGCGGCGTTACGGGCTTGTGCTGCTGCGCGGCAACGGCGGTTGCAGGCAAGGCGGCGGAAATGCCCCGCCGCGTCGCCACGGATGCGCCGGCGTCGACGCCACCATGGGCAAAAAGTCGTCGGTGGCAGCGGATATTCGCGCTTTTTTGCTTCCGGCCTATTGGCGCGGCGTAGCACATGCCCTACATTTCGCCATGCCGACGGGGTCGGCGCGACCCAAACCACCAAATACGGAATCAGGACATCATGGCAAAGACCGCAAAAAAGGCTGCCCCGAAGAAGGCAGTGAAGAAGGTAGCGACCAAGGCCGCCGCCAAGCCCGCCGCTCCCAAGCCCATCAAGGACGTGCTGAGCAAGTCCGCGCTCGTGGCGCACATCGCCGAGACCAGCGGCGTGATCGCCAAGGACGTGCGCGCCGTGATGGCCTCGCTGGAGCACGCCGTGGCCGGTTCGGTCAGCAAGAAGGGCGCCGGCTCGTTCACCCTGCCGGGCCTGCTGAAGATCACCGCCGTCAGCGTGCCGGCCAAGCCGAAGCGCAAGGGCATCAACCCGTTCACCAAGGAAGAGCAGTGGTTCGCCGCCAAGCCGGCCACCACCAAGCTCAAGGTGCGCCCGCTGAAGAAGCTCAAGGACGCCGCGCTCTGAGCAGCGTCGCCTGATCCAGGCAAGCACATCGACGAGACGGCCCCGGCCGTCTCGTTTTTTTTGGGTCGCCTGCGCGCCCGGGTTGACGGCCCGCTAAGGCGACGGCCGCTATACCGGTGATTCCCTTCGACAGGATCACCTGCATGAAACTACAGGGCTTTCTCGACCAACTGCTGCAATCGGCGCAGGGCGCCGCCAGCCAGGCCATGGGCAAGACCGGCACGTCCACTCCTGCCGCTCCTGCCGCACCGGCGCACGCCGGCGCCGGCGGCCTGGGCGGCCTGCTCAACGCCGACTTCGGCAAGGGAGCCCTCAGCGGCGGCGCGCTGGGCCTGCTGCTCGGCAAGCACCGCACCACGCGCAAGCTGGCCACCTACGGCGGCCTGGCCGCGCTGGGGCTGATGGCCTATCGCGCCTACGGCGACTACCGGCGCCAGCAACTCGGCGCCGCCGCGCCGGAGCCGCAGACGCTGGACCGGCTGCCGCCGCTGGAGGTGGAGCAGCACAGCCAGGCGGTGTTGCGCGCCCTGGTCGGCGCGGCCAAGGCCGACGGCCACCTGGACGAACACGAACGCAGCCTGATCGAAGGCGAATTCGCCCGCCTGCATGGCAACGATGCCGACGTGCAGCAGTGGCTGCATGCGGAACTGGCAAAGCCGCTGGATCCGGCCGAGGTGGCGCGCGCATCGACGACCCCGGAGATGGCCGCGGAAATGTACCTGGCCAGCCTGCTCGCCGCCGACCAGCAGAGCTTCATGGAGCGCAGCTACCTGGACGAACTGGCGCGGCAGCTCGGCATCGACGACGCCCTGAAGCAACGCCTGCAGGAACAGGCGGCCGCCCTGCACGCGGACTGAGCGCATGGCCGCCGCGCCCGCCGCGTCGCCAGCGCAGCGCCTGCGTCGCGGGCTGCTGCGCCTGGCGCTGCTGGCCGCGCTGGCGGTGACCGCGGCCTGGGCCTGGCGCCATCCCTGGGCGCAGCGCCTGCGGGTCGGCTGGGAACTGGCGCGCGCGCCGGCGCCGACGGCGCTGCACATGCCGGTCGAAGGGGTGGATCCGCGGCGCGTGGCCGCCACCTTCGGCGCGCCGCGCGGACGCGACCGCCAGCATGCCGGCGTGGACATCTTCGCCAGACGCGGCACGCCGGTGGTGGCGGCCACGCGCGGCATCGTCGTCGCCATCGCCGAACGCGGCCTCGGCGGCCGCCAGGTCTGGGTCCTCGGCCCGGCCCGGCAGCGGCACTACTACGCGCACCTGGAGACCTGGGCGCCGGGGCTGCAGGTCGGCGACCTGGTGGAACCCGGCGACCCGCTCGGCGCGGTGGGCGACAGCGGCAACGCGCGCGGCACACCGCCGCACCTGCATTACGGCATCTACGCCGAGGGCGGCGCCTACGATCCATTGCCGCTGCTGCGCGCGGCACGCTGAACGGAAGCACTGGAACGCAGCGTCGCGGGCAACAGGCTCGTGGTGGCGGCCGGCCGCGCCTATCTTGGATGCACACTCCGCGTGCGCCACTGCCATGACCGCCTCCCAACGCTACCGCGTCACCGTCACCCCGATCCAGGACGACGGCCTGCCCTGCCAGGGCCGCTGCACCATCGAACTGGAGGCGCGCTGCCGACAGGACTGGATGCGCCTGCTAGAAGCGGCACAGCGCCAGCCGGGATTGCGCGGCGACGAGCGTGCCGCGCTGATCGTCGGCACGCAGTTGCTGCGCAGCCTGGGCGAGCGCAGCGACAGCGAGGCGCAGGCACTACTGGCGCCGCTGCAGCCGGCACTGGACGCCCTGCTGGCGCGGCTGGCGCCCGCGCCTGCCGCGTAAACGCCACGGTGGAAGCGCCGCGATTCCGCTAATCGCGCATTCACCGCCCGCGGTTATGGTGAAACCCTCTTCGTTGCCCAAGGCCCGCTCGATGATCTTCCGCCAGTTCACCCTGCGCGCCGCGGCGCTGCTGCTGCTTGCCACTGCCGCCCAGGTCCAGGCCGAGCCGACCATCCAGGGCCACCAGGTCAGCGTCGGCGCCGCCGACGTGCAGCACTATCTCGACGGCAGCTTCCCGCAGACGCACAAGGCGCTGGGCGGGCTGATCAAGATGATCATCCGCGACCCGAAGCTGAGCCTGCCACCAGGCGATCGCCTGAAGATGCAGTTCGACCTGAGCATGGCCGCCGGCGGTGGCGCGGCGACCCCACTGGGCCAGGTCCTGCTGACCAGCGGCCTGCGCTACGACCAGCCGAGCCAGAGCTTCCACCTGCAGTCCCCGACCATTGACGACTTCCGCCCGGCCGCCAACGGCGGCAAGCTCGACGCCAACACCCGCGAGGTGCTCAATGCCTGGCTGGAGGACTATGCGCGCAAGGAGCCGATCTACAAGCTGGATCCGCGCCTGAGCGCCATGCTGGGCGACGTGCAGATCCAGTCGGCCGGCGTGGAAAACGGCACGCTGGTGGTGCGCTTCAACCAGGACATCGGCAAGCTGGTGCCGGCAGGCATGCTTCCGGGGCAATAACCCACGCGCTGGCGCGGGTGCGGTCGCGGTCCTCGCCAGGAAACGCACCTGCAAGAACGGCGGCCTAGGCCGCCGTTTCTGCTTTCAGCGTCGTTCCGCATCGGCCACCGTCGCGGCGGCGCAGGCGGATCGCAGCGGACTCAGCCGAGCGCCTTGGCCACCGCCTGCGCGAACGCCGGGATGTCGTCGGGCTTGCGGCTGGTGATCAGATTGCCGTCCACCACCACTTCCTGGTCCTGCCAACGTCCGCCGGCATTGGACAGGTCGGTCTTCAACGACGGCCACGAGGTCACCTGGCGGTCGCGCACCAGCCCGCTTTCGGCCAGCAGCCATGGGCCGTGGCAGATCGCCGCCACCGGCTTGCCGGCGCTGGCGAAGGACTGGATGAAGGCGATCGCGGTCGGCTCGGTGCGCAGGCTGTCGGGATTGATCACCCCGCCCGGCAGCACCAGCGCGTCGTAGTCGCCGGCCTGCGCCTGCTGCAGACGCTTGTCCACCGGCACGCTGTCGCCCCAGTCCTTCTTGTCCCAGCCGCGGATGCTGTCGGCCTCGCCCGGCGCGATCACGTCGACCTGAGCGCCCCAGGATTCGAGCAGGCGCTTGGGTTCCTGCAGTTCCGACTGTTCGAAACCATCGGTGGCCAGGACAGCCACCTGCTTGCCGGCGAGGGAAGGCATTGCGCTCATCGGACACTCCTCAAATGTGGGGAGCTCCACCCTAGAAACGCGTCGGTGGCAGTGCCGTGAACCGCGCGTCGGCGCGGCGTGCATGCGCAGGCGCGGATCAGCGCTTGGGCTGCAGCATGGTGCCGGTGCAGTTCCTGGCGCCGCAGCGGCATTCCCAGATCTTCTTCAGCCGCGGCGTGTGCCGCTCCGCCAGGGTGATGCCGTAGTTGTAGGTGAGCTCCTCGCCAGGCTTGATGTCGCGCAGCGCCTCGATCACCACCTTGTCCTTGCGACGGTCCTCGCCCTCGGCCTCGACGATCACCGCTTCGCAGTTCGGCGCGCAGCTGTGGTTGATCCAGCGCGCGTCGTTGCCCTCGTAGTTGGCGTCGATCACGTAGTCGTCGCTGAGGGTGAACAGGAAGGTGTGCCCGGTCTCGACGTCGCCGGCCTCGTCGCGGTCGACCTCGGCGTGGCTGCGGCGGCGGCCCTTGTACTCGATGACCCGCTCGCCTTTCTTGAGCGGCAGCACGGCGAACACGCCGTTGCCATGGATGCGGGACTTGCGGGCGGCGATCTTGCGGGGCATGCGGCGATCCGGACAGGAAAGCACAGATTCTGGCGCACATCGCCCGCGATCCCAAGCCCGCGCCTGTCGCCCCGGCGTCCGCGGCCCGCGCCACCCCTCAATCGCGGCGATCGAAAGAAAAGATGAATGGCCCGGTTGGACGCTGCGGCGCAAAAGAGTACAATTTCGGTCCGCATTGAAAAACACACCGTGTCGCCATGCTCCGCGTCACCAAGCTCACCGATTACGCCACCGTCGTGCTGACCGTGCTCGCCGCGCGTCCGAACGAAGTGCTGAGCGCGACCGAACTGGCCGAACAGGCCGGTCTGGAGCCGCCCACGGTCAGCAAGCTGCTCAAGCCGCTGGCCCAGGCCGGCCTGGTCGAGGGCCTGCGCGGCGTGCGCGGCGGCTACCGGCTGGCACGGCCGGCCGACGCCATCACCCTGATCCAGATCGTCGAGGCGATGGAAGGCCCGCTGGCGATCACCGAATGCAGCCACCACGGCAGCCAGTGCAGCATCGCCCAGACCTGTGGCGTGCGCTCCAACTGGCGGCTGATCAACGACGTGGTCGCCGACGCGCTGCGCGGCGTGACCCTGGCGCAGATGCTCCACCCCCTCCCCCCCTCCGGCGATCCGAAACGGCGTTCCATCGCCGTGCGGTTCGCGACCACCTGACCTGTAGGCAGCCCCATGGCCACCGAAAACGCTGAAATCCTGGAACGGCTGGGACGTCGCTACGACGCCGGCTTCATCACCGACATCGAATCCGATTCGTTCCTGCCCGGCCTGAACGAGGACGTCGTGCGCGCCCTGTCCGTGAAGAAGGACGAGCCGGAATGGATGACCGAATGGCGCCTGGCCGCCTACCGGCACTGGCTGAAGATGCCGATGCCGCACTGGGCCAAGCTGGACATCGCGCCGATCGACTTCCAGGCGCTGAGCTACTACTCCGCGCCCAAGGGCCCCAAGTACGCCTCGCTGGACGAGGTGCCGAAGGAGCTGCTGGACACCTACGACAAGCTCGGCGTGCCGCTGCACGAGCGCGCCAAGCTGGCCGGCGTGGCGGTGGATGCGGTGTTCGACTCGGTCTCGGTCGGCACCACCTTCCGCAAGGAACTGGCCGAGAAGGGCGTGATCTTCTGTTCGATGTCCGAGGCGATCAAGGAACACCCGGAGCTGGCCAAGCAGTACCTGGGCAGTGTGGTGCCGGTCGGCGACAACTTCTTCGCCGCGCTCAACTCGGCGGTGTTCTCCGACGGCAGCTTCGTGTTCATCCCCAAGGGCGTGCGCTGCCCGATGGAACTGAGCACCTATTTCCGCATCAACGCCGGCCACACCGGCCAGTTCGAGCGCACCCTGATCGTGTGCGAGGACAAGGCCTACGTGTCCTACCTGGAAGGCTGCACCGCGCCGATGCGCGACGAGAACCAGCTGCATGCGGCGGTGGTCGAGCTGGTGGTGCTGGAAGACGCGGAGATCAAGTATTCCACCGTGCAGAACTGGTACCCGGGCGACGAGGAAGGCCGCGGCGGCATCTACAACTTCGTGACCAAGCGCGGCGAGTGCCGCGGCGCGCGCAGCAAGATCACCTGGACCCAGGTCGAGACCGGCTCGGCGATCACCTGGAAGTATCCCTCGTGCGTGCTGCTGGGCGACGATTCGGTGGGCGAGTTCCACTCGGTGGCGCTGACCCATCACCGCCAGCAGGCCGACACCGGCACCAAGATGATCCACGTCGGCAAGCGCACCAAGAGCAAGATCGTCAGCAAGGGCATCAGCGCCGGCCGCGGGCAGAACACCTATCGCGGCCTGGTCAAGGTGGAACGCAGCGCCGAAGGCGCGCGCAACTACACCCAGTGCGACTCGCTGCTGATCGGCAAGCAGTGCGGCGCGCATACCTTCCCGTACATCGAGGTCAAGCATCCGACCGCGACCGTCGAACACGAGGCCACCACCTCCAAGATCAGCGACGACCAGCTGTTCTATTGCCGCGCGCGCGGCATCGACCAGGAGAACGCGGTGTCGATGATCGTCGACGGCTTCTGCAAGCAGGTGTTCCGCGAACTGCCGATGGAGTTCGCGGTGGAAGCCAAGAAGCTGCTGGAAGTGTCGCTGGAAGGCAGCGTCGGCTGACAGCTTCATCCTTCTCCCATTGGGAGAAGGTGGCGCGAAGCGCCGGATGAGGGTCCGCGCGAAGCCTCGCACACCCAAACCCGCGAGATGCTTCGCACCGCACCCTCACCCCAACCCCTCTCCCGGTGGGAGAGGGGCTACATCAAGAATTCTGACGGACCATCCCATGCTCACCATCGAAAACCTCCACGCCTCCGTCGCCGGCAAGGACATCCTCAAGGGCCTGTCGCTGCAGGTGAAGCCCGGCGAAGTGCACGCCATCATGGGCCCCAACGGCGCCGGCAAATCCACCCTGGGCAACGTGCTGGCCGGCCGCGACGGCTACACCGTCACCGACGGCAGCGTGCGCTTCGAAGGCGCCGACCTGCTCGCGCTGGAGCCGGAGGAACGCGCCGCCGCCGGTCTGTTCCTGGCCTTCCAGTACCCGGTGGAAATCCCCGGCGTGAACAACACCTACTTCCTCCGCGCCGCGCTCAACGCGCAGCGCAAGGCGCGCGGCGAGGCCGAACTGGATTCGATGCAGTTCCTCAAGCTGGTCCGGCAGAAGCTGGCGGTGCTGCACCTGAAGGACGAGCTGCTGCATCGTGGCGTCAACGAGGGCTTCTCCGGTGGCGAGAAGAAGCGCAACGAGATCTTCCAGTTGGCGGTGCTGGAGCCGAAGCTGGCGATCCTCGACGAGACCGACAGCGGCCTGGACATCGATGCGCTCAAGACCGTGGCCGAAGGCGTCAACGCGCTGCGTTCGCCGGAGCGCGCCTTCGTGGTGATCACCCACTACCAGCGCCTGCTCGACTACATCAAGCCGGACGTGGTGCACGTGCTGGCCGACGGCCGCATCGTGCAGACCGGCGGCCCCGAACTGGCGCTGGAGCTGGAAGCGCACGGCTATGCCTGGCTGAAGGAGCGCGTGGCGCCCGAGGCGGCGCTGCAATGAGCGCCCTGCTCGACTCGCTGGCCGCCGGGTTCCGTGGCGATGGCGCGCGCCGCGCGCCACTGGAGCAGGCGCTGCGCGACGGCCTGCCCGGCGCACGCAGCGAAGCCTGGAAGTACACCTCGCTGCGCGCGCTGGAACGGCGCAGCTTCGCCCCGGCGCCGCAGACTGCGCCAGCGGTGGACGCTGCGCTGCTCGACGGCATCCCGGCGCCGCGCCTGGTATTCGTCAACGGCCGCGTCAACGATGCGCTGTCGGACCTGTCCGGGCTGCCGGCCGGGGTAGAACTGCAGCGGCTCTCCACCATCCTGCGCAGCGGCGACGACGCCATGCGCTTCCTCGGCCGCCGCTTCGAACGCAGCGACGAGGTGTTCGCCCAGCTCAACGCCGCCCTCGCCGACGAAGGCTGCGTACTCCGCGTGGATGCCGGGGTGCGCGTGGAGCCGCCGTTGCACCTGGTGTTCGTCTCCGCCGCCGCCGAGGCCGACCTGGCCTGGCACCATCGCCACCTGATCGAACTGCGCCAGGACGCGACGCTGGCGCTGGTCGAGCATCACCTGCATGCCGGCGATGCCGCTCACCTGAGCAACAGCCTGGCGCATGTGCACCTGGCCGCCGGCGCGCAACTGCACCACGCCCGCGTCCAGGACGAGGCAGCGGGCGTCACCGCGCTGCTGCGCACCGATGCGGTGCTGGCGCGTGACGCGCAGTACCGCCGCGTGGACCTGGAACTGGGTGGCGCGCTGTCCCGGCACGAACTCAACGTGCGCCTGGAGGGCGACAACGCCCGGCTGGTCGCCAACGGCGTGCTGCTCGGCAACGGCCGGCGCCAGCTCGACACCCGCCTGGGCATCGAGCACATCGCCCGCGACACCGCCTGCGAACTGCTGTGGCGCGGCGTCGCCACCGGGCGCAGCCGCGTGGCGTTCCATGGCGGCATCCGGATCCGCCACGGCGCCGACGGCACCGACGCGGCGCTGTCGAACAAGAACCTGCTGCTGTCCGCCGATGCCGAGATCGACACCCAGCCGGTGCTGGTGATCGATGCCGACGAGGTCAAGGCCGCGCACGGCGCCACCGTCGGCCAGCTCGACACCAATGCGCTGTTCTACCTGCGCTCGCGCGGCCTGCCGCAGGAACGCGCCCAGCAACTGTTGACCGCCGCGTTCTGCCGCGAGCCGCTGCGCGCGGTGGAACCGGCGTTGGGCGAAAGCCTGCTGGCGCGGCTGGAGCGCGCGCTCAGCGCCGCAGGCGTGGCATGAACGGGCCCGCCGCGCACACCGCCATGCCGCAGGCGCCGGACTGGGACGCGGTCCGCCGCGACTTCCCGCTGCTGATGCGGGAAGTGCACGGCAAGCCGCTGGTGTACTTCGACAACGCCAACACCGGGCAGAAGCCGCTGCAGGTGATCGCGGCGACCGACGCGTTCTACCGCCGGCACAACGCCAACGTCAGCCGTGCCGTGCACGCGCTCGGCAGCGAGGCCACCGAGGCCTACGAGGGCGCACGGACCCGGCTCGCCCGCTTCCTCAACGTGCGCGCCGACGAGCTGGTGCTGTGCAGCGGCGCCACCTTCGCCCTGAACCTGGTGGCGTACTCGTGGGCCCTGCCGCGGCTGCGCCCCGGCGACACCATCCTGGTGTCGCGCATGGAGCACCACGCCAACATCGTGCCCTGGCAACTGGTCGCCCAGCGCACCGGCGCCACCATCAAGGTCGCCGAGATCACCGCCGACGGCGCGCTGGACCTGGACGCGCTGCGCGCGGCGATGACCGCCGACGTCAAGCTGCTGGCCCTGGCGCACGTCTCCAACGTGCTGGGCACGGTCAATCCGGTCCGCGAGATCTGCCGCGAAGCGCGCAAGCGCGGCATCGTCAGCGTCATCGACGGTTCGCAGGCCGCGCCGCACCGGCCGCTGGACGTGGCCGCGATCGGCTGCGACTTCTACGCCATCACCGGCCACAAGATGTGCGGCCCGACCGGCACCGGCGCGCTGTGGGCGCGGCGCGAACACCTGCAGGCGATGCCGCCGTTCCTGGGCGGCGGCGAGATGATCAAGGAAGTCAGCTTCGACGGCACCGTGTTCAACGACCCGCCGCACAAGTTCGAGGCCGGCACCCCGAACATCGCCGGCTTCGTCGGCCTCGGCGCGGCGGTGGACTATCTGCAGACGATCGGACTGCAGCATGTGGAAGCGCGCGAGGCCGACCTGCTCGCGCACCTCACCGAGGAACTGCAGCGGATCGACGGCCTGCGCCTGTTCGGCACCGCGCCGGGCAAGGCCGCGGTGGTCTCGTTCCTGATCGAGGGCGCGCACGCCCACGACCTGGCGACCCTGCTCGACCTGGAAGGTGTGGCCGTGCGCTCCGGCCAGCACTGCGCGCATCCGCTGCTGCAGTTCTACGGCGTCGCCGCCACCTGCCGCGCCTCGCTGGCGTTCTACAACACGCACGAGGAGATCGAGCGTTTTGTGGCGGCCTTGCTGAAGGTGCGGACGCTGCTGGCTTGAGCGAGGATTGGGCAGTCGGGAGTGGGGAGTCGTAACAGCGCCGGGTTGGCGAATCCCCACTCCACACTCCCGAATCCCGGCCGCCGGGCTTAAAATCGCCCCATGCACACCCTCACCTTCCGCACCGCCACCGTCGACGATCTCGACGCCATCGCCGCCCTGGTCACGTCGGCCTATCGCGGCGACAGCAGCCGCGTCGGCTGGACCACCGAGGCCGACCTGCTCGACGGCAACCGCATCGACCGCGAGGTGCTGCGCGCCGACATCCTGCGCCCGCGCAGCCTGGTGCTGCTGGCCGAGCGCGACGGCGCACTGGTCGCCTGCGCGCACGTCGCCGACGAGGATGGCGCCGGCTATTTCGGCATGTTCTCGGTGCAGCCGCAGGCGCAGGGCGGCGGCCTGGGCAAGACCGTGCTGACCGAGGCCGAGCGCATCGCCTGGCAGGAATGGCGCTTGCCGTCGATGCGGATGACGGTGATCGACCTGCGCGAGGAACTCATCGCCTTCTACGAGCGCCGCGGCTACCGCCGCACCGGGATCAAGAAGCCGTTCCCGTACGGCGATGCGCGCTTCGGCCAGCCCCGCCGCGACGACCTGCGCTTCGAGGTCCTGGAAAAGCCGCTGGGCGGTGCCGCATGAGCGAGACCTGGACCTTCGTCTGTGCCGAGGGCGCGTTGCTGCCCGGCGAACTGAAGACGGTGTGGGACGAGGTCACCGACACGCCGATCGTGGTGTTCAACTTCGACGGCCAGTTCTATGCCCTGGAAGACCGTTGCAGCCACGAGGATTACGAGCTCTCGCCGGGCACCTTCGATGCCGCCGCCGGCAGTATCGAGTGCGTGTTGCATGGCGCGCGTTTCGACGTGCGCGACGGCCGCGCGCTGTGCGCACCGGCCTACGGCCCGGTGCCCAAGTTTCCGGTGAAGTCCGAACACGGCGGGCTGTGGACCCGCGACGACCGCGGCTGAGGCCGCACGTTTCCGTCGCGATCCGACGCTAGCCGCGGCTTCGAGGCGGTCGCGGCACCATCCGCGGCGCTTTCCTTACCCAGCGATCCCCGCCCCTTCAGCAGCTGCTCGTGGCGAGTGCCGCCGTGCGCGGTGCGCGCCGGGGTGCTGCCGCATGTGCGCGCGCCGGCGACAACTGGGATGGAGAGACCACCTCGATCGATCCGATTAAAGATCCCGATCGCGCCGCCGTTAAGGGGAGACGAGGTAGACGGATATGCAATTACGTCACGGTTGCGTGAAATATCCGTTGCATTTCGTATCAATCAGTTCCGCGACCGTCCCTGGTACTCCCATCCCCCTTGCTAGGACCAGAGCATGACCGCTCTTCTGCATCGCTACAACGTCTCCAGGCGCCTCTCCTTCGCCTTCGGCCTGCTCATCCTGCTGTCCTGCGGGTTGGTGGTCGGCGGCCTGATCACCCTCTCGCAGGCGCGCAGCCAGCTAGATACCGTCGCCCGTCGCACGGTCTCCACCATCGTCTACACCAACGAAATGCTCGCTGCCAGCTCGGACATCGGCATCCAGTTGCGCAACATCGTGCTGCCGACCACCCAGGAAGAGAACATCGCCTTCGCCAAGATCATGGTGAAGGAACTGCGGCGCTATCGCGAGTACTGCGACAAGCTGTTCGCCCTTCCGGCGACCAGCGCGCGCGATCGCGTCTTGCGCGAACAGATCAACAAAACGTATGCGGAGGCGACCACCGTCAACCAGCAGGTGCTGGTTCTGGGACTGACCTTCAAGTCCGACGATGCGATGAAGGTGCTGCTGTATCAGGCGGCGCCGGCCACGCAGCGCTGGCGCGAAGCGATCGGCGCCTACGCCGGATGGCAGCGCCACAACGGCGAACAGGCCTATGCCACCGCCACCGCGGCGATGGAGCGCGGCCGCATCCTGCTGATCGCCGGCGGCCTGGCCGTGGTCCTCGTCAGCAGCCTGCTGGCATGGATGATCACCCGTAGCCTCACCGTGCCGCTGGCCCGTGCCACCCGCGCCGCCGAAGCCATCGCCGAGGGCCGCCTGGACAACGACGTGGCTACCGACGCACGCGACGAGCCCGGCCGCCTGCTGGTCGCGATGGGCCGCATGCAGACCCAGTTGCAACGCTTCTCCAACGAAACCGCGTTGATGATCGAACTGCACGCCGACAAGGACATCAGCCACCGCATGCCGCAGGACTTCCCCGGCGTGTACGGCGAGCTGAGCCAGGGCATCAACACCATGATGTTCGAGCACCTGGACGCCATCGTCGATGCGGTCGAGATCCTCAACGAGTACGCGCGCGGCGACCTGCGTCGCGACGCGCGGCGCCTGCCCGGCAGCCGCGCGGTGCTGCACGAATCGATGGACGCGGCCAAGGCCAGCCTGCTGGCGATCAACACCGAGATCAAGCGCCTGGCCGCCGCGGCCGCCGCCGGCGACTTCAGCGCGCGCGGCGAGGCCGAGCGCTTCCAGCACGATTTCCGGCTGATGGTGCAGGACCTCAACGCGATGATGGAAGTCAGCGACGTCAACCTGGGCAAGCTGTCGGCGCTGCTGCAGGCCATCGCCGCCGGCGACCTCACCGCGCGCATGCACGGCGACTTCCAGGGCGTGTTCGCGACCATGCGCGACGACGCCAACGCCACCAGCCAGCAGTTGACCGGCATCGTCGCACGCATCCAGACCTCCGCCAGCAGCATCAGTGCCGCCGCCGGCGAAATCGCCACCGGCAACGACGATCTGTCGCGCCGCACCGAACAGCAGGCCGCAAGTCTCGAGGAGACCGCCGCCTCGATGGAGGAGCTGACCTCCACCGTTCGCCAGAACGCCGAGCACGCGCGCCAGGCCAATCAGTTGGCGGTCGGCGCGGCCTCGGTGGCTTCGCAGGGCGGCGACGTGGTCGGCCAGGTGGTGCAGACCATGAGCGGCATCGAAGCCTCCTCGAAGAAGATCGGCGACATCATCTCGGTGATCGACGGCATCGCGTTCCAGACCAACATCCTGGCCTTGAACGCCGCGGTGGAAGCCGCGCGTGCCGGCGAACAGGGCCGCGGCTTCGCCGTGGTCGCCAGCGAGGTGCGCACCCTGGCGCAGCGCTCGGCCAACGCCGCCAAGGAGATCAAGGACCTGATCGACGACTCGGTCACCCGTGTCGCCGAAGGCTCGGCGCTGGTCGACCAGGCCGGCAAGACCATGCACGAGATCGTGGCCTCGGTGCAGCGCGTCACCGACATCATGGGCGAGATCTCGTCGGCCTCGCAGGAGCAGTCGGCCGGCATCGAACAGGTCAACCAGACCGTCACCCAGATGGACGAGGCCACCCAGCAGAACGCCGCGCTGGTCGAGGAAGCCACCGCCGCCGCGCGCTCGATGGAAGAGCAGGCCGGCCAACTGACCCAGGCGGTGGCGTTGTTCAAGATCGACACGCGCCATACCGCTACGCCCGGCATGGCGCGCGGCGTGGCTGCACCGCGTACGCACGCGGCCGAGGCGCTCGATCCCGCGGCCTGAGTTGCCCAGGCAGCGCACGACGCGCCGCGTTGGCGCGTCGTGCGGCGATCCGCCGGCCGCCATGCGTCGCCGGCGCGGACGTCGCGCTCGGACACCCCACTCTCTCCCGCCGGTGCAGCGCACCGGCCACCTGCCCCGCACTCGGCCGTCCGCGCAAGATCGATGTGCCGGGCTGGTCGGCGGGCGGTCACCTGCTGGTGGCGATCGGCACGCATTTCGAGCGACGGCTGTCCTCCGCCGTCCGATGCCGTGGACGCGCTGCCGGCCGGATTTCGGCGTGGCGCTGTCTCCGGGGCGCCTGACCAGGGTCGCGATCCCCCGCTGGCCGCCGCTGGTGGACACCTTGCTGCACACGATCGGAAAGACGCCCGACCGAGCGCAGCCGCTCGCACCACGGCGCCGCTCCCTGGCGGCGGCCGCAGCCGCTGCGGCACACTGTGCGCCTCCCCCTTGCGAGCGCGCCCATGAAGATCGTCGAAGTCCGCCACCCGCTGGTACAGCACAAGATCGGCCTGCTGCGCGACGCGGCGCTGAGCACCAAGGGCTTCCGCGAACTGGTTACCGAGCTGGGCACCCTGCTCGGCTACGAGGCCACCGCCGATCTGGAGACCGAGACCCACACCATGGACGGCTGGGCCGGCCCGACCCAGGTGCAGCGCATCGCCGGCGCCAAGATCACCCTGGTGCCGATCCTGCGCGCGGGGCTGGGCATGCTGCCCGGCGTGCTGGCACTGATTCCCGCCGCGCGGGTCAGCGTGGTCGGCCTGCAGCGCGACGAGGAGACGCTGCAGCCGGTGCCCTACTTCGAACGTCTCACCGGCCGCCTGGAGGAGCGCGACGCGCTGATCCTGGACCCGATGCTGGCCACCGGCGGCACCCTGATCGCCACCGTGGACATGCTCAAGCGCGCCGGCGCGCGGCGGATCAAGGGCATCTTCCTGGTGGCCGCGCCGGAAGGCCTGCAGGCGCTGGAAGCGGCGCATCCGGACGTGGAGGTCTACACCGCCGCCATCGACGAGCGACTCAACGAGAAGGGCTACATCCTGCCGGGCCTGGGCGATGCCGGCGACCGCATCTTCGGCACCCGGATCGGCTGACGACCACCCAGCCCTCCTCGCCGCACGCGCCGGCGCCACCGCGCCGGCCGCGGCTCAGGGCGTGGGCGTGTCCTGGCGCTGCAGCACCTGCAGCGCGGCGCTCACGTACACCAACGGCGCGTTCCAGTTGATCGCCACTTCGTTGGTGGCGTAGCTGCACTCCTTGTCCAGGTAGGACAGCGCCGGCAGCGCCGACGCATAGGCGTGCTTGCAGGCCTCGGCATCTTCCTGGCCCGGCTGCGGACCGCCGACCAGCCATCCCGGCACCGGCGTGGCCACGCCGTCGGCGATGGAGATGCGATGATGGATGTGCATCGGCGAGCGCGCGCCGATGCCGGTGACGAAGGACATGCCCAGCGGGTTGCGGCCGAGCACGTAGTCCAGTTGCGACTGCGCGGCCTGCAGGTACTCGGGCTTGCGCTGCAGTTGGTAGGCCTGCAGCAGCATCATCGCCTGGTTCAGCGCGGTGGCGTTGCTGCCCCAGTGGAAGTCGGCGTCGCGCATGGTGACCCGCCAGGCCGAGCCCTGCCACACCTGCACCAAGTGATCGGCCAGGCCCTCGATCTCGTCGGCGATGCGTGCCTGGTCGGCGCGCGGGGTCAGCCGCGTGCGGTGCTGCGCCAGCGACATCCACGCCAGCCCGCCGACCTGGCGCCAGTCGGGCACGCTGGCCGGGACCTTGCGCGCCATCGCCGCCTCGTAGAACGTGTCGTCGGCAGTGGCCAGGTACAGCTCGGTCGCGGCCCAGGCGAACTCGTCGTCGAACTGGGTGTCATCGTAGGCGCCGGTATGCACGTCGTCCGGCTGCCGGTAGGCCACGTCCGGATGCGCCCGCGCCCAGGCCCAGGCGCGCCGCGAGGCCTCCAGCATGCGCGTGGAGATGCCGCCGAACTGCGCATCGTACGGCGCATAGATGCGGCTGGCCTGGGCCATCACCGCGGCGAAGTCGAGCGTGGCCGCGGTGCTCTTCTGCACCACGTAGCGCGTCGCGTGCGCCTGGTCCGGCATCCGCATGCCGGCGAAGTCCAGGCTGGTCAGCTTGTGGTACACGCCGCCGTCGTGCGGGTCCTGCATCGCCAGCAGCCACTGCAGGTTCCAGTCGACCTCGCGCAGGATGTCCGGCACGTCGCCGCCGCTGTCGGGAATGCCTTCGGGGTGCGTGGCGAAGTAGGCCGGGAACTGCTCGTAGGCGGCCAGCAGGGTGTAGACGGTGATCCCGGAGCTGACCACGTACTTGTTGTAGTCGCCGGCGTCGTACCAGCCCTTGGGCGCGGCGATCACGGTGCCGGCCGGACGCTCCGGCGAGGCCGCCGAGGCATGCACCAGCACGTGGTCGTCGGGATGGCCGGCGGCGCGCGCGTGGCGGCCGGCGTAGGTGCCGTCCAGCGCGGTGCTGGCGCGGTTGTAGTAGTAGGCCTTGAGCGCGGCGCGCGACAGCGCGTTGTAGGCGTCTGCGCCGATCGCGAAGCTGTCCGACGGCGGCAGGCCATCGACCCGCAGGCGATAGCGGCCCGGCGTGCGCAGCGCGGAGAAATCGGCGATGCGCACCGTCTGCTGCGCCGGCGGCCACGTGGCGGCGGCGCCGAGGGTGCCGCGCAGCACCACCTCGTCGCTGTCGGCGCGCGCGATCGAAAAGGCGTCGCCGTGGCCATCCGGCACCACCGCCAGCTTGCTCGCGGCGGGCAGGAAACCGACCTGGTTCAGGCGGATCGGCGAGGGCATGGCGGTGTCGGCGCGCGAGGTGCAGCCGCCCAGCAACAGGCAGGCGAGGAACAGACAGGACAGGGCATGGGGCAGCTTCATGCGCCGATACTGGCCGGCCATGATGACGGCTGCAAGCGCCACGTCGCGGGCGTGCCGGGCACGGCTCGCGCCGCGGCCATCGACGCCCGCAGGCGGCGTCGCTGACAGCGCCGTCAGCAAGCTGTCAGCGTGGGGTCGCCCTGCGGCTTCTACGGTGCAGGCCTGTTCCCGCTGCCGGCGCCGCCCCGTGACCGCCCTGCCCCCACCTCCCGCTTCCCGCCGCCTGGCGCCGCTCGCGCTGCTGCTCAGTGCGCTGCTCGGCGGCTGCATGGCAGGCCCGGACTACGTCCGCCCGGCGCCGCCGGCCGGCGCGCAGGTGCCGTTCGCCGAGGCCGACGGTCGCTGGGCGCCCGCCGCGCCGGCCGCGGCCGACCCGGCGGCGGCGTGGTGGACCCGCTACGGCGATCCGCAGCTGGATGCCCTGGTCGACCAGGCCGACCGCGCCAACCAGACCCTGCGCCAGGCCGAGGCGCGCTATCGGCAGGCGCAGGCGCTGC
>JBEVKG010000394.1:0-13310 GCA_040509765.1 Xanthomonas sp.
GCGCAGGCCGCATGCCTGCGCCACGCGCGGAGACGACGGCGGGAGCGGGCGCGGTGGCGTCCGCTTCGGCTATGCTGGGAAGCGGCGCCGGCCTGGTCGGCGCCGATCGACTTCCTGGGATCGACGATGTTCAAGCGCATGCGACTGCCGGCCACGCTGCTGCTGGCGATGCTGAGCGCGGGCTGCGGCCCCGCCCCCGATCGGCAGACGGACACGCCGTCGCCGACCGCCAAGACCGAGGCGCCGCGGCCGACCCCGCCGGCCGACACCTTCGGCGAAAGCCGCGCGATGGAGATGCTGCAGGCGCGCCTGTCCGCCGATCATGCCTATCCCGACCTGCAGTGCCTGGGCTACGCCGTCGAGGACGCGAGCGCGGACGACGCTGCGGCCGATGCCGGTGCGGCCGGCTCCGCGGCGTCCGGGCCGGCGGCGATCGAGATCGCGGTGCGCGAGAAGCACGGCGACGGCTGCCCGGGCGACCCGCAGACCGAGCCGGTCCGCGACCGCTTCCGCGTCGAGCGCTCCGGCGCGATCCGCTGGTACGACGTGGTCGACGGCGACTTCGTCGATTACGCGCAATGGCGGCAGCAGCAAGCCGGTGGCGGCCTGCCCTGAGCGGCGTGTCGTCGCACTGGGCCGGACGCGTGGTCGTCGCGGTGCGCGGCGAGGACGTGGGCGGAATGGAGAGGACCAGGGCGAGGGCGACGTCGCGCGCGTATCGTCAGGCCGGTTGCCGCGTTCCATGAGGCAGGCAGGGACGGCACGGTGCGTCTGAAGGCCGCACTCAGCGGCCCTGCGGAATCCCCGGGCCGAAGCGTGGTGCGCTGCCGGCCGGCACCCGTGTCGCTGTGGGAGGGTAAATGCCGTGCCGTACGCGCCGCCAGGCTGCGCGCGACCGCGCCGGATGCGAGCGCTAGAGCTGTTGCAACTGGCAGCCCTGCGCATCCACGCGCAATACCGAGCCCTGTTCGTACCAGTCGCCGAGCACGATGCGGGTGCAGGCGCGGCCGTCCACGTCCAGTGCATGCACCGCCGGGCGATGGGTGTGGCCATGGATCATCCGCGCCACGCCATAGCGGGCGAAGGTGGCGACGACTTCGCCCGGCGCCACGTCGGTGACGGTCTCGAACTGCGCGCGATCGCCCTGTTTCAGGTCGGCCTGGCGCGCCTGGCTGGCGGCGCGCGCCTGTTGCGCGTAGGCGATGCGTGCGGCCAGCGGCTGCGCCAGGAACTGCTGCTGGAAGGCCGGGTCGCGGGTCTGCGCGCGGAACGCCTGGTAGGCGGTGTCGTCGGTGCACAGCAGGTCGCCGTGCAGCAGCAGGGTGGGCTCGCCGTACAGGTCGATCACGCAGGGATCGGGCAGCAGGCGCAGGCCGGCGCGGCGCGCGTAGTCGGCG
Organism: Xanthomonas sp.; assembly: GCA_040509765.1. Lineage (GTDB taxonomy): Bacteria > Pseudomonadota > Gammaproteobacteria > Xanthomonadales > Xanthomonadaceae > Xanthomonas_A. The sequence continues at coordinate 1,398 of JBEVKG010000394.1, forward strand.
CCGAGCAGGAAATCGCGGTTGCCGTGCATGAAGAACGCCGGCACCCCGGCCGTGTGCAGCGCGTGCAGCTCCAGCGCCACCGCATCGGCCGCCTCGGATGGCGTGTCGTCGCCGATCCAGGCCTCGAACAGGTCGCCGAGGATGTACAGCGCCTCGGCCTGGCGCGCCTCTCCGCGCAGGAAGTCGAGAAACAGCGCGGTGATCGCCGGCCGTGCCGGATCCAGATGCAGGTCGGAGATGAACAGCGTGGTCATCCGGCCATTGTACGGCCGGGACTGGGGAATCGGGATTGGGGAATGGGGATTCTTCGCGAGCGCTGGCTGTCGTAGGGCCGGGAGTCGGGAGCGGGGATCTGGGATGGGATGACGGCCGCCAGCGCAGGCATTGCTACGCCTTGCGTAGGAGCGGCTTCAGCCGCGACCTCTTCGAGCGCCAGGATCGGGAGATGGGCACGCAGCCGGGCGGCGCCGGCTGTTCCCATTCCCTATTTCCGCTTCCCCATTCCCAGCCTCAGATCAACCACAGCGACACGCCCGCCAGCAACGCGCCGATGCCGGTGGCGGCGAGCACGTCGCTGGGGTAGTGCAGGCCCAGCACCACCCGCGACAGCGCCACGCAGGCGATGAACGGCACCAGCAGCGGCGCCAGCCACGGGTAGTAGGCGAGGGCGACGATGCCGAAGGACACCGCGTGCAGGGTGTGGCCGGAGGGGAAGCTGAACTCGTCCAGCGGCGCCACCCACGCGCGGATGCGCAGGTCGGCCGCGTACGGGCGCGGGCGTCGGGTCCAGCGCTTCAGGCCCTTGTACAGGCTCAGCGCGACCACGCCGGTGGCGGCCATGTGCGCGGAGGCGAACACGCCGTCCATGCCGTCGCACAGCACCAGCAGGGTCATCAGCGCGTACCAGAACATGCCGTCGCCGAGCCGGCTGATCAGCGCGAAGAAGCGCCGTACCGAACGCCGCCGGCACCAATGATTGGCGCGCCGGCACCAGCGGGTCTCGTGCCCGCGCAGGATCTCAAGCCGCGTCGACATGCGTCCTCCGGGTCTGTGCCAGTTGGTTGAGCAGGGCATCGAAATCGGCCACCACCCGCTCCGGGCGCAGCTGCTGCATCGCTGCGCAGGCGGCATCGCCCAGGCGTCGGCGCAGGGCCGCGTCGCTGCCCAGGCGCAGGGCGGCGGCGATGAAGGCCTCGTCGTCGGCCACTGCCGCCCCGTTGCTGCCGTCGCGCAGGTATTCGCGCGCCGCGCCGTAGTCGAAGGCGACCGTGGCCAAACCGCTGGCCATCGCCTCCAGGGTCACGTTGCCGAAGGTCTCGCTGCGGCTGGGGAACAGGAACAGGTCGCCGCTGGCGAAATGCCGCGCCAGCGCGTCGCCGCGCTGCACGCCGCAGAAAATGAAGTCGGGATTCTCCTGCGCCAGGCGCTCGCGCAGCGGGCCGTCGCCGACCCAGACGAAGCGCGCGCGCGGACGCAACTGCTGCAACTGGCGGAACGCGTGCACCGCCAGCGGCAGGTTCTTCTCCGAGGCGATGCGGCCCACGTACAGCACCGCGCAATCGTCGTCCTGCAGGCCCCATTGCTGGCGCAACTGCGCATCGCGGCGCTGCGGCTCGAATTGCTTGCTGTCCACCGCGCGCGCCAGCAGGCGTACCCGCTCGAAGCCCTGGGTGGCGAGGAAGTCGCGCAGTTCGCGGGTCGGCACCAGCGTCGCCTGGGCCTGGTTGTGGAAGCGCCGCATCCAGCGCAGCGCGGTCGACTGCAGCCAGGCCGCGCCGTACTGCGGCAGGTATTCGTCGAAGCGGGTATGGAAGCCGGTGGCGATCGGAATGCCCAGGCGCCGCGCGCTGCGCAGCGCCGACCAGCCCAGCGGGCCCTCGGTGGCGATGTACACCGCATCCGGCGGCGCCGCCTGCCACAGCCGGGTCAGGCGCCGCGGCGCGGGCAGGCCGAACTTCAGTCCGGGGTAGCGCGGCAGCGCCGCGCCGCGCACCAGTCGCAGATCCGTCGGGTCGGCGTCGCCGGCCTGGCGCGGTCGCACCACGTCGACGGTATGGCCGCGCGCGCGCAGCCCCAGTTCCAGCCCCTGCACGGTCAGCGCGACGCCGTTGACCTCAGGGGGATACGTCTCGGTGACGATCGCGTAGCGCATACGGGGGCTCCGGTTTGACAAAGCCTCGCGCACTGCAGTGAAGCGAACATGTCCAGCGCATGTAGGAACGATGACGCCCCCGCCGGGCGTTTAGGTGCGCTTGCATCAGCAGGCCAACCGCAGCGCCCACAGGCGAGCGAAGCCTCACCCGCCCCGCGAACCACCCAGTCCCCATTCCCCATTCCCCACGCCCGGCTTTCAGGCCACAAACGGCCGGAAATGGATCCCCAAGCCCGCCATGCCCTCGACCTCGCCGATCAGGTCGGCGCGCTGCAGGGGCCGCGACTCGATCCATGGCTGCGACAGGATCAGATGCAGGTTAGCGCCGTCGGCCTTCAGCTCCAGCGCCGGGATCGGGTCGGCCTCGTGCGCGCGGTGCAGCAGCACCGCCAGGCGCAGCAGCGCGGCCTTGCGCTTGGCGCTGAGCAGCAGGCGGTCGGGCAGTGCGTCGAAGGCGGTCTTGGACACGTTGCGGCGGTGCGTGCGCACCAGCGTGGCCAGCACCTGCTGCTCCTGCCGCGAGAAGCCGGCGATATCCGAGTGCTCCAGCACGTAGGCGCCGTGCACGTGGTACTGGCTGTGCGCGATGGCCTGGCCGAGTTCGTGCAGGCGCGCGGCCCAGCCGAGCATGCGCGCGTCGTCGGCATCCAGCGCCCAGTCGACGGCGACCTGTTCGAACAGCGCCATCGCGGTGTGCTCCACGCTCGCGGCCTGCGCCTCGTCGATGCCGTAGCGCTGGGTGAGCGCGGCGATCGCGGTTTCGCGCGGATCGTTCTCGCCGCCGCGGCCGAGCATGTCGTAGAGGATGCCTTCGCGCATGGCCGCCTTGCTCACCATCAGGCGTTGCAGACCCAGGGCCTGGAACGCCGCCTCCAGCACCAGTACGCCGCCGGCGATGATCGGCCGGCGGTCGGCGGACAGGCCCGGCAGGTCGATGTCCTCGATGCGTTTGGCCAGCAGCAGGCGTTCGCGCAGTTGCGGCAGCGCCTCGGCGGTGATCGCGCCCTTGGTCAGCTTCATCGCGGCGCAGATCTCGCCGATGGCCTTGTGCGTGCCCGACGAGCCCAGCGCCTCGTGCCAGCCCAGCGCACGGTACTGCCCGGCGAACTGCTGGAACTCGGCGCCGATCTCGGTCAGCGCGTCCTTCCACTTCTTCTTGGACAGCTTGCCGCCCGGGAAGAAGCGGCGCGTGCTGGCGATGCAGCCGGCCTGCAGGCTCTCGCGTTCCAGGGTCTGGAAGCCGCTGCCGATGATGAACTCGGTGGAGCCGCCGCCGATGTCGATCACCAGGCGGCGTTCGTCCGGCTTGGGCGGCTGCGCGTGGGCCACGCCCAGGTAGATCAGGCGCGCTTCCTCGCGGCCGCTGACCACTTCGATCGGATGCCCGAGCGCGGTTTCGCCGGGAATCAGGAAGGTCTGCGGCGAGCGTAGCTGGCGCACGGTGTTGGTCGCCAGCGCGCGCACCCGCAGTGACGGCAGGTCGCGGATGCGCTGGCCGAAGCGCGCCAGGCATTCCAGCGCGCGCTGCCGCGCCTCGGCGGACAGCCCGCCCTTGTTGTCCAGGCCGTCGGCCATGCGCACGGTCTCGCGCAGGCGGTCCACCACCCGCAACTGCCCGAGCTGATAGCGGGCGATGACCATGTGGAAACTGTTGGAACCCAGGTCGATGGCGGCCAGCAGGTCGCCGTCGCGCAGCGGCGGATGAGTGGGGGAGATGGCAGGCATGGCGGAATGGTAGCCGATGCGCGGCGCGCGCCGTTGGCGCGGCGCCGCGCTGCGCTCAGAGCCCTTCGAGCAGGGCCATCTGCGCCGAATGCGGCGGCTGGTCCTGGCCGGGGGCCAGCTTGCGGTAGTTGCCGTCGGCGTCCAGTTCCCAGGCGTTGAGATTGTCGGCCAGGTAGTTCTGCAGCACCTCGCGGTGGATGCGCTTGACCAGGTCCGGATCGAGGATCGGGAAGCCGGTCTCCACGCGCCGCAGCAGGTTGCGTTCCAGCCAGTCGGCGCTGGCGCAGAACAGTTCCGGCGCGCCGTCGTTGCCGAACCAGTAGACCCGGCTGTGCTCGAGGAAACGGCCGACGATCGAGCGCACCCGGATGTTGTCGGAGACGCCCGGCACGCCGGGGCGCAGCGTGCAGGCGCCGCGCACGATCAGGTCGATCTTGACCCCGGCCTGCGAGGCCGCGTACAGCGCGCGGATCACCTGCGGCTCGTTGAGCGCGTTCATCTTGGCGATGATGCGGCCCGGGCGGCCGGCATGCGCCAGCTTGGTCTCGCGCTCGATCCGGTGCAGCACGCCCGGGTGCAGGGTGAAGGGCGATTGCAGCAGGCGCTTGAGGCGGATCTTCGGCGCCAGCCCGGACAACTGCTGGAACAGCAGGTGCACGTCGTTGCCGATGTCCACGTCGGCGGTGATCAGGCTCAGGTCGGTGTAGGCGCGCGCGGTGCCGCTGTGGTAGTTGCCGGTGCCCAGGTGCACGTAGCGGCGCAGCTTGCGGCCCTCGCGGCGCACGATCAGCAGCATCTTGGCGTGGGTCTTGTAGCCGACCACGCCGTACACCACCTGCACGCCGGCTTCCTGCAGGCGGTCGGCCAGGCCCAGGTTGGCCTCTTCGTCGAAGCGCGCGCGCAGTTCCACCACCACGGTGACGTCCTTGCCGTTGCGCGCGGCCAGCACCAGCGCATCGACGATCGCCGAGTCCTTGCCGGTGCGGTACAGGGTCTGCTTGATCGCCAGCACGTTGGGATCGATCGCGGCCTGCTTGATCAGGTCCAGCACCGCGGTGAAGGCATCGAACGGGTGATGCAGCAGCACGTCGCCGGCGGCGGCGATCTCGAAGATGCCCTCGCTGTCGCGCAGGGTGCGCGGGTTCATCGGCGGATACTTCAGGTCCGGGCGCTGCACCAGGTCGTACACCTGGTTGACCCGGCTCAGGTTGACCGGGCCGTTGATCCGGTAGACCGCGTTCTCCGGCAGCTCGAAGTTCTGCAGCAGGGTGCGCACGATCGACTTCGGGCAGTCCTCGGCGATCTCCAGCCGCACCGCCGGCCGGTAGCCGCGGTTGACCAGTTCGTCGCGCAGCGCCAGCGCCAGGTTCTCCACTTCCTCCTCGTCCACCACCAGTTCCGAGTTGCGGGTGACGCGGAACTGATAGGACCCCATCACCTCCATGCCCGGGAACAGCTCATCGACGAAGGTGGACAGCACCGAGGACAGGAACACGAAGCTCTGGCCGCCCTCGGCCAGGCTTTCCGGCAACTGGATGATGCGCGGCAGCGAGCGCGGCGCGCGCACGATCGCCAAATGACCGACGCGGCCGAACGCGTCGGTGCCCTTCAGCACCACCACGATGTTCAGCGACTTGTTGAGGATCTTCGGGAACGGATGCGCCGGGTCCAGGCCCAGCGGCGACAGCACCGGCATGATCTCGTTGCGGAAGTAGGCACGCAGCCAGCGCTTCTGCCGCGCGTTCCAGGAATGGCGGCCGAGCACGCCGATGCCGGCATCCTTCAGCGCCGGGCGCAGCACCTCGTTCCAGCAGCGGTACTGCTGGTCGACCAGTTGCGCGGCGCGGTCGTGGATGGAGGTGAGGATGGCGCTGGGGCTCATCCCGTCCGGTGCCGGTGGCAGCCCGAATTCCTGCGCGTGGCGCACGGTGGCCGCACGGATCTCGAAGAACTCGTCGAGATTGGTGCAGGAGATGCACAGGAAGCGCAGCCGCTCCAGCAACGGCACCTGCGGATCCTGCGCCTGCGCCAGCACCCGGAAGTTGAAGTCCAGTTGCGACAGCTCGCGATTGATGTACAGCGCGGAATCGCGCAGCGGATCGCTGGGAACGTCGGGCGGGGGCGTGGGCGGCAGGGCAGGGGCGCGGCGGGGCATGGCGTTACTCGTTAGGCGGAGGTCAGGGTGGCATGGTCGTGCCGCGGATGCACGCGCCCGGCGCCGAAGTGGCAGGAGAAGGTGCTGCCCTTGCCGACTTCGCTCTCGATCTCCAGCCGCGCCTGGTGCAGGCCGAGCACGTGCTTGACGATCGACAGGCCCAGGCCGGTGCCGCCGCTCTCGCGCGAACGGCTGCTGGAGACGCGGTAGAAGCGCTCGGTGATCCGCGGCAGGTGATGCGCGGGAATGCCGTAGCCGCTGTCGCGCACCGACAGCACCGCGCCGTCGCCTTCGCGGGCGAAGCTGATGCGGATGGTGCCGCCGGCCGCGGTGTAGCGCACCGCGTTGGTGACCAGGTTGGAGAAGGCGCTGTGCAGTTCCTTGTTGGAGCCGACCAGGTCGCAATCGGCGTCGTCGTGGACCTCGATGCGGTGCCGGCCCTGGCTGTGCGCCTCGGCCTCGCGGCGCAGCGTGGCCAGCATCGGCGCCATCGCGATCGACTCCTCGTTGGCGTGCTCCTGCGATTCCAGTCGCGACAGGGTCAGCAGGTCCTCGACCAGTTGGGTCATGCGCTGCGACTGCTTGCGCATCTCGGCGATCATCGGCCCGGAGTCCGGGAAGTCCTCCGGATCGAGCATGTCCAGGTAGCCGTGGACCACGGTCAGCGGCGTGCGCAGCTCGTGCGAGACGTTGGCGACGAAATCGCGGCGCACCTGTTCCAGCTGCAGCAGCTTGCTGACGTCGCGCGCGACCAGCAGCCAGTGGTCGTCGGAATACGGGATCAGGCGCAGGTTCAGGCGCAGGCGGTCGTCGACCGGTGAGGGCATGTCCAGCATCGGCTCGGCGTTGCGGCCGCCGCTGAGCCAGTGCGCCAGCGGCATCGGCTGCAGCCGTTCCACCACCGGCGCGCCGAGGTCGCCGGGATGGCGCAGGCCGAGCAGGGTGCCGGCCGCCTCGTTGAACCACTGGATGCGCTGGCTGTTGCGGTCCACCACCACCACCGCGTCCGGCAACGCCGCGGCGGCGGCGCGGTAGGCGCGCAGCATGTCCAGCAGGCGCCGCTTGCGCACGCGCATTTCCGCCTGGCTGCGGTACAGCAGCCGGTCCAGTTCGTTCCACACCCCGGTGCCGGCGGGCGGCTCCCAGCGCTGGCGCGCGGTCAGCCGGCGCAGCACCCGCCGCAACCGCCAGTAGTGCCAGCCCATCACCCCCAGCGACATCAGGGTCAGCGCCATCCACACATGGCCGCCGATCCAGCCGAGCAGCAACGCCAGCAACAGCAGGCCGGCGAGCGTGCCGAGGGTCTTCAACCAGGCGGAGCGGATGTGGCGGGGCATCGGGAACGCACTCTGTCGCAAAGGATCGTGATCCGTCCGCCGTTATAGCAGGCGAAGCCGGCGGTCAGATGGACGCAGAGAAGCGATAGCCGGAACCGCGGACGGTCTGCACCATGTTTTCCACCGCGAACGGCTCCAGCGTCTTGCGCAGGCGGCGGATGTGCACGTCGATGGTGCGCTCTTCCACATAGACGCTGCCGCCCCAGACGTGGTCGAGCAGTTGCGCGCGGCTGTACACGCGTTCGGGATGGGTCATGAAGAAGTGCAGCAGGCGGTATTCGGTCGGGCCGATCGGCACCGGCGCCTCGCCGGCGAACACCCGGTGCGCGGCACCGTCGATGCGCAGGCTGCCGACCGAGACGCTGCCGTCCTCGTCGTCCTCGCGGGTGCGGCGCATCACCGCGCGGATCCGCGCCAGCAGTTCGCGCGCGGAGAACGGCTTGACCACGTAGTCGTCGACGCCGGCCTCCAGGCCGCCGACGCGGTCGTTCTCCTCGCCGCGGGCGGTGAGCATGATGATCGGCACTTCGCGGGTCATCGCATCCTTGCGCCAGCGCCGCGCCAGCTCCAGGCCGCTGGTGCCGGGCAGCATCCAGTCCAGCAGGATCAGGTCCGGGACCCGGTCGGCGATCGAGGTCTGCGCTTCGCGGGCATCGCCGGCATGCACCGGCTCGAAGTCGCCCTTGCGCAGGGCGAACGCGACCATGTCGCGGATGGCCGGTTCGTCGTCGACGATCAGGATGCGTTTCTGCACAACGGCACCGTGGAACTGGGGAGGAAGGTCGCCAGTAGACTACGGTTTTATTACGTTTAAGTGACGCCCGCCAAGGGCGCGTTTCAGCGCCGTTGCATGTCCGGGTCCTGCACGCCCTGGCGGCGCAGTTCCAGCACGGTCGGGGTGATCGCGGCGATGCGCGCATCGATACGCGCGCGCGCCACGTAGTCCAGGTCGCTGCGCTTCTTGAGGTTGCTGAGCTGGATCAGGGCCTGCTCCGGGTGCCCGTTCAGGTAGGCGGCCTCGGCATAGGCCTCGCCGGCGCGGGTGTCGTCGCCGGCCAGTTCGCAGGCGCGGGCGAAGGTGCGCTGGAACACCGGGTCCTCCGCTGCCGCCCCCAGCAACGGCCGCAGCACCGCCTGGGCGCGCTGGCCGGCCTGGCGGCCGCCCTGTTCGTTGAGGGCGGTCGCATAGCTCAGCGCCACCGCGCGGTTGCTGGGCATGCGCTTGACTAGCGCCTCGAAGCGCTGGTCGGCGGCCTGGCTGCGGCCGGCCTTGGCCTCGGCTTCGGCCACCGCCACGGTCAGCCACCAGTTATCCGGATGCGCCTGCAGCAGGCTCTCCAGCGTCTGCGCGACGTCCTGCGCGCTGCCGCCGCCGCGCAGCCGGGCCAGCGCCAGACCGTAGCGCTGGGCATCGGACAGGCCCTGCTTGCTGCCCTGGCGCAGGCCCTCGTACTCGCGGATCGCATCGGCCGGGGTGTTGGCGCTGAACACGCGCAGCCGCTCGCGGGCCCAGTCGAACTGACCGCTGGGGCCGCGCGCGTAATTGGCGAACGGCAGCTGCAGGCCGCCCGGCAGCAGCGGGTTGCTGGGCGCGCCCAGCGGCTGGCTCAGCGACACGTCGTTTGGATCGACCCGCTCCTTCAGGGTCCCGCCGGGCACGCTGGTGGTCACGGTCAGGGTGTTCTTCTTCATCTGCTCGGCGCGCTCGCGTGCCTCGCTGATGCGGGTGGTGGTGACCGGGTGGGTCATCAGGAAGTCCGGGGTGCTGTAGCCGCCCTGGTTGCCGCGCATCGCCAGCGACATGCGCTCGAAGAAGCCGGCCATCGCGTCGACGTCGTAGCCGCTGCGCGCCAGGGTGCGGATGCCAAGGCGGTCGGCCTCGGACTCGTTGGAGCGGGTGTAGTCGATCTGCCGCTGCTGCATCAGCCCCAGGCCGCTGGCGATCGCCGCCTGGGTGGCGTCGCCGCTGGAGCGTCCGCCGGCCTGCTGTGCCGCGACCACCGCGGCGAGCATGCCGAGCAGGATCGGGATCTGGTCGCGCTGCGCCCGCTCCACCCCGCGCAGCACGTGCTGCTGGGTGACGTGGGCGATCTCGTGCGACAGCACCGCGGCCACCTCGTCCTCGCGCTCGGCGGTCAGCACCAGGCCGGCGTTGACCGCGACGTAGCCGCCGAGGGTGGCGAAGGCGTTGATCTGGCGGTCGCGCAGCATGAAGAAGGTGAACTTCTGCTGCGGCTGGTCGCTGTTGGCGCCGAGCCGGGTGCCCATGGTCTGCAGCCAATCGTCGATCAGCGGGTCTTCGAGCACGTAGCCGTAGCTGCGCAGCTCGGCCAGCATCATCTTGCCGTACTCGGCCTGGCGTGCCGGGGTCAGCAGCTCGCCGGCCGAGGAGCCGATGTCCGGCAGCTTGTTCTCCTGGGCCGGCGCCACGGCGCAGGCGGTGGCCAGGGTGATCGCGAAGGCGAGCGGCAGCAGGCGCAAGACGGGCTCCAAGAGGGCAGGCGGACGCCGGGGGGCGTCCGGGACGACGGTGAATCCGGGATGATTCGCAGTGTTGCGGCAGCGGACTCGAAAATCCACCCGGCCGCTACCATAGTGGCTTGGACCTTCTACACCGCCCGGAGTTTCCCGTGGACAACCCAACTGCCGACACCGGCCACGCCGGCGGCGCGCCGATCACCCTCTATTCCACCGCGATCTGCCCGTATTGCGTGGCGGCCAAGAACTTCCTCAAGAGCAAGGGCCGCACTTGGAACGAGGTGCGGATCGACCTGGACCCGGCCGAGCGCGACAAGATGGTCGCGCTGGCGCGGCGCACCAGCGTGCCGCAGATATTCGTCGGCGACGTCCACGTCGGCGGCTACGACGACATGATGGCGCTGCACCGCGCCGGCAAGCTGGAACCGCTGCTCGACGGCCGCGCCCCCGAGGCGCAGGCGTGAGCGGCGCCCCGACGGGCGAGGGCGGGGCGTCCGGGCAGGACCGGGTGCGCGAGTTCACCGAGTTCCGCCAGCGCTTGAACCAGCGCATCCTGGCCGAGCCGAACCAGGTGGTCCGGCGCTTCTTCGCGCTGGACACCCAGACCTACCAGGCCGGCGCGCTGGACGTGAAGACCAAGGAACTGCTCGGCCTGGTCGCCTCGCTGGTGCTGCGCTGCGACGACTGCATCAGCTACCACGTGGCCCAGTGCAAGGAGGCCGGGGTCAGCCGAGAGGAGTTCTTCGAGACCTTCTCGGTCGGCCTGGTGGTCGGCGGTTCCATCGTGATCCCGCACCTGCGCCGCGCCGTGGACTTCCTCGACACGCTGGAGGCCGGCGGCGCCGCCCCGGCGCAGCACGCCCACGACTGAGCCCGCCTCGGCATGCCGATGGCCGCCGGCGCCCCGCGCCGGTAGCCGCCCGGTTTTGGGCGCCTTCACCGGCTTCGGGCATAATTACCGCTGAAACCTCCTTGCGCCTGCAGCCCCGGTTCCCGGGCGGCGCTCCCCCCTCTTGTACGGAAACCGCAACCCTATGACGCAGACAATCACGGTCATCCGTGGCGATGGCATCGGCCCGGAGATCATGGACGCCACGCTGTTCGTGCTCGACGCGCTGAACGCTGGCCTCACCTACGAATACGCCGACGCGGGCCTGGTGGCGCTGGAGAAGCACGGCGACCTGCTGCCGGCCGCCACGCTGGAGTCGATCCGCAAGAACAAGGTGGCGCTGAAGAGCCCGCTGACCACGCCGGTGGGCGAGGGCTTCAGCTCGATCAACGTGGCCATGCGCCGCCAGTTCGACCTGTACGCCAACGTGCGTCCGGCCAAGTCGTTCCCGAACACCAAGTCGCGTTTCGGTGCGGGCGTGGACCTGATCACCGTGCGCGAGAACACCGAAGGCGCCTACCTGAGCGAAGGCCAGGAAGTGTCCGCCGACGGCGAGACCGCGCTGTCGATGGCCAAGGTGACCCGCAAGGGCTCCGAGCGCATCGTGCGCTACGCCTTCGACCTGGCCCGCGCGACCGGCCGCAAGAAGGTCACCGCGGTGCACAAGGCCAACATCATCAAGTCCACCTCGGGCCTGTTCCTGAAGGTGGCGCGCGAGGTGGCGGCGCAGTACCCGGAGATCGAGTTCCAGGAAATGATCGTCGACAACTGCTGCATGCAGCTGGTGATGCGTCCGGAACAGTTCGACATCATCGTCACCACCAACCTGTTCGGCGACATCCTGTCGGACCTGTGCGCCGGCCTGGTCGGTGGCCTGGGCCTGGCCCCGGGCGCCAACATCGGCGTGGACGCGGCGATCTTCGAAGCCGTGCACGGCTCGGCCCCGGACATCGCCGGGCAGGGCAAGGCCAACCCGTGCGCGCTGCTGCTGGCGGCCGCGCAGATGCTGGACCACGTCGGCCAGACCGACAACGCCGAGCGCCTGCGCAAGGCCATCGTCGCCACCCTGGAAGCCAAGGATTCGCTGACCGGCGACCTCGGCGGCACCGGCAACACCATGGGCTTCGCCCAGGCCATCGCCAGCCGCCTGTAAGCGCGCGGGTAGGTTGTCCAGAAA
>JBEVKG010000395.1:0-11439 GCA_040509765.1 Xanthomonas sp.
CGCGACGGGGCATTCCCGGTAACGCCCGTCGCGGCTGAAGCCGCTCCTACAGAGATGTACCCAAGCAATTAACCCCGTGTGGGAGGGACTTCAGTCCCGACGCGCCACCCTCGCCGAGTTCCTCCGCACCGCACCCGATTGGTGGCGTCTGCAACCGTTGCCAGTCGCCGCAGTTGCGGTAAAGTAGCCGCCGTGTCCAGCCTGACGACCCCGCGTTCCTTCACTTCCGCTCGCCGTGCGTGGCGATGGTGGCCTGCAGCCGTCGTCCGCCCTGTCACCGAGTCCCGGAAGGAAAGCCGTCTTGATTACCCGCGAGCAGTTCCAGCGCTACGCCGCTGAAGGTTACACCCGCATCCCCGTCGTCCGCGAAGTGCTGTCCGACCTGGACACGCCGCTGTCGGTCTATCTCAAACTCGCCGACGCCCCGCACACCTATCTGTTCGAATCGGTCGAAGGCGGCGAGCGCTTCGGGCGCTACTCGATCATCGGTCTGCCGGTGCGCCGCGTGTACACCTTCCGCGGGCACACCCTGGACGTGCGCGACCATGGCGAACTGATCGAGCGCCGCGAGGTCGCCGATCCCTTCGCCGAGGTCGAGGCGCTGCGCGCGCAGCATGCGGTGCCCAAGCTGGCGGGCGTGCCCGGCTTCACCGGCGGCCTCGTCGGCTGGTTCGGCTTCGAATGCATCGGCTACATCGAGCCGCGTCTGGCCGGTGGTGTCGCACGCGACGAGCTCGACACCCCGGACATCCTGCTGATGCTGTCCGAGGAAGTGGCGGTATTCGACAACCTCAAGGGCCGCCTGTACCTGATCGTACATGCCGACCCGGCCGAGGCCGACGCCTGGGAGCGCGCGCAGGCGCGCCTGGATGCGCTCACCACCACGCTGCGCCAGCCCGGCGCCGGCTACCCCGCGCCGCTGGCCCGCGACGTGCTGGACGAGAGCGACTTCGTCTCCGGCTTCACCCGCGAGGGCTTCATCGCCGCAGTGGAGAAATCCAAGGACTACATCCGTGCCGGCGACATCTTCCAGGTGGTGCTGAGCCAGCGCCTGAGCGTGCCGTTCGCCGCGCGCCCGGTGGATGTGTACCGCGCACTGCGCGCGTTGAACCCCTCGCCGTACATGTATTTCCTCGACGTCGGCGACACCCAGGTGGTCGGCTCCTCGCCGGAGATCCTGGTGCGGCTGGAGAACGGCCAGGTCACCGTGCGCCCGATCGCCGGCACCCGCCCGCGCGGCAAGACCGTGGAAGAGGACCAGGCGCTGGAAGCGGAACTGCTGGCCGATCCGAAGGAACGCGCCGAGCACCTGATGCTGATCGACCTGGGCCGCAACGATGCCGGCCGCGTCTCGCAGGCCGGCAGCGTCGCCGTCGGCGAGCGCTTCGTGATCGAGCGCTACAGCCATGTCATGCACATCGTCAGCGAAGTCACCGGGACCTTGCTGCCCGGCCTCAGCTACGCCGACGTGCTGCGCGCCACGTTCCCCGCCGGCACCGTCAGCGGCGCGCCGAAGATCCGCGCGCTGGAAGTCATCCGCGAGCTGGAGCCGATCAAGCGCAACGTCTACGCGGGCAGCATCGGCTACCTCGGCTGGCATGGCGACGCCGATACCGCCATCGCCATCCGCACCGCGGTGATCAAGCACGGCCGTCTGCACGTGCAGGCCGGCGCCGGCATCGTCTACGACTCCGATCCGCAGACCGAATGGGACGAGACGATGAACAAGGGCCGCGCGCTGTTCCGCGCGGTGGCCGAAGCGGCGAAGGGGCTGTGAACGCCGCCGCGCCGGCGCGGATCGGCTTCCGCAACGACTACAGCGAAGGCGCGCATCCACGCCTGCTCGCCGCCCTGGCCGCTGCCAGCGCCGAGCAGAACGCCGGCTATGGCCTGGATCGGCACAGCGCCCACGCCGCACAGCTGATCCGTGCCGAGATCGGGTGCGCCGACGCCGATGTGCACCTGCTGGTCGGCGGCACCCAGACCAACCTCACCGCCATCGCCGCGTTCCTGCGTCCGCACCAGGCGGTGATCGCCGCGGCCTGCGGCCACATCGCCACCCACGAGACCGGCGCGATCGAGGCCACCGGGCACAAGGTGCTCACCGTGGACGCGGACGATGGCCGGCTCACGCCGGAGCGGATCGCGCCGCTGCTGGCCGAGCACGGCAACGAGCACCTGGTGCAGCCGCGGCTGGTCTACGTGTCCAACACCACCGAGGTCGGCACGCTGTACCGCAGGCACGAACTGCAGGCGCTGCGCGCGTTCTGCGACGTGCACGGCCTGCTGCTGTTCCTGGACGGCGCGCGCATCGGCAGTGCGCTCACCGCCGCGGGCAACGACCTGACGCTGGCCGATGTCGCCGCGCTCACCGATGCGTTCTACATCGGCGGCACCAAGAATGGCGCCCTGCTCGGCGAGGCGTTGGTGATCCTCAACCCGGCCTTGAAAGCGGATTTCCGCTACCTGCTCAAGCAGCGCGGCGCGCTGCTGGCCAAGGGCATGGTGCTGGGCACCCAGTTCGCCGCGCTGTTCGAGGACGGGCTGTTCTACGAACTTGCCGCGCACGCCAACCGCATGGCCGCGCGGCTGCGCGGCGGATTGGCCGCGGCCGGCGCGCAGTTCGCCTCGGACTCGCCGACCAACCAGCTGTTCGTGATCCTGCCTGCCGCCGCGGTCGAGGCCCTGGCGCAGCGCTACGACTTCGAGCGCTGGCAACTGCTGGGCGACGGCCGCTGGGTGATCCGCTTCGTGACCTCGTGGGCGACGCAGGACCAGGCGGTCGATACGTTGATCGCGGATTTCGCCACGCTGCTTCAATCCGGCACGCAACGTGCGGCCGGCTGACATTCCGCCAAGGAGAGGACGATGAAAACCCGTACGCTCGTTGCCTGGGCCGTTGCCGCGGTGCTGGCCTTGCCGGTCGTCGCCAGCGCGCAGGTCAACAGCCTGCCGTCGCAGCCGCATCTGTTGGTGAAGGGCGAGGCCAAGCGCGAGGTGGTGCCGGACCGCTTCGGTTTGACCATCACCCTCAGCGCCGTGGATGCCGATCCAGGTGCGGCGCGCAAGCGCGTGCAGGCCAATGCCGAGAAGGTGCTGGCCGCGTTCGCACAGCGCCACGCACTGGCTGGCAGCGTGCAGGCCACGACGCTGTCGATCGCGCCCGAGCGTCGTTACCAAGAAGACAAGCAGGTGTTCGAGGGCACGCGCGTGCAGCGCACGCTCTCGGCCGACTTCGCCGCATTGGACGATGTACGCGCTTTGCTGGGCGCGTTGGCCACAAGCGAGGAACTGCAGGTGTCGGGGATCGCGCCGCGCTACAGCGGCGAAGCCGCGCTGCGCGCCGAGCTCAAGCGCCAGGCGGCCGAGCAGACCCGCAGCTCCGCGCAATCCCTGGCCAAGGCCTACGGCGTGCGCCTGGGCGGCCTATACACCATCTCCGAGGTGGCGCCGGACTTCGCCTATGGCATCCAGGCCGGGCATTGGCCGTCCGAGCCACTCAGGACGCAGTTGGTGAGTGCGCCGCCATCGCCGGTCATCGACCTCCTGGCAGCGCGTGCGGCCGATGGCGTCGCCGAATCCCTCGAAGCCGGCACCCTCACCCTTTCCGAAAACGTCTATGCGGTCTTCCTGATCGCGCAATGAGTCCTTCGCCATGCTGCTGATGCTCGACAACTACGACAGCTTCACCTACAACCTCGTGCAGTACCTGCAGGCGCTCGGCGCCGAGGTCAAGGTGGTGCGCAACGATGCGCTCAGCGTGGACGAGATCGAGCGCCTGGCGCCCGAGCGCATCGTCATCTCGCCGGGACCGTGCACGCCGAACGAGGCCGGGGTGTCGCTGCAGCTAATCGAGCGGCTGGGCCAGCGCACGCCGATCCTGGGCGTCTGCCTGGGCCACCAAAGCATCGGCCAGGTCTACGGCGGGCAGGTGGTGCGTGCCGGCACCATCATGCACGGCAAGACCTCGCGCATCCGCCACGAGGGCCGCGGCGTGTTCGCCGGCCTGCCGGACCGCTACGAAGCCACCCGCTATCACTCGCTGGTGGTGGAGAAGACCACGCTGCCCGACTGTCTGGAAGTGACCGCCTGGACCGAACCCGACGACGGCACGGTGGAACAGATCATGGGCCTGCGCCATCGCCAGTTCCCGGTCGAGGGCGTGCAGTTCCATCCCGAGTCCATCCTCACCGAGCATGGCCACGCCTTGCTGAAGAACTTCCTGGAGCGCTGAGCGCGCCGCGCCTTCCGTCACCGCCGGAGCCTGCTCTGATGCACGATCGTCCCGACGCCTTCCATTTCTACGAACCGGCCAACGGCCACGGCTTGCCGCACGATCCGTTCAACGCCATCGTCGGGCCGCGGCCGATCGGCTGGATCGGCTCGCGCGGCGCCGACGGCGTCGCCAACCTGGCGCCCTACAGCTTCTTCAACGCCTTCAACTACGTCCCGCCGATCGTCGGCTTCGCCAGCATCGGCTGGAAGGACAGCGTGCGTAATATCGAGGCCACGGGCGAGTTCACCTGGAACCTGGCGACGCGGCCGCTGGCCGAGGCGATGAACGCCAGTTCCGCCGCGGTGGCGCCGGAGGTCGACGAGTTCGCCCTGGCCGGCCTCGCAGCCGCGCCTTCGCGCCTGATCGCGGCGCCGCGGGTGGCCGCCAGCCCGGTGAGCTTCGAATGCCGGCTCAGCCAGCTGCTGCCGCTGAAAAGTGCGCGCGGCGAGCCGATTGAGACCTGGCTGGTGCTGGGCGAGGTGGTCGGCGTGCACATCGCCGAGCACGCGCTGCAGGACGGGATCTACGATCCGGCCGCGGTCGCCACCCTGCTGCGTGCCGGCGGCCCGGGCGACTACTTCGAGGTGCTGGCGCAAGGGCGCCTGCGCATGTCGCGGCCGACGCAGACGCGCTGAGCGCCTCCGCCGCGGCGCCTCTCATCTTCCAGCCTACGAGCGGATCCTCCCCGATGACCATCACCCCCCAGCAAGCCCTGCAACGCACCATCGAGCACCGCGAGATCTTCCACGACGAGATGGTCGGGCTGATGCGGCAGATCATGCGCGGGGAGGTGTCGCCGATGATGACCGCGGCCATCCTCACCGGGCTGCGGGTCAAGAAGGAGACGGTCGGCGAGATCGCCGGCGCGGCGGTGGTGATGCGCGAGTTCTCGCGCACCGTGCCTGTCGTCGACCGCACCCACATGGTCGACATCGTCGGCACCGGCGGCGACGGCTCGCACACCTTCAACATCTCCACCTGCGCGATGTTCGTGGCCGCTGCCGCCGGCGCCAAGGTCGCCAAGCACGGCAACCGCAGCGTCTCCTCCAAGTCCGGCAGCGCCGACGCGCTGGAGGCGCTGGGCGCGGCGATCGAGCTGCAGCCCGAGCAGGTGGCGCAGGCGCTGGCGGCCACCGGCATCGGCTTCATGTACGCGCCGGTGCACCACCCGGCGATGAAGGTGGTGGCGCCGGTGCGCCGTGAAATGGCCGTGCGCACGATCTTCAACATCCTCGGCCCGCTGACCAATCCGGCCGGCGCGCCGAACATCCTGATGGGCGTGTTCCACCCCGATCTGGTCGGCATCCAGGCGCGCGTGCTGCAGGAGCTGGGCGCCGAGCGCGCGCTGGTGGTGTGGGGCCGCGACGACATGGACGAGCTCTCGCTCGGCGCCGGCACCCTGGTCGGCGAACTGCGCGACGGCCAGGTCCGCGAATACGAGGTGCACCCGGAGGACTTCGGCATCGCCATGTCGGCCAGCCGCAACCTCAAGGTCGCCGACGCCGCCGAATCGATGGCGATGCTGCGCGCCGTACTCGACAACGCGCCCGGTCCGGCCCTGGACATCGTCGCCTTCAACGCCGGCGCGGCGCTGTACGTGGCCGGCCTGGCCGACGACATCGGCGCCGGCATCGCCCTGGCGCGTGCGGCCATTGCCGATGGCCGCGCGCGGGCCAAGCTGGAAGCGTATGTGGTCTGCACGCGCGGCCTGGCCGGGCTGGACTGAGTGCTTTTTCCGGCGCCCGATCCCGGTTCTCACTCCCGACACCCCGCATCGCCGATAATCCGGCCATCCCCCAGGATCCCAACCGCATGAGCAGCGACATTCTCCGCACCATCCTCGCGCGCAAGGCCGACGAGATCGCCGCGCGCCGCGCACGCGTGCCGCTGGCCGAGCTGGCCGCCCGCGCGGAGGCCATGCCGCCCACCCGCGGATTCGCCCGCGCGCTGCAGGCCGCCATCGCCAACGGCGACCCGGCGGTGATCGCCGAGGTCAAGAAGGCCAGCCCGTCCAAGGGCGTGATCCGGCCGGACTTCCATCCGGCCGACATCGCGGTCAGCTACGAATTCGGCGGCGCCGCCTGCCTGTCGGTGCTGACCGACGAGGACTTCTTCCAGGGCCACGACCGCTATCTGCAGCAGGCGCGCGATGCCTGCACGCTGCCGGTGCTGCGCAAGGATTTCACCATCGATCCGTACCAGGTCTACGAGGCGCGCACGCTCGGCGCCGACTGCATCCTGCTGATCGTGGCCGCGCTGGACGACCTGCAACTGGCCGAGCTGTCGTCGCTGGCGCTGCAACTGGGCATGGACGTGCTGGTGGAAGTGCACGACATCGACGAACTGGAGCGCGCGCTGCAGGTGCCGGCGCCGCTGATCGGCATCAACAACCGCAACCTGCGCACCTTCGAGGTGTCGCTGCAGACCACCTTGTCGATGCAGAACGCGGTGCCGCGCGACCGCCTGCTGGTCACCGAAAGCGGCATCCTCGGCCCGGACGACGTGGCGCTGATGCGCGGCGCCGGCGTGCACGCGTTCCTGGTCGGCGAGGCGTTCATGCGCGCCGAGGAACCGGGCGAGGCGCTGCGCCAGCTGTTCTTCGCGGCATGAGCGGCCAGCGCCCCAGCCCGCACCCGCTGCCGCGCGCCGATGCGCCGCTGGTGGTGTTCGATTTCGACCACACCCTGTACGACGGCGACTCCGGCAGCCACCTGTTCGCCTGGCTGATCAAGCGCAATCCGCTGCGCCTGGCCGCCGCGGTGCTGGCCACCCCGGTGCTGGGACCGCTGGTGGCGATGCTGCCGACCCGGCGCACCGGCATCTCCGGCTACGTCTGGATCGCCAGTTTCGGCCTGCGCCGCGCGCGCGAGTTCAACCGCATCATCGACCAGTACGTGCTGCAGCATCAGGCGCGGATCCGCCAGCGGCTGCTGCCGCAGGCGCTGGAGGTGTTCGCCCGGCACCGCGCCGCCGGCGATCGCGTGGTGGTCGCCACCGGCGCGCCGCCGGAACTGGCGCGCGCCATCCTCGGCTTCGTCGCGCACCAGGACGTGCCGGTGGTCGGCAGCCTGATCGGCCCGCGCCTGGGCGCGGTCACCGCCACGCGCCACTGCCACAACGAGGAAAAGATGCGCATGCTGCGCGAGCTGGGCTACGGCGAGATCGCCATGGCCTATTCCGACAGTACCGCCGATCTGCCGCTGCTGCAGGCCGCGGCCGCGCCGGTGGTGGTCAATCCCAAGCACAGCGCGGTGCCGCTGTTCCGCCGGGTGCTGCCGTCCGGCACGCCGATCCTCAACTGGGGCTGCCGCGACCGCGCCGGCGACGCTGGCGGTCCCCGCTAAGGCGCGCCGTGGCGGGGAAGGCCGGCGATCAGCCGCCGGCCCCGCGGTAAGCGCTGTCGCTACCCACCAAGGCGTGGTGCAGCGGCGCGACCCATTGCCCGCGGTCGATGTCGTAGGCGCCGAAGCTGCCCTCGAATTCCCAATACGCCCAGGCGAAATGGCGCTTCTCGGCGGCGTTGACCACCGCCACCGTCCAGGCCAGGCGATCGGCCTGCGGCGCCTGCTCGTAGGCGCCGAACTCGCCCAGCAGCACCTGCCGATGGTGCGCCTTGGCCCAGGCCGCGATGCGGTCGAATTCGCCGTACAGCTTGGTCCGGTCGGCCGCACTGCCCCAACTCACGCCGGTGTGGTCGCGGATGTCCGCCGGGGCCCACGGCGCGCCCTGGTGGGTGAAGCGGAACGGGTTGTAGTAGTGCACGGTGACCAGCAGGTGCGCATCGTCGTCGGGCAGGCGCAGGCTGTCGAGCGCGGTGAAGGAATTGCTGCTGGCCGGGCCCACCACCACCGTGCGGGTCGGGTTGTCGCGGCGGATGATCTGCAGCGCATCGCGCAGCAGATCGTTCCACACTGCGCTGGTCATCTGGCCGTTGGGCTCGTTGAGGATTTCGAACAGCACCGAGGCCGGCGCGTGGCGGTAGCGCGGGGCGATCTGGCTCCAGAACGCCAGCAGCTTGGTCCGGCACACCGCCGCGTCGGCCGCGCAGGGGTGGAAGTCGTGTTCGTCCAGGATCACGTTCAGGCCCGCCGCCGTGGCCTGGTCGACCACCGTGTCCAGCGTCTTCAGCCAGACCGGGTCGAGCCGGTTGGCCGCGTCCATGTGCGCGAAGGCCTGCAGGTTGACCCGCACCGTGCGGAAGCCGCCGTCGCGGATCGTGCGGTACAGCGGCGGGCGGAAGTGCGCCTTCGCCGGGTCGCTCCACAGCGGGTCGTAGCCGAGGATGTTGACCCCGCGCCCGAGCCGGGCGAAGGCGTCGTCGGCCTGCGCGTGCGGTGCCGGCAGGGTCAGGCACAGCAAGGCCAGGAGGAGCGGAATGGCACGGTGCATGGCGGTCTCGCGGGGCAGGGGGCGGGACGGGGCGCGCGGCGATCGGCGGCGGCGTCCCGACCGCGATCATCGCCCGGCCTGCTCCGGCAAAGGCGAACGCGGCCTGACCGCGGAGCAGGTCCCCGGAGCAGGTGCCTCAGGCACCCCGGAGGCCGCCATTCCGACTCCCGACTCCCGGCTGTCAGCCTAGCCAGCGATACAGCGCCCCGCCCACCTGGTACAGACTGATGCCCAGCACCAGCAGGCCCACCGCCACCAGCACCCAGCGCTCGCGCACGCGCTT
Source organism: Xanthomonas sp. (assembly GCA_040509765.1). Classification (GTDB taxonomy): domain Bacteria; phylum Pseudomonadota; class Gammaproteobacteria; order Xanthomonadales; family Xanthomonadaceae; genus Xanthomonas_A. The sequence continues at coordinate 8,949 of JBEVKG010000395.1, forward strand.
GACCAGCAGCGCCGCCAGCGGCGCGGCGAGCATGCCGCCGACCAGCAGGCCGAGCACGATGTCCAGGTGCTGCACGCCCATCGTCAGCAGGAAGGTCAGCGAGATCGACAGCGTCACCAGGAACTCGGCGGCGTTGACCGTGCCGATGGTGGTGCGGGCCTGGCCGCCGCGCGCGAGCAGGGTCGAGGTCGCCACCGGTCCCCAGCCGCCGCCGCCGCTGGCGTCGAGCAGGCCGGCGACGAAGCCCAGCAGCGGCACCCGCCGCACCTCGCCGCGTGGCAGCGCACGTCCGGCCGCGCGCAGCAGGATCAGCACCGCCAGGGCCAGCAGGTACAGATAGACGAAGGGGCGGATCAGCTCGCCCGGCAACTGCGTCAGCACGTAGGCGCCGGCGACGCCGCCGACCATGCCGGGCAGCGCCAGGCGCAGGAACAGGCGCTTGTCGACGTTGCCCAGGGCCAGGTGCGACAGCCCGGAAGCGCCGGTGGTGAATACCTCGGCGCTGTGCACGCTGGCGCTGACCACCGCTGGCGGCAGGCCCAGGCTCAGCAGCACCGACGAGGAGACCAGGCCGAAGGCCATGCCCAGCGCGCCATCCACCAGCTGCGCGGCCAGGCCGACCAGCACGAACCAGTAGAAGGTCTCGCTCAGCACCATCGCGCCGGGCCTATCGACCCATGGCGGTCAGCGCGCGCCGTACAGCACCACGGTCTTGCCGCGGGCATGCAGGATGCCGTCGACCTGCAGCTTCTTCAGCACCCGGCCGGCCATCTCGCGCGAGCAGCCGACCAGCCGCGCCAGCTCCTGCCGCGACACGCGCAACTGCATGCCCTGCGGATGGCTCATCGCCTCCGGCTCCTGGGCCAGGTCGTGCAGGGTGCGCACGATGCGGTCGGTGACGTCCAGGAACGCCAGGCGGCTGGCCTTGCGCGAGGTGTCCAGCAGGCGCTTGGACAACTGCACGCCGATCGCGAACAGCACCCGCGGCGCATCGGACGACAGCGAGCCCAGGAACAGCTGGTGCAGGCGCTCGTAGCTGATCTCGGCCAGTTCGCAGGGCGTGCGGGTGCGCAGGATCACCTCGCGCTGGTCCGATTCGATGAACAGGCCCATCTCGCCGACGAACTCGCCGCTGCCGAAATAGCCCAGCACCAACTCGCGGTCGTCATCTTCCTCGGCGATGATGCTGACCGAGCCGCTGACCACGTAGTACAGGGTGCCGGCGGGATCGCCGGGCCTGAACACGTCCGTCCGCGCCGGATAGCGGCGACGGTGGCTGTGGGCCAGGAAGCGGTCGATGGTGGCGGTGTCCAACGTCAAAGGACTTGGAGCGATGCGCACAGGTGCTGCAGTGGATGTGTTTCCGGGGCTCATGGCGGCTTCGCTACGGCGTAATTCCCGAAGCTTAACGGGACGCGTTCGCGGCGGCAAACAAGAGACGGACGCCACGTTTCGCGACGCGGCCATTTGGCTCATAATTGATTGGCTTTCCCCCCGACCCACTTCCAGAGGATCCACGCCGTGGTCAAGCCGTTGCCTCGCCTGAGGCTGCAAGGTTTCAACAACCTCACCAAGGCGTTGAGCTTCAACATCTACGACGTCTGCTATGCGATCTCCGAAGAGGAGCGCCAGCGCTACATCGAGTACATCGACGAGCAGTACGACGCCGATCGCCTGACCCAGATCCTCACCGATGTGGCCGAGATCATCGGTGCCAACATCCTCAACATCGCGCGCCAGGACTACGATCCGCAGGGCGCCTCGGTGACGATCCTGATCTCCGAGGAGCCGGTCATCGACAAGAAGGCGGCGGGCAAGGAGATCATCTCCGACGCCGTGGTCGCGCACATGGACAAGAGCCACATCACCGTCCATACCTACCCGGAAACCCATCCGCAGCACGGTATCGCCACGTTCCGCGCCGACATCGATGTCGCCACCTGCGGGGTGATTTCGCCGCTGAAGGCCCTCAATTACCTGATCGAGAGCCTGGAATCGGACATCGTGATCATGGATTACCGCGTGCGCGGGTTCACCCGCGACGTGAAGGGCAAGAAGCACTACATCGACCACAAGATCAACTCGATCCAGAACTTCCTGGCCAAGAACGTCAAGTCGCGCTACGAGATGTTCGACGTCAACGTCTACCAGGAGAACATCTTCCACACCAAGATGCACCTGAAGGACTTCGACCTGGACCAGTACCTGTTCGAGGAGAAGGCCAAGAACCTCTCGTTCAAGGAGCGCATGCGCATCGAGGCGCTGCTCAAGCGCGAGATCGAGGAGCTGTTCCACGGGCGCACCCTGTCCGAGTAAGCGACCTCCACACCGGCGGGACGGCCCGCCCGCAGCCTGCGCTGCGACCCCTGCCGACGGCGGCCCGATGTGCAGACATCGGGCCGTTTTCATTTGGATTTTTGTACGGAGAAAGACAATGCCCTGGGTCTACCGGTTGCTCGCCGGCGTGTTCGAGGTCGGCTTCGCCCACGGC